>JBIOTQ010000062.1:0-31123 GCA_044866075.1 Actinomycetota bacterium | reverse complement strand
GGCGAGCCACAGCTCCAGGTCCGGGTGGTCGCGGCGGAGAAGCGCGACGGCGTCCAGGAGCATCGCAAGGTTCTTGCGCGGCTCGTTCGCGTCGGAGGTGAAAAGCAGCGCCGGCGTCGGGCTCCTGCGGTTCGCCGGACGGAAGCGGCGGAGGTCGACGCCGCCTCCGAGGACGAGCGGGCGTCGCCCGTAGTCCCGCTGCACACCGACGGCGGCGTGCTCCGAGAGACAGAGGTAGCGGTCGACGTGACGGACGACGTGCTCGTAGAGGCGATGATCGCTTCTGCGCTCGCGCCAGTGACGCTCGGATATCCCGAGGTCGGTGTAGACGGACCGAAGCCTCCGAACCCTGCCGAGCGTCGCCGCGGCGGCGGCGTCGGCCGTGCCGAAGGCGTGCCACACGTCGATCCGGCGCGCCGCAAGCCGTGCGAACGCCTGAGCGCCGAACGCCACTTCGTCGGCAACCTCGGGGAACCAGCGCTCGAGCGCGCGTCCGTGGCGGCGGAGGTAGCGCGTCCGGACGCCGAGGTGCCGCCCGCGTCCCGCCTCGCGCGCCGTCGACAGGATCGACACGTCGTGCCCGGCATCGGCGAGCGCCCCGGCGAGCTCGTGCAGGTAACGCTCCCCGCCCCGGCGCACCTCCGGCCAAGCGTAGACGTGCGTCAGCGCGACGCGCAGCCTCATGCCCGCACGCGGCCGCGCGATCCGACCGCATCGTCGCGGACCGGCTTCAGGTGGGCCCGCATGTGCGAAAGCCAGTACGCCGCCAGACCATGGTCGCCGGCGCGGCGGGCGCGGACATACAGCCGCGTGGTCCCGGCCAGATTCAGCGCGCGGTAGGCGATCGTTGCGAGCGGCCCGTGCTCGCGCCGGAAGAAGAGGTACGTGTTGACGAGGTAGGCCTCCGTGCGCGCCGCGCCGTACCTTCGTTCTCCGGAGACGTTCCCGATGTGCTGCACGATCGCCGACGGCTCGAACCGGATCTCCCAGCCGAGCCGCCGAGCCCGCCAGCACCACTCGAGGTCCTCGACGTACATGAAGAAGCGCTCGTCGAACGGGCCGACGTCGAGCCAGGCGGCGCGCGGGACGAGCAGCGACGCGCCGATCGCCCAATCGACGGGTCGCGGCCGGTCGTGCAGCCAGTCGTCCTCGAGCATGAGCTCGTCGGCGCGCTCGGGGCCGAGCCGCGCACGCCGGAACGCCATCGTCCACGCGAGCGCGACCGACGGAAAAGGGTAGGTCGAATGCTCGAGCGTCCCGTCCGGCCGCTCGAGTCGCGGCGCGACCGCGGCCGCGCGCGGATGGCGCCGCGCCGTCTCGACGAGCGTCCCGATCGCCTGCGGTTGCGGCCACGCGTCCGAGTTGAGGAGAAAGATCCACGGCGCGGTCGATCGAGTCATGATGGTGTTGACCCCCGCCGCGAAGCCGAGGTTCTCTCTTCCGGCGTCGATCTCGGCCTCCGGGACCACACGCGCGAGCGTCTCGACGGTGCCGTCGGTCGAGGCGTTGTCGCGGACGAGGAGACGCAGGCGGCATCCCTGGTCCGTGTCCAGCAACCGGCGGAGGGCCTGCGCGGTGACCTCGGCCGTGTTCCACGTCACGACGGCCACGTCCACCTCCGGGCGTTCGGTCACGATCGTGCGCGGCGGGGCAATGGCCCTCAGGCGAGCGGGCGCGCGAGCAGGGCCATGTGAACGTCGCCGACGCCCCCGGCGAACGCCTTCGCGAGCGCGTTGCGGCCGATCGCGCGGGCGACGGCCCTCGGACCGTACTTCCGGATCCCCCCGCGCAGCGAGCCGCCGGTCATCTCGCGGTGCGCCGGCCCGAACGGGACCGCGTACGGGCCGTGACGCTTGAGGATCTCGAAACCGGCGAGCTCGAGTCGCTTCGCGTGGCCGGCGGCGTTCGGCACCGACCACACATCGACGTAGCCGCTGTACTCGACGAGTGGGCGCCGCCGGTGGAGGAGCGTCAGGCCCAAACGGATCGACTCCATCGACAGGAATGCGCCGCGGCAGACGCTTCGGATCGCTTCGAGCGCGCGCAGCGGTTCCCGAAGGTGGAGCAGCAGGCTTCCGCACACGACGACGTCGAAGGTTCCGACGGTGTCGGGCGAGAGGGCGTACACGTTGACGGCTCGGCGTTCGACGCGAGACGAGAGTGCCTCCGACGCGATCCGGAACCCCTTTCCGGGGGTCATGGACGCGATCTCCTGCGGTCCGCTCTCGCGACGATGGAATAGCCAGTCGATGTCGGCGTAGTCGTCGACGTCGATCGCCACGACCTCGGAAGCGCCGCGGCGTTCCAGCTCGAACGCGAAGAAGCCGTCGAACGTCGCGACGTCGAGGCACCGTTTGCCGCCGACGTCGGGCCAGGGGAGCGCCCCCACGATGGGACGGAGGTCGTAGTAGCCCGGCGCGTCCACTCCGGGCGCGAGCTCCATCGTGTGGTACCAGGTGTGCGACGCGATCGCGTCCTTCAGTGTGGGCAGTGACACGGGACCCTCCACGGACCTGGACGAAACCCCTCGACCGATCGGTATCGTACTCGGCGCGGGCCGCGCCAGAAGCGAGCCGCCGGCGCCGCCGCTGGGGACTCGCTCGGCGGATATCCTTGTCGGCGATGCGCCCGAACGTGCTTCTCGTTGTGCTCGACACCGCGCGTGCGGACGCGTTCGAGCCGTACGGCGCGGGAGAGGGCGCGACGCCCACGCTCGGGCAGCTCGCGCGTCGCGGCACCGCGCTCCCGCACGCGATCGCGCCGTCGAACTGGACGATGCCGTCGCACGCCTCGGTGTTCGCGGGGGCCTTGCCGCGGTCGATCGGCCTCGCAGGCCCACCCGGAGGGAACCCGGTCAATTGCCGCCCGCGGCTCGAGGCGATCCGAGACCGCCTCCTTCCCGAGGTCCTCCGCCGCGCCGGCTACGACACCCGAGGGGTCAGCTGCAACGCATGGATCTCCGCGCGGAGCGGGTTCGACATCGGCTTCGACCGCTTCGTCGAAAAGAAGACGCCCAGGCAGGCGAAGCTTCACGAACCCGGCGCGCGCGCGACTGCGGTGGGCCCTCGAGAGCGCGCGCGCGCGATTCGACGATGGAGCGGAAGGGACGCGCGGCGTTCTCCGTTCCTGGATGGAAGAGCCGCGCGACCGGCCGTTCTTCTGGTTCGTCAATCTGGTCGAGTGCCACTCGCCGTACCTTCCGCCCCGCCCCTACAACGACCTGACGTTACGCGCGCGCCTGCGCGCGGGCGAGGAGGCGCGGCGGCATCTCACACTCGGCGAGCTCTGGCGCGTGTGCCTGACCTCCCACGACATCCCGTTCGACACGCTCGCGCGGATGCGGCATCTCTACGGGCGGTCGATCCGGCTCATGGACGACTGGCTCGGGTCGCTGTTCGAGGAAATGGATCGGCGCGACCTGCTCGACGACACGCTGGTGATCGTCACATCCGACCACGGCGAGAATTTCGGCGAAGGCGGGCTCATGGGTCACTCCTTCTCACTCGACCAGCGACTGATCTGGGTGCCGTTGATCGTCGCCGGACCGGTTCGGTTCGTCGCAGAAGACCTGGTGAGCCTCCCGAGCCTGCCGCGCCGGATCTCCGACGCGATCGGCTTGGAGGACCACCCCTGGACGGATGGAGCGGGGGATGGCGTCGCCCTCTCGCAATACGACGGCCCCGCCGGGCGCGATGAACCGAGGGTGACGCGCGTCGCGTCGGACTGGTCGCTCGACGAGGACGCGCTCGCCCGGCTGACGGAGCCGGCCACCGCCGCCACCGACGGGATCTGGAAACTCGTGCGGTACGGCCGCCACGAGCGAGTGTTCGACCTCCGCGCCGACCCGATGGAGGCGAGACCGGTCGACCCTGCCACGGCGTCCGCCGCCGTCGCACACCTCCGTCGCGCGATCGACGCGGCGGACGCGGACGTGCGGAACCTCCCGGCCGGTCAGATGCCGCGAGCCGAGCCGCCGCCCTCTGACGAAGAGACCGCGGAGCTCGAAGAGCGCCTGCGCGAGCTGGGATACCTCTAGCTCGAGACGTCGGTCGCGACGTCGTGGCTCGAAGTGCTCGTCAAGCCACCGGTGAGGCGAGATATCCCTCGCGCTCGAGATGAAGGATCACCTTCTGAGCCGCCTCCTCGGGCGTCGAATCGGTCGTGTCGATGACGACCTCGGCGTCCTCCGGCGGCTCGTACGGATCGGAGATCCCGGTGAACTCCTTGATGATCCCGGCTCGCGCCTTGGCGTAGAGACCCTTGCGGTCGCGCTCCTCACACACCTCGAGAGGCGCCGCGATGTGTACGAGGATGAACCCGCCCAGCGGCTCGATCATCGCGCGGACTTCCTTGCGCACCTCGTCGTACGGCGCGATCGGCGCGCAGATCGCGATGCCGCCGTTCTTGGTGATCTCCGAGGCGACGTACCCGACGCGGCGGATGTTGATGTCGCGGTGCTCGCGCGAGAACCCGAGTTCCGACGACAGATGCTTCCGCACGATGTCGCCGTCGAGCATCGTGACCGGACGGCCGCCCATCTCGAGGAACTTCACGAGCAACACGTTCGCGATCGTCGACTTGCCGGATCCGGACAGACCGGTGAAGAAGACCGTGAGCCCCTGGCGGCTGCGTGGAGGGTGCGTGCGGCGGAGCTCCGCGACGACCTCCGGGAAAGAGAACCACGCGGGGATCTCGCGACCGTCCGCGAGGCGCCGCCGCAGCTCGGTTCCCGAGATCGAAAGCACGCGAGCGCGCTCGGGCACCTCGTCGTCGGGGAAGTAGGCATCCTGCTCCTCGACGTAGACCATCTGACGGAACGGAACCATCCCCACGCCGAGCTCTTCCTCGTGCTTGCTGAGGAGCGCCTGCGCGTCGTAGGGGCCGTACCAGGGGTTGCCGTCGGGGTCGGAGCCGGGCCCGGCGTGGTCGCGGCCGACGATGAAGTACGCGCACCCGTGGTTCTTGCGGATGATCGCATGCCACACCGCCTCGCGCGGCCCCGCCATCCTCATGCCAAGGGGGAGCAGCGAGAGCTTCGCCGTGTACGGCGGATACCGGTGCATCAAGGCGTCGTAGCACCGGACGCGGGTGTAGTGATCGACGTCGCCGGGCTTCGTCATCCCCACGACCGGATGAACGAGGAGGTTGGCCTCGAGCTCCTTCGCGGCGCGCAACGTCAGCTCGTAGTGCGCGCGATGCATCGGGTTGCGCGTCTGGAACGCGACGACACGCGACCACCCGAGGCGCGCGAACTCGTCGCGCAGCTCCCGCGGCGTCAGGCGCAGCGCACGGTAGTCGTAGTGAACGGGGAGCTGGATGCCTTCCAGGCGGCCGCCGATGTAGACGTCGTTCGTCCGCTTCATCAGGTGCGCGACGCCCGGATGCGCCGGGCGCGTCGTCCCGAACACCGCGTCGGCCTCCGCCTCGCGGTCCGGCCGCCACAGCTCCTCGACCGTCATCGCCGCGAGCATCACGCCCTCGGCGTCGCGCAGCGCCAGCCTGTCGCCTTCCGAGAGCCCGTCCGCGACCTCCGGGGAGACGTCGAGTGTCACAGGGATCGGCCACAATGTGCCGTCGGCGAGCCGCATCCGCTCGCAGACCGCCTCGTAATCGGGCCGGGTCATGAACCCGGTGAGCGGCGAGAAGCCGCCGGAGAGCATGAGCTCCAGGTCGCAGAGCTGTCGCTGCGTCAGGTCGAGCGACGGCCACTCGCGCGATGCCCCCCGCAGCTCCGCGGCGCGATCCTCGCCGACGAGTCCGTCGAAGAGGGTGCCGCCGTGCGGCTCGATGAGATGGTCGGACATCGTCTGGGATCCTCCTGACACGCGGGCGGCAGAGGCCGGAGGTGCGATTCTAGCGGCGGACGGCATCCCTTGCGGGGGGTCGCCCGCTCCGGCATCCTTCATCGTCGCCGGCCTACCCCGGCGCCCACGTCCATGAAGCGCGTTTCCGTCGTGATCCCAACGTTCGAGCGGCCCGAGCGGCTGCCTCCGCTCCTTGCCGCCCTCGGGGCGCAGACGCTGCCGGCCGAGGATTTCGAGGTGATCCTCGCGGACGACGGCTCGCGCGACGACACCGCGCGGGTACTCGAGGGGCTCGCCGAGCGATCGCCGCTCGTGGTGCGGATCGTACGGAACACCCACAATCGTGGTCCTGCGGCGGCACGCAACCTCGCCTGCGCGATCGCGGAGGCGCCGGTCCTCGCGTTCACCGACGACGATTGCCGTCCGGCGCCTGCATGGCTCGAAGCCGGTCTCGGCGCGCTCGAGGCGGGCGCGGACATCGTTCAGGGAAAGACCATCCCGGATCCGGCGGCGTCACCCCGCCGCGCGGCCATGTCGCAGCAGCTGGAGGAGTTCACCGATCGGTACGAAACCTGCAACATCTTCTACCGTGCCGACGTGCTGCGTGCGGCGGGCGGGTTCGACGAGACGCTGGCGTTCTTCGGCGAGGACACCGTCCTCGGGTGGACCGCTCGCCGGCGAGGGGCGAAGGCGACGTTCGCGCCGGAGGCGGTGGTGTATCACGCCGTCACCTACCCGGGGATGATCGCCCATTGGCGCCGCGCCCGCGAGCACGGGGAGATCGCCCCCACTCTCGTGCGACGGTTCCCGGAGATGCGCGGGGAGGCGTTGTGGTTGGGCGTGTTCACGAAGCGACGTCACGCGGCGCTCCTCGCCGTGCTCGCAGGGCTCGTCGTGGGCGCGCGCTGGCGCCCCGCGCTCGCGCTGACGATCCCGTACGCGTGGTACCAGCGTCCTCGCTCGCGTGGTGAGATCGTCGACCGGCTCCTGCTCACGACGCTCGACGCCGCTCGCGTCGCGGGGCTCGTCATCGGAAGCGTGCGCGAGCGCACCGTCGTCCTGTAGGAGAATCGGTGCCGGAACGGAGCGATGTCCTCGAGCCCGTCGTCTCGGTTGTCGTGACGACGAGGAACCGGGCACACCTTCTTCCGCGCCTCTTCGATGCCCTAGCCGCGCAACAGGACGCGGGCCCATTCGAGATCGTCGTGGTCGATGACTGCTCGACCGACGGGACGAGCGAGGTCGTCAAGGCGGCCGCGGCCACCGCGCCCATCACGATCCGTCTGATCCGCCGGGAGGAACCGGGCGGCGCCGGCGCGGGCCGGAACACCGGATGGCGCGCGGCCCGTGCCCCCCTCATCGTCTTCACCGACGACGACTGCGTCCCCCAGCCCGGGTGGCTCGCGTCGTTGGTCCGTGGGCTCGGCGAAAACGACGTCGTTCAGGGACGCACCCAGTACCCGGAAGGGGAGGATCCCGGCTGGGGCCCCTTCGCGACCTTCGTGTGGGTGGACCAGATCACCTGGCATTTCGAGGCGTGCAACATCGGGTACCGGCGCGAGATGCTCGAGCGGCTCGACGGCTTCGACGAGCGAATCCCGGGACGGGTGTTCGGCGAGGACGTCGACCTCGGATGGCGCGCGCTGGAGGCAGGCGCGACGGTGTCGTTTGCGCCCGACGCGTTCGTGATCCACGAGATGCGCCACACGGGGAGGCGGTATCGCGACCTCGCGGAGGGGATCCGGCACGGGTTGCGGTGGCGTCGCATCGGACGCATCGTCCGCGAGCACCCGGCATACGCGGAGCGCCGGCTCCACCGAGGCCTGTTCCTCGACCCGATCCACGCGCGGGTGCTGGCTGCGCTGGCGGGGCTCGCGGTCGCGGCGACCGGACCGACGAAGCCGCTGCGTCTCGGGGTCGCCGTCGCGGCGATGGTGCCATGGGTCCGCTACCGGCTTCGGATCGAGGAGTTCCCGTATCCGGGATGGAAGGCTCCGCCGTTGTTCGCGCTGGCGTTCGTCGTCGATGCCGTCGAGGTGCTCGTTACGGTGGGGAGCGCGCTTCGCTACCGCGCGCCGATCCTGTAGTTCAGCCGCCCGCGTGCGTTCACCGCCGGCGCGTCCGCGTGGTGCTGTGGGACAACGCCTCACGCAAGAACCCGAGGCGCCGCGCGCCGTCGTACCAGAGGAACGCGTACCGCTTCTCCACCCCGTTGCCGGCGATCGTTTCGACGATCTTCCGCAGGTACGTCGTGACGGTGCCGCGCACGCCGCCGAAGCGCAAGGTCGACGTGAAGTCGCGGTCGAGGAGCCAATCCGACCGGCCCTGCGCGTAGCAGCGGCGCGTGATGTAGCGACGCGTGAGCCGGGCGGCGGGGAGTTCGTGGATCACCCGCGCCTCGGGGACGTACCGGAGGACGCCGCCGGCGGCGATGAAGCGACGCGAAAGCGAGATGTCGTCGTTCACGATCGGGATCCCGACGCGGGGCCCGAGGAGCGGGTCGAAGCCGCCGATATCGCGGAGCATCTGCGTCCGGAACGCCGCGTTCGCGGTCAGGATGTACGGCTCGGGCAGGGTGGGGCCCAGGTCGGCCTCCGTGAGATCGACCTCCTGGTCCGCCGGGCCGTACTCGGCGAGATAGCCGGCCATCCATGAAGCGAACCACCGCGGGAGCGGCACCGACGGGTCGAGCACGACGCGGCCGCCGGACCCCGTGCAGCGACCGGCGGGGATCGGCGCGATCAAAGCGCGGAGCCAGGCGGGTTCGGCGGACACGTCGTCGTCGATGAACGCGACGATCGACCCCGTCGCCTCGGCGAGACCGCGGTTGCGCGCGTGCGCCGAGCCGAGCCGCGGCTCGTGAACCATCCGCGCCTCGACCGGCAGGACGATGTCGTCGACCGCCTTGGGGCTCGAAGGGACCGCGTCGTTGTCGACGACCACGACGTTCCACGGCACGCCCGGATCCTCTTGCGCAGCGAGAGATCGGAGCACGCGCGCGAGCCCGTCGGGACGCCGGTGCGTTGGCAGCACGACCGTGACCGACTCGTCGGCCATCAGCTCATCGGTTGCGTCGTATCGACTGTGAACCCACAAGCGCGCGGAGACGGGTGCGCAGCCGGACTTTCGCCCGCAGGGCCGGCCACGCGGACCTAACCCTCCACGCGAGGGGGAGGCGCGCGCGGGCGCAGTAGGGCTGGCCGATCCATCCGACGTCGGGGACGAGGTCCTGGCCGATTCGTTCGAAGACCTCGGTCGTGGGAAGCGAGGCACGGACGCGCCACCGCCCCTCCTCCTTACGCAAGAAGTCACGAAGGATCCGCCCGGTCTTCACCTGCGTGTCGTCGACGATAAGCAGCCCTCCCACCACGAGCCGCCGCGCCGCGTAGTACCAGTCGATGAACGGCGCCGGGAAGGCGTGGTCTCCGTCGATCAGCACCACGTCGAGCGGATCGTCGCCGATCTCGGGAAGCGCGTCCTGCGAGGGTCGCGCGACGAACGTCACCCCGTCGAGCGGTACGCCGCGGTCGGTGCACCAGGCCTTGATCCGGTCGTGCTCGTGGCGGAACGGCGAGACGACCGTGTGCCGCGCGCGCTTCAACGCGAAGACGATCGTGCTCAGGCCGGCCCCCGTTTCGAGCGTCCGCGCTCCCGGCGGGACCAGCTCGTACAGCCGCTCGAGCGCCGCGCGGTTCAGTCCCCAATCGACGTGCACGTCCGGGCTCCAGCCGTGGAAGGACCACGGCCGCGAGCACAGCTCGTCGAAAATCTTCCGCGCCGCGGTCTCGTCGAACACGGGAGACGCGGCACCGTCGGGATTCACGTCGAGAACGCTACCGGAGACCGCACGTCGCGTCACGATTCTCCAAGGCGAATGGGGCGATTCCTCCAGCGCGGTCCTGGCCGGTCGATACAAGAGTGGATACGCTGGCGCCGCAGCGACGGCAGTGCGCCGACCGTAGAAAGCGGGGAGTTTCCGGACACATGAGTGCGACGACGACCGGGTTCGAGCTGCGAGGCGAGCGGACGCCGCTCCGCGTGTTGCTTCGCGATCTGTGGAATGCACGAGCCCTGATCCAGACGCTGGCGAAGAAGGATTTCTTCGTCCGCTATCGCCGCGCGTCGCTCGGGATGCTGTGGGCGATCGGATTACCGCTCGTGCAAGCGGTCGTCCTCGCGGTCATCTTCTCGAGGATCACCCGGTTCGAGACGGGGGTGCGCTATCCCGTGTTCGTCCTCTGGGGCGTCCTCCCGTGGACCTTTTTCTCGAGTGCCGTCACCGCGGCCAGCGGCGCGGTCGTCGACGGCTCGGGGCTCGCCACCAAGACCTACTTCCCCCGGTCCGTCCTGCCGCTCGTCTCCGTCTGGTCGAACTTCCGAGGCTACCTGCCCGCGGTCGCGATCATGCTCGGGGTCGCGGCGGCGTTCGGCGTGGACTTCGCCCCGCGCATGCTGCTGATCATCCCGGCGATGATCCTGTCCGTCTTGCTCGCGGGCACGTTCGCGCTCGTCCTCGCGGCCGCGCACGTGTATTTCCGAGACACACGCTTCATCGTGCAGGCAGTGATCCTGCCGTGGTTCTGGGCGTCGGGGATCCTCTACCCGTTGCGCGAGCTGGGGACGTCCGTGGCGAAGTGGCTTCAGCTCAACCCCGCTGTGGGCATGATCGAGCTCTACCGCGCTGGCATCGGTGCCGCGCCGCCCGACTGGGAGCGTGCCGTACTGGCATGCGTGGTCTGGGTCGTCGCGCTCGCCGCTTTGGCTCTGGTGCTCTATCGCCGCTTCGACCGCGTGTTCGTCGACCTCCTTTGAGCACGTGAGCGCGATGCATCCCACGGTTCGCCTCCAGGGCGTCGGAAAGCGGTACGTCAAATACGAGGACGTGCCCCTGCTGATCACGCGCGCCCTGCGGTTCCGCGCAGGGCATCGCCGGACGCATCTGTGGGCGCTCCGTAACATCGATCTCGAGGTCGCTCGGGGGGAGTCGTTCGGCGTCATCGGCCGCAACGGCTCGGGCAAATCGACGATGCTCCGCATGCTCGCCGGCGTCACGGCCCCCACAGAAGGTGTCGTGCAAGTTCGCGGCCGAGTCGCGCCCCTGATCGCGGTGGGTGTCGGATTCCACCCTGAGCTGACCGGCCGCGAGAACGTCTACGTCAACGGTATCGTTCTCGGTTTGTCGAAGAAGGAGATCGACGGGCGGCTCGACTCGATCGTCGCGTGGGCAGATATCGAGGAGTTCATCGACACGCCCGTGAAGTTCTATTCGTCCGGGATGTTCGTGCGTCTCGGCTTTTCGGTCGCGGTGGCGGCGGATCCCGAGGTACTGCTTGTCGACGAGGTCCTCGCCGTCGGCGATCTCGCCTTCCAGATACGCTGCTTCGACCGCATGGAGGAGATCCGGAGGCAAGGCGCCACCGTCCTCGTCGTCAGTCACAATCTCAATGCGATCCGGAAGCTGTGCACGCGGACGATGCTGCTGCACCACGGTGCGCCCGTTTTCGTCGGCGACACCGACGACGCGATCTCGCGGTACCACGACATCATCGGCGCAACGGCGCGTGAGGGTGAAGGGGAGGGCGAGGAAACGGCCGAGGTGCAGGTGCTGGGTTTCGAGCTGCTGGGCGAGGACGCGACGCGAACCGCGCACGTGACCGAGGGCGAGGAGGTCTCCTTCCGGTGCACCGTGCTGTTCCGCAAGGACGCGAAGCAGCCCTTCTACGGCATCGTCATCAACCACGAGGCCGGCCAGCTCGTTTACGCCGAGGGCACGCTGCCGCGCGACGCGCAGCCGGTGTCCGCCGGCTCGACGGTCGCCTTCGACATCAGGCTGAGGGCGGCGCTGCCGACGGCGACGTATACGGCGGTGGCGGTGGTGAAGGCCGATCCCGGAGAGTTCGCGCCCCGCGCGAAGTCCCCGTCGATAAGCTTCTTCGTTTCCGGCCGCGCCTTCGTGAAAGGCGTCGCGGATCTGCACGCCGCGTTCGAGATCGCGTCCGTCGACGCGGTCCCGTCACCCAAGTAGCCGTTCCGTCGCTTCCGTCCAGGCCGCGATCGCGTCGCTTCGCCGCACGAGATCGTCGAGCTTCGCTTCCGGGTCCGCCTCGCGCAGGTGTCGCACGGCGTAGAAGTTGTGGTAGACGACGCCGCCGAAGATCGTGCCGAGCGGACCGGGACCTCGCACCGACGTAACGGGGATCAGATGACAGGCGCCGCGGCTTCTCTCGATCAGCGAGATGCGCTCGCCGACGTCCCAGCCCGTGCTCCCGGCCTCGCCGCGATAGCGGGCGAGGAACGAGTGGCCCCGCTCGACGAACGTCCTGAGCCGCATCGCGCAAAAGCTCGGGTGCGCGTACGCGCGGTACTCACCGCCCGCGATCGCCGCTCCGGCGCGCAGGGGGTCCAGCACCGCGTCGAGCCACGACTCGCGGAACGGGAACGCGTCGACGTCGAGCGACACGACGAACTCGGTGCGGGCGCCGAGGAACGCGATGTCGAGCGCGAGGTCGTGTCCGACGTTGATCGGCAGCCGTCGCCACATCACGTCCGGTCGCGAACGAAGCCACGCGACGGAATCGTCGCGCGAGGCGTTGTCGAGGACGAAGATCCGGACCGTCGGCGGACCGAACCGGCGCACGGCATCGACGGTGGTCTGAAGGAACGGCTTTCCGTTCCAGTTGACGATAACGACCGTCACGCCGCCGGGGTCGAGGATGTCCAGGCGGCGCCGGGCCCGGCGTCGGTACGGACGCTGGATCAGCCCGAGCTCCTTGACGCGGTGAGCGAGCGCGCGGGCACGTCTCGATGCCAGGGTGGCTCCTCCCGGTGAGCGCTCGATGGGTCGGCCATGCTAGCGCGAAGCGCCGCAAATCCGGCGTCGCTCTGCACTCGTGGCACCCGCGAGGTGCCGGGAAACACCCAAGGCGACTGTTAGAATCGCCGCGCGATGGTTCGCCGCTACGTCCTTCCCTGCATCGTGATCATGGTGGTTTCCATCGGGGCCGCCGGGATCGTGAACGCCGCGTCCGACGAGCCGAGGGTCCGCACGGCGTGCGTGTTCCAGGCACTTATCCGCGTCGGCCGCGAGCAACCCGCAAGCGAGGACTTCATCAAGTTCACGAACCGGCTCGCGACCGCCGAGGTCATCACCGCCGACTTCGCGACCATTTACCGCGACGTGCTCACGCAACAGAAGCTGCGCGCGGATGACTATGTTGTGAGGGTCGTGCCGTCGGGCGGGATCGCGAGCTACGCCGTCGCGATTGTCGGGGTCGCGCGCGACAAGACGTTGTCGTTGGCGAACGCGATCTGCAACGTATTCGTGGCGCGCATCCAGAAACAGCGAGCGGATCGTCTCGCGGCGGACATTCAGACGGTCAGGAACCGGATGCCGGCGATCCAGGCCGAGGTGCGGCGGCTCCAGAGGATCCCGCCATCGAGACGGACGCCGATCGATCAGGCGACGCTGTTCGGGCAGCAGGCGGCGCTGCGTGGGAACGCCGCCGAGATCGCCGCGTTGCTGAGCCTGCCGCCGAGTCGCATCGCGGTGTTGTCGCCCGCGACGGCCGCGGGTCCGGTCCCCGTCGGCCGGAGCCGCAACTATCTGATCGCGCTGATCGCCGGGCTTCTCGCCTGCTTCATGTACGTCCTCGTCGCGGAGGTCGTCTCCGGAAGCCGGCGGCAGACCGCGCCGCCGTGGGCGCCCGAGTTCGAGACGCTACGGGACCCCGAGTCGATCGCGCGGCGATAGCGTTCGCGCGTCGAGGCCCGTTGCCGAGCGGCGTAGAACAGACGGTGGAACCGGCGGCCTCTCTGGTCATCGTCAACTTCAACACCGCGAGCAAGACGATCCGCCTCGCCGGCCAGCTCGCGGACACGGTCCATGAGGTGATCCTCGTCGACAACGCGTCCCCCGACGGCAGCGCGGCGTCGTTGTCGGCATTCGCGAAGGAGCGCTCGAACGTGCGGCTCGTCGCCCTCGATCGCAACAGGGGATACGGAGCGGGCGCGAACGCAGGAGCTCGCGCCGCCGGCGGGGACGTCCTGATCGTCACGAACCCCGATGTCGAGATCGCGCCGGCCGACGTGACGCGGCTCGTTGCGTCGGTGATGCAACCAGGCGTCGCGCTCGTCGCGCCGCGGTTCACGTATCCGGACGGGACGTTGCAGCCGTCGGCGCACCGGCGGGACCCGCTGCTGCTGTCGACGATCTTCGAGATGTGCCGCCCGTTGACGGCCGTGGCCCATCGCGTCTCGCCCGGATGGAACCCGACGCTGTACCGGCCGGAAGATCACGCGCGCAGCCGCGACTGCGCGCACGTGCTTGGTGCGTTCATGGCGATCCGCAAAGAGGCCTTCGACGCCGTCGGCGGCTTCGACGAGAGCTTCTTCCTGTACCGCGAGGAGACCGATCTGTGCCGCCGGCTCCGCGCGGCCGGCTGGCGCGTCCGGCACGTCGCGGACGCGGCCGCGATCCACGAGGGGGGCGCGAGCACTCCGGGCGACATCCCGACGATGTCGCGGCCGGCGGCGCTCCGGAGCCACTACCGCTTCATCGCCAAGCATCGAGGCCGCGTCCGGGCACGGCTGGCATGGATGCTGGGGACGCTCGGGTGCCTGCTGTGGCTCGTGACGGGCCCCGAGCGGGCGCTCGCGTGGGCGCAGGTGCGCTGGCATCTCGGGCCCGGGGCGCGGGAGGTGTAGCGATGCGCGTGCTCTGGGCGTCCCTGCACCGGCCGGACCCGCGTCGAGGTGGGGGCTGGACGTACCTTCACGAGCTGCTCGTCGAGACCGCCGGGCGGCACGAGATCACGCTCGTCACGACGCCTCCCTCGCCGGGGGACCCGCCGCTCGAAACGCTCGAGGCGGCCGGCGTCGAAACCGTCGTCGCCGCGTGCGCGCGCTCCCCTGCACGCAGCCGGCTCACGCTCCTCGGTCGCGCGATCGCCGGTCCCGGACCTACCGGGTTCACGGAGGTGGCTCCGTGCGTCGAGGCGATCGCGCGCGAGCTGGCGGCGATCGAGTCGCGCCGCCGGTTCGACGTCGTCACGGTGTTCGCCGGCGAGCTCGCGCCGGCGATGCGCGCCGCGAACGCGCCGAGCGCGCTGCTGCTCACCGACGCATACATCCGCCAGGGGCCCCGCGCGATCTCGAGCGCTCCCACCGTCCGCCAGCGGCTGCTTCGGACTCTCGATGCGATCCACACGAGGCGTTGGGAGCGGACTCGCTACCGGCCTGCGGCGGAGATCGCCTGCGTCTCCGAGGAGGACGCGGCCGCGATCCGCGCCGTCACCGGACGGCAGACCGTGCACCTGATCCCGCCGCCGATCGGAGACGAGTTCTTCGCGCCGCCGGATCGCTCCCGGCGCGACGACCTCGTGTCCTTCATCGCGGCGCTCGACTACGGGCCGAACATCGACGCGCTCGCCTGGTTCCTCGACGAGTGCTGGCCCCTCGTGAAACAGGGCCGGCCGCACAGCGAGCTGCGCGTCGTCGGTCGCGCGCCGGGCGCTGAGGTGCGCGAGGCGATCGCGCGGCACGACGTCGAACTGCGCGCCGATGTTCCGGACATCCTCCCCGAATATTGGGAGGCGTCGGTGGTCGCCCTCCCGGTGCGCCTGGGTTCGGGGATCAAGACCAAGACGCTGCACACCCTCGCGACCGCCGCCCCGATGGTCGGCACGCCCGTGGCGTTCGAAGGCCTCCCGCTTCGCCACGAGGAGCACGTGCTGATCTCCGACGACGCGCGCGGGCTCGCCGACGCGATGATCGCCGCGCTCGACGATCCGAACGCCGCACGTGCGCGCGCGGCTCGCGCGCGCCCCATCGCCGAGCGCTACCGGCGGCGCGCCGTCGGCGCGCTGCTCGAGCGGTTCTGGGAGGCGGCGGCGGCGCACCCGCGCCGCGACTGAGTCACCCGCGCGCCGGCGGATCCTGGACGTCCGCCGGCGATCCGGCGAGCTCGAGAACCGTCTCGACGAACCGCGGGGTGATCCGCTCCCAGGAGAACCGCCCCACCGTCGCGCGCGCGGCTTCTGCCTGCCGGCGCGCCCCCGCGTCGTCGTGGAGCAGATCCACGATCGCGTTCGCCATAGACGCCGGCTCGTCGGCGATCGCGGCGCTTTCCCCGTCGACGAGGTCGAGTCCCTCCAGACCGATCGTCGTCCCCACGAGAGGGCGGCCCGCCGCCATCGCCTCGAGGGCTTTCACGCGCGTTCCGGTGCCGACGCGCACCGGCACGACCGAGATCCGCGCTCTCTGGAGGTACGCGTCCACCGACGCAACGTCCGGATGGAGCGCCACGCCCGGCGACGCCTGCAGCGCGCGAACCGCGTCCACCGGATGCCTCCCGACGAGATCGAGCGTCGCGTCCGGCACGGCCGCGCGAACGAGCGGGAAGACCTCGCGGCAGAACCACGTCGCCGCGTCCACGTTCGGCCCGTAGCCGAGGTGCGCGCTGAACAGGAGATGCGGCTCGCGGGGGACCGGCGTCGGGCGGAACCGCGCGAGGTCGATGCCGTTCGGAACCACGATCGCCCGTCCGCCGAGCCGGCGCGCATCTTCGGGCGTGACGGCGATCACCCGGTCGTAGGCGCCGATCGTCCACCGCTCGAGCCGCCGCGCGCGTGCCGCGTCGCGCGTCCAGAGCCACGCTTGCCGGCGCCCCGCCGCGATGGCCGCGTGTTGCTCCGATCGCGCCGAATCCACGTTGTGGAACGTGATGATCCACCGCCCGCTTCGCGCCGGCGGCAGCAGCGGCCCGAGATATCCGTGCTCGACGTTCACGATGTCGTAGCCCGACGCCTCGCGGACGATCGGCTGCAGCAGCCGACGAGACGGGCGCGCGGCGGCGGCCTCGAACGAGTCGCGGGCGCCGAGCGCCGTCCACAGATCGGCCGCACGCCGGCGCCAGCGGTGGGCGGGCTGCGCGCGTACCGGCGGAACCGGAAGCTCGGCGACCCCGTGGAGCCGGTTGCGCAGCGGATCGTGTCGCACGTGGCCGACGACGGCGAGATCGACGGACGCGCGATCGGCGAGCGCGGAGAGAAGATGGAACTGCCGGATACTGCCCCCGGTCAGATCCGGATCAGGTACCTCGGCCGTCACCCACAGGACCCGCGTCACTGCGGCGGCAGTATAGGTCCGCGCGATCGACCGTCTGTGAGCGGCCAGGACAGCGCCAGCGCCGGCGCGCCCCACAGGACCGCCTCGACGACGAGCTCGAGCACCCCGATGAACAGGCTCGCGAGGAGGATCGCCGTCATCGCTCCCATGGCGCCTGCGACGATCGCGACGACGTCGGGGTCGCCCGCGACGATCGCCTCGAGACGCAGGCGGTGCAACCGCATGAAGATGGTGAACATCGCGATGAGGAAGAGCACAAGTGCCGCGACTCCGCCTTCGAGCGCCTTCGCCATGTACGAGCTCTCCGTCGCCCCGATCGCGTCGGACGTGCGCGAGGTGAATCGGTCGGTGACGCCGAGCCCATAACCGTAAGGTTTGGCCTCGAGCAGGCGCAGGTCGGCTTGGAGCGTGTCGAGGTGCGTCTGCGCACTGTCCTGCCGGACGAGCGCCTCGCCACCGTCGGCGGAGAGGTAGCTCGCCGCGGTCGCCCCTGAGACGATGAGCACGATGCCGGTCAACGAGACGCGGATCGCAGGATTCCTGATCGCCATCATGAGTGCGATGACGACGCCGATGCCGCCGCCGATGTAGCCACTCCGCCCGAACGTCAGGATGAGCCCGGCGGCGCAGAGCGACGCGCAGAGCACGATCGCGGTCCGGGATCGGCTGCGCGCCGCCGTGACGCCGACGGCGAAGGCGACTGCCCCCGCGAGGTAGAACGCCAGGATCAACGGGCTGTTGAGGAACGAGCCCGACCGGTATCCCCCACCCCCGAAGAAGAAGATGGAGCTGCCCTGGCTGGGCTTGGGCGCGCCGTACCAGGTGTGGAAGTCCGCGCGCGGACCGAGCCATTCGACGAGCGCGGCGCCGCCCATGACCGCCGCGGCGGCGAGCATCGCCGCGACGCACCACCAGAGTTGTCTGCGGGTGGGGCGGAGGAAGCGGATGGCGAGGAACAGCAAGGGTCCCTCCACGTACAGTCCGAGCGCCGGCGCGACCGTGGGACGGCGGGGCGACACGATCGCGAGCGCACACCACGCGAGGACGTAGATGTACAGGAAGTTGTCTCCGGCCGAGGTGAGAGGGAAGCGGCCGTCCTCGCGCACGCGGTGCACGAGCGCACGCAGGAACAACGCGACGACGACGGCGTCCTTCCAGTACGTCAGCGGGCCCGCGGGCAATGCCGCACGCTCCGCGAGGTAGAAGATGGCGGTGCTGAAAGGACTCAGGAAAAGGAACATCACGAGCGCCGGCAGCGGGAAGTAGATCACCATGATCGCTGCGCCGGCGGTGAACAACGCGCCGAGAACGGCGACCGGATGATCGAGCGCCACGACGACGACCCCGGCGAGGAAGACGCACGCCGTCGCGACGGCGATCATCGTCACCCTGCGACCGGGGAAAGCGGGTATCACGCGCGCCTGGGGCTCCGAGGACGCCACCGCATCGAGCGTACCAGCCGTCGCCGGGATCGACCGGAGCGCAGCGCGCCGTGTCGTCAGGTGTTTGCCGCTCCCGCCGCGAACTCCTGATACAGGTCGTCCAGCCGGGCTATCAGCCGCCGCACATCGAACCGCTCGAGCACGCGCGCGCGGCCGGCTTCTCCGATCCGGCGGCGCAGCGCCTCGTCCCGAAGCACGCGGATGATCGCGTCGGCGAGGGCGCCGGGATCCGCCGGGGGGACGAGCACTCCGGAGAGGCCGTTCTCGACGGCGTCGCGGTTGCCGGCGACGTCGGTCAGAACAACGGCGGTGCCGGCGCGCATCGCCTCCAGCGGACTGTACGGACCGCCTTCGAAGCGCGACGACAGAGCGAAGACGTCGAGCTCTCCGAGAGCTCCGGCGGCCCCGGCGAGCGCGTCGATGCGGTGGAAGCGTCCGCCGAGACCATCCCGGACGATCGCGGCGTCGACCCGCGCGGCGAGGCGGCCCCCGCCGATGAGAACGAAATGCGCCTCGGGGATGGCGCGCGACACGATCGCGCACGCGGCGACGAGATCCTCGGGCGCCTTCTGCGGCACGAGCCGCGCGATCGAACCGATGAGCGGCGCGTTCGACGCCAGCGAGAGCATGCGCCGGATGTCGATCCGCTCGGGCAGATCCGGCTCGATCCCATTCGCGATCACGATGATCCGAGAGGGCGGGACGATCCTCAGGCCGACCGTCCTCTCGGCTTCGCTTTCTGAGGTCGCGATCAAGCGGTCGGTGACGCGGCCGAGCATCCGTTCGACGAGGACGCCGGCGGCGACGTCGGTGATCCCGTTCGGCGTGTAGACGACCGGGCGCCCGAGGCGCGCGGCCGCGAGCCGGCCGAGGAATCCCCCGATGGAGCTGTGGGTGTGGACGACATCGTGCGGCGAGCTGCGCAGGATGCGCCGGATGCGCATCAGGGCGGCGGCGTTTCCCGGCCGCCACGGCGTCCGGCGCATCGGGACAAGCCGGACGTCCGCGCCGGCCTCGCGCAGCTTCCCGATGGCGGTCTCGTCTGTCATCCCGCCCACGCGCCGAGGGGGGACGATGACGAGATGCGTCGATCGCGTCGCGTGCCGCGCGATGTCGACGAGATGGCGCGCGGTCCCGCCTTCGAGCGCTTCGAGGACGTGCACGACCCGAACGGTCATGGGGATCCCATGATCTCCTCGTAGACGGCGATCGTCTTCGCGGCCGTGTCGCTCCAGGTGTACGCGCGCTGGTGACGGTCGCCGGCTGCGACGAGCGTCGCGCGGTGCTCTGAGTTCTCCGCCACGGCGGTGATCTCCCGCGCCCATGCGTCCGCGTCTTCGGGCTCGAGCAGCGCCGCGCCCGGCCCTGAGACCGCCGGCATGGCGCCGGCCGCCGCGGCGAGCGCGGGCACGCCCGCAGCCATCGCCTCGAGCGGCGGGAAGCCGAAGGACTCGTCGCGCGAGGGATGGACGAGCGCGAGCGCGCCCGCGACCAGAGCCGGCAGGTCGCCGGACACATGGCCGGCGAAGCGAACGCGGTCGGCGATCCCGAGGGCCCGGGTCTCGGCTTCGACGGCGTCGGCTCCGAGCCCGCGTGGGCCCGCGACGAGGAGCGCGACCGGTCCGAGCGTCGCCGTGGGCAGCGCCGCGATCGCACGGAACACGACCGAAAGATTCTTGCGTGGGATGACGGCGGAGACGGCGACGAGATACCGCCCGCGCTCCAGACCGAAGCGCGCGCACGCGCCATCGACGTCGGCGTCGGCGACGCGGCGGAACGCCTCGCCGACGCCGGGCGGCACCACACGCAAGCGCGCGCGCTCGATGCCGCCGTGCTCCGCGATCTGGGCGGCGACGAACTCCGAGACGGTGATCACGACCCGGGCATGCTCGCGCGCGTGCGTTAGGGCGCGACGGTGGAGCCATCGTTCCATCCGCGGGTACCACTCCGGAAGCCGGAGTGGCGCGACGTCGTGCACCGTGACGACCAACGGTGCGCGGGTCGGGACGGCGTTGAACGCGTGAAGCGCATGCACCACGTGCGGCCGCCCGAGCGCCGCGTCGATGTGCGGCCGGCCGAGCAGTCCCCACGCAAGCCCAACCGCCTTCCGCGGGCCCGGGACGAACCGGCGCTCGACGCCTGCGGGCACCCACGTCGCCTCGTCGCGTTCCGCGAGCGACGCGGCGACGAACCGGTACCGCGCCGCGTCCGCGACCTGGGCCAGCGCCCTCGTCAGCTCCACGTAGTAGTGGCCGATGCCGGTCGGGGTGGGCGAAGCGAAGCGGTGCGCGACGAGCGCGATGCGGCGAGGCGTCATGGACTCCGCCGGGTCACCGGCCCGCGACCTCGCGATGGAGGGCAAGCGTCGCGGCCGCGCACGCCGGCCACGTGTAGCGCTCGACGTGACGAGCGCCGCGTGCCGTGAGCGCGACCACGTCGGCGTCTCGGGCGGCCGCCCTCGTGATCGCCTCGGCGAGCGCGTCGGCGTCGCCCGGGGGCACGAGCAGAGCCCCGCCTCCCGTCACTTCGCGGTGCGCGGGGATGTCACTCGCGGCGACCGGGACGCCGGAGGCGAGCGCCTCGACGACGGTGAGGCCGAACCCTTCCCCGACGCCGGGCGCCGCCACCACAGAAGCGCCCGCATACCAGCGAGCGAGCTCCGCGTCCGTTACGGGCCCGGCGCGATGCAGGCGTGACGCCATCCCGAGCGATCGCGCGAGATCCGCGATGCGTTCGTCTTCGGAATCGGGCGGTCCCACGATCGCAAGGTCCATGCCGTCGACGGCGGCCACGGCGCGGACGAGCACGTCGAGGCGCTTCCGCGGCACGGGCGCTCCGACCGCGAGGACGTACGGCCGCCCGAGCATGCCCTCGTCGGCGGGCGGGAGGAGATTGCGGCCGTTCGGGATCACCCTGATGGCTTCGCCGGGAACCCCGGCCCCCCGTAACGATTCGGCCGTGGCCTCCGAGATCGCGATTATGGCCGACGCGCGATCGAGCGCGCCGAGGAAGCGACGCATCGTCTCGGTCGCACGGGGCGGGTGCATCGATGGATGTTCTAGCGGGGCCAGATCGTGGACGACCGCGACGATCGGAACCTTGCTGGGCGGGATCACGGGCCCCGTCGCGTGTACCGAGTCGACCGGGCCGGTGATCGTCTCGACGTAGGGGCGGCCGGTCCACTCCCAGATCCGGCCCACGACGCGCAACGGGACGCGAAGATGACGCGTGCCCGCGGGCGCCGGACGAACGCCCCGGCCGATCGCGAAGCGTCGCACGAGCGGACGCTCGGGCATCGCCTCGAGGGCGGCGGAGAGCTCGAGGGCGTACCGCGCGGTGCCGGTCACGCCCGTGATCGATGTGGTGACGTCGAATGCGAGGCGATGACCCCGCGTTGCTCTCGAAGACGCGGCGCCCCGCCTGTCGGCCATCACCCGGATGATTCTACGGAGGCGGCCTCCCGCCAGACGCCGGCGAGCGCGTCGACGAACCGGTCGGTCGACAGCTCGCGCGCCCGCTCTCGGCCGGCGGCGGCGATCGCCCGCGACCGGTCGCGATCGTCCAGAAGCCCCCCGATCGCCGCTGCGAGTGCCCGAGGATCGTCCGGCGGAACGAGGCATCCGGTGACGCCGTCTTCGATCAGCTCCGGGATCCCGCCGACCGCGGACGCGACGACCGGTAGACCGATCGCCATGGCCTCGGCCGCGGCGAGCGCGAGCGTCTCGAACCGCGACGGCTGCACGTAGACGTCGGCGTCCCGCCATTCCCGATGCGGGTCCGGGACGAGGCCGCGCAAACGCACGCGGTCCGCCAGCCCGAGCGTCCCGACGAGGTCCTCGACCTGGGAGGCGAAGTCATCCTCGCCGGGGTGCCGTCCGCCGTAGACGTCGAGCCGGACGTCGCGTCCCTGTGTCGCCAGTTCTGCGATCGCGCGGATCGCGACGTCCGGGCCCTTGACCGGATGAAGCCGCGCCGCCGTGACGATGCGGCCCCTTCCCGACGGACGAGCCGGTGGGGCCTCGAACAAGGATCGATCGATGGGGCCGGGCACGACGTGCCGTCTCGTCCTGGGCGGGAGCGCGCGCAGGTCCGCCAAGGCGGCGTGGCTCGGCGCGACGACGGCGCGGACGAGCCGGCCGACCGTTCGCTCGATCGTGCGGCCGGGCACGTCCGTCATGTGCGCGTGCCACACCACGGCCTTCCCCGCCGCGCGAGCCGGCGGGGCGGCGAGCGTCAGCCCGCGGTGATCGTTCACGTGCACGACATCTGCTCCGGAGGCTGCGATCGCGCGCCGAAGGCGCGCCCACGCCGGCGGCAATGCGGCGACGGCGACGGCGAAGTGGCGCCCGCGTGTCGTTCGACCGAACCGGGTCAGCGCGCGCGGCATCGGGACGATCACGACGTCGTGACGGGCGGCACGCGCCGCGTCGGCGAGCGCGCCCGGCCCGGGCAGCAGGATCGCGGGCGGGGCGCCCCGTGCGGTGAGCTCGGCGGCGATGCGAAGTAGGACCCGCTGCGCGCCGAAGACCGCTTGCGGGTACGGGTCGAACATGAGCACGCGAGGGATGTCGGCCATTACCCGCCGCGGATTGTATTGCCGCCCGCCTCAAGCGGCGGCGCGATGGGGACGGATGGCGCGGGGAGCTACCCGTAGACTTCGGGAGGCATGGAACAGCTCGAACGACGACTCGAAGTCCTGAAGAGGCTGTCGGCGGATCCTCCCTTCGTTCACGCCGGAGCTCCGGAAGGGGTCTGGCGCAGCGACGAGGCGTTCTATCGGTTCCTGGCGGAGCGCTGCCCCTCGGGCACGCGCACGCTCGAGACGGGCCTCGGGCTGTCGACCGTGTTATTCGCCGCGTGGGGAACGCGCCACACCTGCGTCGTCGGCTGGCAGGCGGAGATCGATCTCTGCATCGAGTACCTGGAGTCGCACGGTATCCCGCGCGAAAACGTGAGCTTCGTCTTCGGGGCGTCGGATGACGTGCTGCCGCAGCTCGCTCTCGAGCCGATCGATCTCTTCCTGATCGACGGCGGTCATGGATTCCCCACCCCGATCATCGATTGGTACTACGGCGGGAGATGGATCCGTTCCGGCGGGGTGGTTGTGATCGACGACCTGCAGCTCCCGCCCGTGCGCGACTGGCTCGTCGCGTTCCTGGACCGCGACCCCCGCTGGGCGCCTGTGGCTCGCACCTGGAAATGGGCGGCGTACAGGCGCGAGAGCGAAGGACTCCTACGGGACGAGTTTACCGACCAGCCGTTCCTGTCGGACCGTCTTCGGCGATCGCGGGCCCGGCGGCTCGCGAGCGCGCTGAAGCGGCTGGCGACGGCGCGGCGCTGATGATCTATCTCCGCGGGCGTGCGCGCACGCACGCGTGAGGTTCTCCTCGCCAACCGAGGAGAACCGCTTCGCGTCCCGCCCTGCTCGCCAGGAGGCGGGGACGGAACCGAGGGACCGGCTGGCCCGCGCCCGCCGGCATGAAGAGCCGTTTCGGGCGACCGACGATCTCGAACCCGGCCGCTTCGAGCATGCGTGCCAGCCCGGCCAGGTTCGGTTTCCACCACCACGGTCGTCCGCGCCCGTCGAGCGTCGCGAGAGGCCGGTTGCGAAAGAGTTCGGTCAAGGAGAAATCGATCGCGTCTACCACGATCAGATTGCCACGACACACGCCTCGCGCTCGTTCGAGAGCGCGCACCGGATCGCGCAGATGGAGCAGAAGACTGCCGAGATAAACGAGGTCGAACGTTCCGACTGCATCCGGATCCAAGTCGTAGACGCTCATCTCGCGTCGCTCGACGGACGACCGGAGAGCGGTACGAGCGACGTCGAATCCCTCGCCGCGGGATTTGCGTTTGCCGATCGCCGCGACAGCCTCGTCCGTCGACATCACCGGCCAGTCCCATTGCGCCGGATCAAGGAGGTCGATCGCGAGGACTTCGCCGGCGCCCCGGCGCTCCATCTCGAACGCCCAGAACCCATCGAACGTGCCGATGTCCAGACAACGAAGACCGGCTAGGTCGGGCCAAGGGATCTGCTGCGAAACGTCTCGAAGGTCGAACCACCCTGGGGTCACGACCCCGGGCCGCAGCTCGAGCGTGTGGTACCACTCCAAAGCGGCGACGTCCTCGCGGAGGCGCAAAAGTTCGGCCGACTCGTTCACGCGGCGCTCAGGAAGCTGCCGCTCGACGCGAGCCGGACAACGTCTTGGTTCCTTCGGCGAAGATGTCGCCGACGCCGAACCGTCGTGTCGGCCGGAAGCCGGCCAGCCGGCGGTACAGCGCGCGGGCTCGCTCGTCGGGGACGAAGTCCGTGTACATCCATTTCCCGACCCACGCACGAGCAGGGCGGAAGCCCGCACGCCTCAGGTAGCGTCGAAGGCCGGCGACGGTCTGTTCGTTGACGTGCATCTCGCGCTCGAAGTCGTGAACTCGCGGGTCGGCCGGCCAGGTTCTGCGGCGCGAACCCAAGAGCAGACGCTGGAGCTTGTACGTGACGTCGTAGACCGTTCGGTTGGGCATGGTGTGCGCGAACAGGCGACCGCCCGGCTTCAGGATCCGATAGGCCTCGCGCAAGGTCCCGTCGAGCTCCTCGCGCGACAAGTGCTCGACCACGTCGATCATGGTCACAAGGTCGGCGAAATCGTCGGGAAGCGGGATAGATCGCGCATCCGCGAGCAGCACCTCGCCCTTGTCTCCGGTTCCATGACGTTGGAGGGTCTGGTGGGCCATCTCCACGGCGGTGGGTGCGTATTCGATGCCCACCGCACGCGCCGCTCCCATCTCGATCGCCACGGCGATCATCTCCCCGCGGCCGGTGCCGACGTCGACCAGCACATCTCCCGGCCTCATGGCGGCGAGCGTCAGCACGCCCGGATAGATCCCGGCGACGCGTGCGCCATCCGAGGCGCGCCACTCCTCGAACCCTGCGCATGCATGGAGGTAGTACTCTTTCGTGTAGGCATCCGGAGGTACGACGGGATCCGGAAGCTCCTGCTTTTGATTTGGGCCGGGATTCTTGGAATCAGTCATGATCTCGCGATCGATACCTGCCCCGAAATCAACGGGAAGGGCCGGTATAGTGTCGCCCGCCTAACAATGGGTCGCAACTGGCGAAAGATCCCCTGGAATCTCCGCTATCGGTTTGGTGCGAATCTCGCGTCCAAACTGCGCCGAGTGATGATCAAGGCTACGCACCGGCATTGTCGCGTGGAGTTCCAGGGACCGGTGCGTCTCGGGCCCGGTTTCACGCTTTACATCCCCGAGGGGGGAACCTTGATCGTCGGTCCCGGTGTCGATTTCCGGCGAGGGTTCCAGTGTGAGATCTCGGGGACGGGCAGGGTGGAGATCGGAGCGGGATCGATCTTTACGGCAGAAGCCCTGATCCAGTGCACAACATCGATCACGATCGGCAAGCGTTGTGTGTTCGGGCAGTCAGTCATGATCGCGGATGGGAACCATCGGTTCCGCGATCCGTCGATGCATCTACTCGACCAAGGGTACGACTTCCGCCCCATCACCATCAGCGACGGCGCGGTCGTGACGTCGAAATGCACGATCGTCAACGATATCGGCGAGAGGGCGTTGATCGCGGCGAACTCGCTCGTCAACAAACCCATACCCGCGTATTGCCTCGCCGGAGGTGTGCCGGCGCGCGTCCTCGATTACATCGGACCGCCGGAGAAACGTCCCGCCGGTCTGGAGGTCTGATCCTCCCGTCGCATGCGGCCATTCACGGCTTCCGACCTCACGATCGTTATCCCCACGCGCGACAGGTGGCATATCTTGCGCCGCACACTCTCGGCGCTCGACGCCCAAACCGTGCAGGGATTCGACGTCGTGGTCGTCGTCGACGGAACCGACCAACGTGTCGAGGAAGCCCCCGGCGTTCGCCTGATCGTCAAGGAGCACGGCGGACCGGGTGCGGCCCGGAACGCCGGCGTCCGCGAGACCGCGCGCTCCCTTCTTCTGTTCCTCGGCGACGACATGATCCCCGAGCTGACGCTCGTCGAGCGACACATCGCCCGACACAACGCGTTGCCGGCCACGGAGGTCGTCGTGCTGGGACACGTCGATTGGCACCCCGACCTCGGGCGGAACGCGATCCTGAGCTGGTTCGACTGGTCGTCGAGCCAGTTCGACTACAGAGGGATCACCGGAGAAGAGGCCGGATGGGGGCGCTTCTACTCCAGCAATGTGTCGTTCAAGCGCCCCTTGTTCGAGAGCGTCGGCGGGTTCGACGAAGACTTCATCTTCTACTACGAGGACTTGGATCTGGGCTGGCGGCTCAACGAGGTGCAGATGCGCCTCATGTACGAACGAGAAGCGCGCGCCTTTCACTACCACCAATACGATCTCGAGGCGGTGATCCGAAGATTCGAGGGGATCGCGACGGGCGAGCGGATGATGGCAACCAAACATACGTGGTTCACGCCGTTCTTCCGATCGCGCGTTCAGGATGCTCTGACCCGTCCCTCGGTCCCGTCGACATGGGCGCGGATCGTCGATCGCGTGCCGCCGTCTCTCGTGCGTCTGCGCCGGCAGGCGGAGCAACGTGCGAACGACTACTACTATCAGCGCATCGGCCCGCGATTTCTCAACGCGTGGGATGCCGTACAGGATCTGGAGGAACTGAAGGAATACCTCGGATCCGAATACGACGAGCATCTCCTGCGGACGTCGGCCGCCGCCGTCGAGCGCGAAGAGGAAGAGCTCGGCAACGAGGAGGCCTTTTACCGCTCGAGCCGCATGTATCTCTACGATCTAACCGCCTTCGCGATGACTGGCACGAAGGTGCCCTACCACTGGGATCTGCGTCGCGTCGTCCCTCCGGGGAGCCGCGTGCTCGATTGGGGATGTGGGATCGGAAGCGACGGGCTCCGGCTGATCGGCGCGGGCTACCACGTTGCGTTTGCGGACTTCGAGAGCCCCAGCACGAGGTATCTCCGCTGGCGGCTGGAACGGCGAGGGATCGAAGCGGATGTCTACGACATCACGTCCGATGAGATCCCTACCGACTTCGATGCGGCGTACGCGTTCGACGTGATCGAACACGTCGACGACCCCTTCGCTTTCCTCGCCGAGATGGAGAGACATGCCCGCATCGTGGTCGTGAACCTGCTGGAGCCGCGTCCGGATGACACGCATCTCCACCGACCGCTTCCGATCAGGGAGCTGTTGACCCACGCGGAACGCCGCGGGCTGATCCGGTACCGGCGCTACCATGGCCGGTCGCATCACATGATCTATCGCAGCGGCGGCGGCCCCGCCGTCTCGAAACTGTCGGGACGGGCCAGGCGCGCGCTGGGCTCGCTGCTTTCCGGCCCCCGCTGAGCGCCTCGGCGTCGCTATAGGTATCCCAGAAGCTTGAGGCGTCGCTCGAGCTCCTCGCTTTCCGCGTCCGGCGAGCCGGCGATGTCGGAAGGTTCCGTTTCCAGGCGGCTCGCGGTCCGCACGGACGTGCGCTCCGCGGCATCGAGCGCTGCACGCAGCCGCGCCGCTTCTCCGGGCTCGCGGTCCAGGACGTCCGTCGATTCGGTCGGATCCGCGACGAGGTCGTGGAGACGTTCGCGCCCGCCGTCACGGACGAGCTTGAAGCGGCCATCGACCGCACACGATTGGCGGACGCACATCCGCTCCGCGGCGGCCTCGCTGAGGTGCCAACGATGAACCAGCCCCTCGGCCGCCCGACGGGTGACCGCACGGAAACCCTCCGTTTGTGCGAACACCACGCCGCCGTTATCCGAACCACCCCACGGATGCGTCTCGAGTTCCGCCGCCTCCGCGATGAGGCGCGGCACGGACGCGAGGCTCGTCGGTTTCGACCTTGGCGCCCGAGCTCCGGGTCCGGCCATCACGAGCGGCACGCGCAGCAGCCTGTCGTCGAGCGACATCACGTGTCCGATGAGGTGTTCTTCGCCCAGGTTCTCGCCGTGGTCCGACGTGATGACAAGTAGCGTGTCGTCGAGCATCCTCCGACGATCGAGTTCTTCCGCGATCCGGCCGACCCAGGTGTCGAGGGCCCGCACCGCCTGGGCGTACAGGTGTCGCATTCGGCCGAGAGCCGCAGCGGGTATCTCCATCTCCGACATGCAGTAGCGAGCGACGCTGGCATACGAAAGGAAGCGTCCGACGTCTCCTCCTGCCCTGATCCGCTCGAGGAAGGGCAGATCGTTGTAGGGCCGTGGTGGCAGGTAGGGCGAGTGGCATTCCATGAGGTTTACGAACCAGAAGAACGGCTGTCCGGTGGCGTCGGTTATCCAGCGACGGATGATCACTTCCGCCTGCTCCATGCCGTCGTCGACACGCGCTCGCCACGCCTCGTAGCTCCGGCGAAGGGCTCCGCGGATGCCGGAGTGCAATCCACCGCGACGGGATCCGACGATCTCTTCGAATCGCTCGAAGCCGAAGTGGAACCCGTGACGGCGAGAAACGAACGTATTCGCGCTGACGCCGGCCGTGCGGTATCCGCGGCTGGCGAGAAACTCCGGTAATAGCCGGTCCCTGTTCCTGTTCATAACGTGAGCAGGCGGGACGTCGCCGACGAGTCCCAGCTCCCACGGCAGGGAGCCGCTGAACATGGATGCGTGCGCCGGGAGGGTCCAGTTCGAGGTCGAGAAAGCGTTGGGGATCGAGACGCCGCGTCGTGCCAGGTCGGCGATGACGGGGCTCGCACCGGCCGGAGCCCCGTACGCCTCGAAGGCATCGGCTCGGGCCGTGTCGAAGACGATCAGCAAGATGTTCTGTGGCATCCGGCCGCTCCGGCCTCGGGCGGTGGTCTAGTTCGGGGTTCCTACCCGCTCAGGAGGGCCCGCGCCGATGCAGAAGGGCGGGCAGAGTACGCATGAGCAGCAGCACGTCCAGCCAGAGCGTCCATTTCTTTATGTACGCGAGATCGAGCTTGATCATCTCCTCGTAGGTCAAGCTGTGGTCTCCTGCGATCTGCCAGTAGCCCGTGATGCCCGGTGGGACGATGTGGCGCTGGTCGTCGACGGGCCCGAAATCCTCGGGGCGCACGGGAAGCGGCCGGGGCCCGACGAGGCTCATCTCGCCTCGCACGACGTTGAACAGCTGCGGCAGCTCGTCGATCGACAGTCGCCTGATGATCCGCCCGACACGCGTGATGCGCGGATCGTCGACGATCTTGAACAGCAATCCATTGTTGACGTTCTCATCACGAAGGTCGATCACGAGGCGCTCGGCGCCGACGACCATGGAGCGGAACTTGAACATGCAGAATAGCTGGCCGCCGCGTCCCACGCGATCCTGTTTGTAGAACACGGGGCCGCGGTCGAACAGCTTGATCGCGATGGCCGTTGCCAACATGATCGGGGACAAGATCACGATCAGGAGGGATCCAACGACCAGATCGAAGAGACGCTTCCCCGGCAGGGAGAGTCGGTGCTGCGCGATCTTGCCGAGCGGGATCAGCGGGAGGCCGCCGACCTGGGCGACGTGACCGGGGTTGAGGAATACCTCCGAGAGCGGAGGAAGGATCGAGAACGAGACATCGAGTCCGGTCGAGCCCTTGACGCACTCAAGGATCGCGTCGTCGCTGCCATCGGGTGCAAGAACGACATGTTCCGCGCCGGATTCCGCGATCGACCCGGCGAGCTGCATCGCGTTGGGGAACTCCGGAAGGAAGCGCGCGAAGCCATGACCGTTGCCCAGCGGAAGCATCGCGACCGGCATCAGTCCAGCGTGCGAGTACTCCGCGAGCTTCCGCGCGAGGACATTCGCCTCCGCGCTGTGCCCGACGATGAGCGTGCGGCGAAGACCCAGCCCGCGTCGCCGCGCTGTTGCGAGGACCGACCAGGTCAGGCCGCGCATCAATAGGACGGCCGCGCCGGCCGACCATCCGAACCGCAGCGCGCCGCCCGCGTTCAAGCCGGCGACATGCGCGAAAGAGACGCCCACGAGGGTGGCGAAAGCGACGGCGGTGAAGGACCGCGACGCGAACCAAAGGACTCCTTGGGTCTCGAGCGGGCCACGGTCGGCGTAGCCGCCGCTGATGTAGAGCAGGAAGACCATGCCGAACGCCATGCCCGTCGATAGCGCGATCCCGGCCCCCGCCGCGACGGCGCATCCGGCCGCGATGAGGACATCCGCTCCGATGGACAGCGGCGAGCGATCCGCTCGATGGATCGCATCCACGGCGCGGAGCCAGAGGGGGAAGCGCCCGGATAGGGATCGCGAGACGGACGTGGGGATGGGACGCGGAACTTCGCGCAGATGCCCGACGCCGATACGCTTAGGCGGCGCGGCGACGGTGGTGGTCATATCAGACGTCACAGGCATCCTCGGGATTAATACGCAGATTTCCGGACTTGCTTACTCAGTCAAGCGCGGCCTTCTCCCTCCCGCTTTAACGATCACCTCACTGGCGGGATTCGCCGGGATTGGCACCGGTCCTGCTTCCAGGATAAAAGGTATAAAACCGTTGCGTCCCGCGTTCACTCCCGCGAACGGGGCCGAAGCGCCGCCGAAGCGCCGCCGGGGGTCGTCGCAGCAGGTAGGAACTGGAAGGGGCGGCTACGGGCCCGCCCGGTCACACGATTTGAGCGAACAGGCAGGAGAAAGCCCTTGGTGGTGTAAATTCAACTGATTGGTCGGGATCCTCACCGATCCACTTCCCCGCGTGCGACTGCTGGTCTGGCTAAAGAGCCGCTCGGTCTGCGGGCTTGGGCGGCAAGGGAGGGGAGCGATGCGTCGACGAGCGGGAGCAGTCGTCCTCATGGCGGGCTTCGTTGCGGCGGC
>JBIOTQ010000061.1:0-46709 GCA_044866075.1 Actinomycetota bacterium | reverse complement strand
CCCCTGCCTGGTGGTAGTGATTTGCCAGTTCGAAAGCGAAGGGATCGAGTTCGCCGGCATGCACATTCTCTATGGCATGGGCGATTCGCGAATGCATCGCCCTCGCCTCAATCGACACGAGGCCGGCAGCCACTGCATCCCGAACTAGGGCGTGTCGAAAGACCAGGCGACCATCGAGATCTGCGAAGAATCCGAGGCGCGCAGCACTCGACAAATGGACCGCAATCGATTGCCCGGAGACCTCGCAAGCCATAGCCAGTACGGCTGGATCCACCGGACCAGTGAGCAGACTCGCAACTTTTACGACCCCAATCCCTTCGACTTGCAAGTTTCCGAGCTTTGAGTTGACAGAGTCCTCAATCGAGCGCGGTACGTGAGCGCCCCGGCCATCGCTCCCGAGTCCTGCCAGCTCTTCGATAAAGAAGGGCACGCCCTCAGCGAGTTGAGACAATTCACCAAGTTCCTCGCGACGAGGCGGCCGGTGCCAGAGGAACTCGAGCATCTCGGCAATTTCGCGCTCCGCCAAGGGCGCAAGCGCAATAGTCTCGGAAAGCCGATCGCGCAATAAAGCATCTGTGAGTCGCGATAGTGAAGCTTCTGACACCGCTCCCTCTGTCCGCAACGTCATGACAACCAACGCGCCGTCGTCGCTCGCCGCTCGGGAGATGTGCAATGCGACCGAGTGAGAGACCTCATCGGCCCAATGCAAGTCCTCGAGCATTATCAGAGGAAACTTGGTGACCCGGGCAACGAGTCCGCGAATCTCCGCTGCGACAGAGCGCGCCGCCGGCGGAGGGCGTTCTTCATCCACGCCGGAAGGACGTAACAGCTGCATCTCGAGAGCGCGGGCTTCGCGTTTCACCTCGGGTCCGCCGTGCTCGACGATGGATTCGAGAAGGTCGACGATCAAGGCGTACGGTCCCGGCTGAGCGACTTCTTCGGGCCGCCCCCACAACACAACGCGCCCGCGCTGCGCCGCCTCGGCCGCGAACTCACGAACAAGCCGCGACTTACCGATCCCGGCTTCGCCGGAGATCACCGCGACGCCACCGCCCGCAGCGAGCAGTTGACGTAGCGCCGTCATCTCCTGTTGACGGCCGACGAGGACCGGACAGGGATCCATCGCTACAGGCTACGACGGAACGGCGTAGCTGTGACAAAGCAGGGCAAGCACTGGCCGGTTTAGCCCTTGCGCGACTTCACTTCCTCGGTGAGCTTCGGCACGACTTTTAGTGCGTCACCCACGATTCCCAGGTCCGCCAGCGAGAAGATCGGCGCGTCCGGGTCTTTGTTGACTGCGACGATGCGGTCCGAGGACTTCATGCCCACGATGTGCTGCGTCGCGCCCGAGATGCCGATCGCCAGGTACACCTTCGGCTTCACGGTCTTCCCCGTCTGACCGATCTGCATCGCGTACGGCACCCAGCCCGCGTCCACGACGGCGCGCGTCGCTCCGACCGCCGCGTTGCCGATCGCGGCGGCCAGCTCGTCGAGGAGCTTGAAGTTCGACGGGTCCTGCAGACCCCGCCCGCCGGAGACGATGACCGGCGCGTCCTCGAGCTTCGGCCCCGAGGTTTCCTCTTCGTGCCGCTCGATGCGCTTCGCCTTCTTCGCGTCGTCGCCGATCGTCGCGTTCACCGGAACCACGTTCGCTGTGCCGCCCGACGGCGACGCCTCGTACGACTTAGGACGGACGAGGATCAGCTTCGGCTCGTTCCCTTGCAGCGCGACGTCGACGATCTGCGCGCCGCCGAAGATCGCGGTCTGCGCCTTGTCCGGACCGAGTACGTCGGTCGCGTTGCTCATGATCGTGGAGCCGAGCTTCGCCGCCACGCGCCCCGCAACGTCGCGCGAGTCGTAGCTGAAACCGAACAGCACGGCCGACGGCTTGTGCTCCTGGATCAACGACGCCAGCGCTTCGGCGGCCGGCTGCGCGATGAAGTCTCCGAAAACGGCGTCGTCGCTCGCGTAGACGGTCTTCGCGCCGTGCTCGCCGAGGGTCTTCGCCGCCTCGGTCGCGCCCGGCCCGAGCACGACCGACTCGACCTCGGGGTCCAGCTCGCGCGCCTTCGTCAGAACCTCGAGCGCCGTCTTGTCGACGCCGTCGGACCCTACCTCCGCGTACACCCAGAGCTTCGCCATCAGATCACCTTCGCGTTCTTCAAGAAGTCGGCGATCTTCGCGGCACCTTCGCCGTCGTCTTCGAACTTTTCACCGGCGCCGCGCGCGGGCGCGGGCTCGACCTTCTCGACCTCCTGCGACGCCTTCGCGTCGTCGCCCGATAGACCCAGGTCGGCGACGGTCAGCTGATCCACCGGCTTCGACTTCGCTTGCATGATCCCCTTGAAGGTCGGGTAGCGCGGCTCGAACACGCCGGCGGTCACGCTCAGCACCGCGGGCAACGGGCACTCGACCGTGTCGTAGCCCTTCACGGTCTGGCGCTGCACGTGCAGGGTCGAGTCCTTCAGCTCCACGTGCTTCGCGAACGTCACCTGCGGCACGCCGAGTAGCTCCGCGAGCATGCCCGGCACGATGCCGGCCGAGCCGTCCGTCGACTCGACGCCCGCGATCACCAGGTCGAACTCCCCGGCCTTCTTGATCGCCGCCGCCAGCACGCGCGCGGTCGCGAGCGCGTCCGCGCCCGGCAGCGCGCCGTCGTCGGTCACGAGGACACCCTTCGCCGCGCCCATCGACAGCGCCTTGCGGATCGCCTCCATCGCGGAGGCCGGGCCCATCGACACGACGGTGACCTCGCCGCCGGCTTGTTCGGTGAGCTTGAGAGCCGCCTCGACGCCGTACTCGTCACCGGGATCGAGGACGTTCTGAACCCCGCTCCTCTTCAGCCGGTTGTTCTCGAGCTGATACGGGTTGTTGGGGTCGGGGATCTGCTTCACGCAGACGACGACGTTCATGGAAACCCTTTCCTGGAGGGAAACGCCAGGCAGGGTATATCCGGGCTAGCTTCGGTTCAAACTGGACAACTAACCGTGGTCGGGCGGCCTCTGCTCCGTCGGTAGGTAGTAGCACTGGACGATCACCCTGCGGCCCTGGGCGTTTCTCACCGTGTACACCGAGACGAGCTTGGAGTTCTGCTGAGGCTCGTAGGAGTTGCTGGGGTTGGGGTCGTTGTCCTCGCATCGCCAGTCCCAGGCTCGGGCCCCGCCCGACGACAGCAGGACCGCGATCAGGAAAACAACACCGAGCAGGATCCGAGCTTTCCTGCGGACCATAGTTCACCCTCCTATCCGGACTGGCAGTAGCCCATCGACGATTCACAGAGTTTCTCGAGCGTGGGCTCGAGGATCTCGTCCGACACGATGCTGTGGCCCTCGCCTTGGGGACGGCCGGATGTGCAGACGCATTGGGTACCGAACGGGGTGTCGACGAAGATCCCGAAGAAATGGTCTCGGGTCTTCTTGTCGTAGCGGAAGTCTGGGCGCACCGACGTCGCATCGCCGGGGCGAACCTCGAGAGTCCGTTTCGACACCTGCGTCGCCGCCGACTTTTCCGGCTGCGTGGTGGCGGCGGTCGCGTGGTCGAGCGTGACTCCCGTCGACGGATTGAAGCCGACGGACGCGATGAGAGGCCGTGGCGCTCGGGAGGTCGGATCCAACATGTCGAATCCTGCGATCGATGAGACGGCGAGCCCGGTCGCGAGGGCGAGGTTAATTCCCGCCTGCAACAGCGGTGACGCGTCCGGTCCGGCCACCGACGCCCGCGCGCGGCGGTAAGCGCCGCCGATCTTGACGCGCGCCCCGACCAGCCACGCGCCGAGGCCTTGACCGGCAGCCGCGAGCCGTTCGCGCATCACGGCCCGCGCGCGGAACAACAGGGCCCGCGTGCCTCCGGCCGTAAGGCCCAGCTCGGAGCCCAGCTCATCGGCGCCGACCTCTTCGACCTCCCGCAGGTAGAGGGCTCTACGATTGCGTTCGCCGACCTCGTTGAGCGCGCGGCGTACGGCCTTGCGAGCTTCCTTCTTCTCGAGGATCAGCGACGGGTCGGCGGCCGCATCGGGCAGCTCCGGCACGACCCCGACCGGGATCGCCCTTTGATTCTTGCGGAGGTAGGACACGCACGCGTTGCGAGCGACGACCGACAGCCATGCCCCAACGTCTTCGTCCCGGATCGAGTCCCGGCGCGTCCACGCCCGCAGCAACGTCTCTTGAGCGAGGTCCTCCCCGGCGGCCTCGTCTCGGAGGATCCGCGCGCAAAGGGACCGGATCCGGTCGTGGTGGAGCGTGTACCAGCGCGCGAACGCCGCGTCGCGGCGCATCCGATTCTCATGTTCCATCGCGAGCGACCCCCCGGTCGCGCAACGAAGCTAGGCCTGGCTTCGCCTCCTCGCGACGCGTTCCTTCTGACGCGCTCGTCAACCGGTCGAGACCTTCGCCGAGAAACGCTCGAATGATTCCGAATCGGTCGGAGCGGCTGGGCGCGGCGAGCGCCGCCGCCCGGGGACCGGCTCCCGTGAGGCAGCCGTGAGGGGCGGCGGCCTCGCCGCCGAACTTGCTCGAGTGGGGAGGCGACGCCGAAGCCGACGCCACCTCCCAAGTGCCGGTCCCCATTACTCACGTCCCTTGAGAGGGTTCTGACTGGAGTACGCGTGACCGGCCGGAGCGTTTCGCAGAAATCTCGAGCGACTCACGCACCGAATAAAGATGAGGGGGGCGAGGGCCCCCCTCATCCATTCTGCCTAACTCAGAACGACGGGCCGATCCCCATCAGGAGACACGCCGCCGACAGCCCGAGCCCCGCCAGCACACGGACCGGCGTTGCTCGCCGGGTCAGGATCAGGATCCAGCCCACGGTGAGGGCCAGGAACCCAAACGGGAGAACGATCTCCCCCGAGAGTGTCCCCACGGCGAAGGAGACGAGAGCGAACAGGAAGGCCGCAGCTTCGTCGATCGCCAAAAGCGTCGATCCCACGTCCTCACGCGACTTTGCGCCGCCGCTGCTCACTGGTACCACACCGTCCCCACGATGGAGCCGTCGGCACCGAACCTAATATCGGTGTTGGGCGACTGGTAGTCGTTCGTCCGGTGGAAGTGGTAGTCCCACTCGGCGAGGACCCGTACCGTCGACGAACTGCGTTGCACGATGAGCGGTGATCCGTCGTGCTCGCCGTTTGGTCCCCCGCACCCGTGGTAGTGCCAGGATCCACTCCGGCTGTAACACAGGTTCACCGAGATCGACGTGATGGTAGCGCCCTCCACATGCCACTCGAACTCCTGGACGAACTCGTACCACGTTCCCGCCCGGCTCCCGACCCAGAAGCTGCCTTGCCACCAGTAGGTGACTCCCGAAGACCCGCCGCCGCCACAACTGGCCGCGGACGCGGTCCCCGTCGTCGACGGCTTCTGGGCCGTGCAACTCACGTAGTCGACCCTCGGCTTGATAAGGGTCGGCTTCGGCAAGCCGGTGATCGGCAGAGGCGCCGGCAGAGGCGCGGGAACACCGACGCTAGCCGGGATGGAAACCTTCGTCAGACCGGGCTCAATCGTCATCGAGGAAGCTTTCGCATCCCCCGACGTTCCGGCGCCCGCAGTGCCCGATGCGATCGCGACGATCATCAACAACATCATCGGCCAGAAGGATCTCTTGTTCTTGCGCATGACTACTTCCTTTCTACGAGGGTGAACGATTCGCGGCCCGGCTACGCGCGCTTGCCGGGTACTGCACTCGTATCTAGTACGCGCGCCCGGTTGCGGCGTTTCGGCGCCGCGGGGTTGTCGGGAACCTCCCGTGCAAGCGACAATCGCGGACGTCATGCGTGAGGCCGTTGAGATGCTCCGTGCGGAGCAGCACGACCTCGAGCGTCTGCTACGGACGCTCGACGAGGACGAGTGGTTGATGCCCACGCCCGCTGTCGGTTGGGACGTGCGTGATCAGGTCTCCCACCTCGCCGACACCGAGGAGATCGCCCACGACACGATGACGGGCGGTCAACGTCAGCTGAACAAAGAAGCTCTTTCGTTTCCGTCGCCGGAGGCGTTCACCGAATCGGGGTGCGAGAAAGGCCGCAAGATGGCCGGCCCTGAAGTGCTCGAGTGGTGGGTTCGCGGCGCGGCGCGGTCGCGCGAGGTCCTCGCCGCCAAGGATCCGAAAGAGCGCATCCCCTGGGGTCTCGGCATGTCGGCGCGCAGTTTCGTCTCGGCCAGGTTGATGGAGACCTGGGCCCACGGCCTCGACGTGCGGGCGGCGGTGGGAGCCGAGTTGAACTTCACGCCGCGTTTGAAGGATGTCGCCTTCCTGATCATCCGCGCGCTGCCTTACGCATTCCGCCACGCCCAGCGGGAGCAGCCGCCGGGTGAGATGAGGGTCGACCTCACGTTCGACGGCGAGACGTGGAGGTTCGGACCGGAGGACGCGGACAGCCACATCACCGGCGAAGCGCAGGAATTCTGCCGCGTCGGTGTTCAGCGCATGAAACGAGCCGACGCCACCACTCTGAAAGCGGAGGGCGAGCTCGCCGAGGCCGCCCTCGACGTCGCGCGCGCATTCCTGTAGATGGCCCCTTCCGAACAAGAGACCCGCGAGTTCCTCTGCGAGCTTCTGCGCCTCTTCTACAACCGCGGCTGGGTGTCGGGAACCGGCGGCGGCATCTGCGCGCTCAACCCCGAGCGGTTCATGCTCTTGGCGCCCACCGGCGTGCACAAGGAACGCATCCAGCCGCCCGACTTCTTCACGATCGACACGCGCGACTGCTCCGTCGTGCAGCCGGCCGCCGATCCGAACCTGCGCCCATCCGAATGCAACGCGATCTTCTCCGCGGCCATCCGCGAGCGCGACGCGGCATCCGTGATGCACTCACACGCGCTGTCGTCGGTCCTCGCTGCGGACCTCGCCGGAAACGAGGACCACCTGCCGATCAAGGATCTAGAGATGCTGAAGGGCATCCGGGGCGTCACCAACAAGGACGTGCATCTGCTCCCGGTCATCACCAACACGCCGCGCGAGTCGGAGCTCACCGACCAGGTCGAGGCCGCCTTGAAGGACGAACGGTTCGCGCCTGCGTACGCGATCCTCGTCCGCGATCACGGCGCGTACATCTGGGGCGCCGATATCTGGGAGGCGAAGCGCCACGCCGAGGTGTACCACTTCCTCTTCGAAGCGACAGTCGAACGTTCCAAGCGATAGGAGGCCGTCATGTACGCGTGCCCGTGCTGTCAGCAGGAGCAGCCGATGACGAAGGTCGACGTGATCAACGTCGAGGAGGCCTGGCAGAAGGACGCGCTCACGAAGGACGAGCCGTTCAAGCGGACCTACATCGGGAACGGCCGCCAGTCGAGCGTGTTCATCTTCCAGGGGCACGAAGGCCCCTTCAAGAAGCACATCCATGTGACGCACGATGAGATCGGCTACGTGCTGGCCGGCTCGGGATCGGTCACGGTCGGCGGCGAAACCCGGCCGGTCCGGCCCGGCGACGTGTGGGTCATCCCGTCGAACACGCCGCACGGCGGCGAGTTCGGCGACCCCTGCCGCGTACTCTTCATCTCGAGCCCGATCGACGATCCCGAGAACCCGGACCGCATCTGGCTCGACGACTGAGCGCCCCTGCGCGGCCTTTATAGAGTAGGGACGCCATGAGGCGTCTCCGCTGGATACTCCCTGCCGTCGCCCTCTTCGCGCTCGCGACCGCGGTCTCGCAGGGCAAAGCGACGATCCGCCTCGGCGCCCTGTACCCGCTGACCGGGCCGCTCGCGCACTACGGCAACGAGGAGCTCCGCGGCGTCAAGATCGCGGTCCAGCTGATCAACGCGCGCGGCGGCGTGGACGGTCACATCGTGACGCTCGATGTCGCCGACGCGCCCGACGTCGAGGCGGGGTGGAAGCAGTCGTACCGTCTCGCGCGGAAAGGCGTCCCGGCGATCATCGGCACGTACTCGAGCACGATCGCTCTGGCCGGCAGTGAGGCCGCGCACCGCAACAAGGTCGTCTGGTGGGAGACGGGCGCGGTCGCCGACCTCGTCACGTCGCGCGGCTTCCCCGAGGTGTTCCGCCTGGGGCCGTCCGGCGCCACGCTGTCGGCCCAAGCCGCGGGCTTCGCCACCCAGGTTCTCGCGCCGCGCTTCAAGATCGCGCCGCGCGCCCTCAAGCTGGCCGTCGTCTACGAGAATGACCCCTACGGGTCGTCGGTCGGCGACGGCATCCACGCGCAAGCGGCGGCGCGCGGCTTCCGGCTCGTCGGGAGCTACCCCTACGATCCGGCGACCGAGACGTTCGCGGGCATCATGCGTTCGCTCCGAGCCGCGAAGCCGGACGTCGTCGTGATCGCGTCGTACCTGCACGACGGCGCGCGCTTCCGCGAGGCTCTCGTCGCCGCGAAGCTGCCGGTCAAGGCCGTGATCGGCAAGTGCGCCGCGTTCTTCACACCGGAGATGGCGAAGCTCCTCGGCTCGAAGATCGACGGCGTGTTCGTCGCCGACAAACCGATGGAGATCGCGCCTGCCGCGCTGACGAGCTCCGGCCGCACGCTCGAGACCGAGTTCCGGTCGCGCTTCCAGCGCACCTATGGGCGCGCGCCGGAAGCGGCCGCGTACATGGGGTTCTCCGGCGCCTGGGCGCTCGTCGGCGAGGCGTTGCCGAAGGCGATCTCGTACTCATCCTCAGACATCGCCGCCGCGGCGCGGAGCCTCGACCTGCCCGACGGCAGCCTGCCGAACGGCTCCGGCGTGAGATTCGCTCCGGCCGGCGATCCGCTCGCGGGACAGAACACACGCGCGTTCGGGGTGGTGTGGCAGTGGCAAGGTGGACGACCCGTTCTGGTGTGGCCGCCGATCGCCGCACGCGGCGAGCCGGTGCTCTCGTCGCGCTAGCCGTCGCGCTCGCGGGCGTCGGCGCGTGTTCGGGCGGTGAGTCCATCCCGCCCGTCCCGCAGCAGCTGCGCACGCACGAACAGCGCGAGGCCGGCTGCATCGCGTGTCACGACGGTCGGCGGGTTCCGACGTTGGATCCGAACAAGACCGCGACGCCGCCGGGTCATCCGCCCCTGGCGGTCGTCCGGTACCTGCGAGCGACGCGCGGCGCTACGCGGTAAGCGGCGCCGAGAAGATCGGCGCGCTCGTCGGGCGCTTCGCCCGCGGCGCCTTCTCGACGGTGATCGCCACCCGATCGAACGCCACCGGATCGACGTCGATCGGAAGAACGATGAAGCCGTCGTCGGGACGGAACGCGCCGACGCTCGTCGGAACGCCGCCTCTCATCAGCCACACCTGAAGGACCTTGCCGGACGCGGGCGCATCGACGTTCTGTCCGACGAGCACCGCCTTCCCGGGCCGGTACACGAGGACGAGCGACCCGCCGTCGCCGGACAGCGCGGCGGACTTCGCGTCCGGAGCGCCGACGAGCCCCACGGCAGACGCGAGATCCTGGCTGCGCAGGTTCGCGTCGTGCACCCGCGAGGCGAGCTGGACGTTCCACGCGCCGAGCGCGACGATCGCCGCGGCCACCGCCGCGACCCCGACGCGTCCCCACGGCGACCGCCGGGGAACCGGGCGCGGCGTCGCGACCTGGCGTTGCTCGCGGATGCCGTCGAGGATCCGCTCCTCGACCGCCTCGGGTACACCGCGGCGCGGCGCCACCAAAGCGAGATCGCCGGTCACCTCGCGGAAGTCGTTGAGCATCTCGCGACACGAGGCGCAGCCGGGCAGATGCTCGAGGAGGGCGTGCTCGATCTCCGGCCGCTCGGCGTCGTCGAGGGCGCCGAGCGCGTAGGCCGCGACGGCTTCCTCTAGTTGCTCGTGCTCCATCCGTCCTCCACTGCCTGCCCGGCGAGCCTCTGCCGCAGCCGGCGCATAGCGGCGAGCGTGCGCGATTTCACGGTGCCCAGCGGGACGCCCATCGCGTCGGCGACCTGCGTCTGCGTCAGACCGTTGTAGTAGGCGAGCTCGATCACCCGCCGCTGTTCCTCCGGCAGGCTCGTCAGCGCGGTCTTCACGTGCTCGCGCCGCGCGCTCAGCCAGCTCTCCTCGATCACGTCCTCGACGTCCTCCTCGGTCGTCTCCGGCTCGACGGTCGCGCGCGAGCGACGCCGTTCGGCCTCCTCGCGCCGGACGACGTCGACAGACCGGTGATGGATCTGCGCGAACAGCCACGACCGGACGCTGCCGCGCGCCGGATCGAACGCCCCGGCGCGCCGCCACACGGAGAGGAAGACCTCCTGGAGGACCTCCTCGGCCATCGTCTGGTCGCCGAGGATCCGGTTCGCGAGCCCGAACGCGGACGGCGAATAGCGGCGGTACAGCTCCGAGAAGGCGGCATGGTCACCACCCGAAACGCGATCGATGAGATCGCGGTCCCTCCGATCCTGCAGGTCGCTTACGCGCATCTGCTCCGGCCGTCGCTCGCCTCCGGGTTCCCCCGAGCGCTTCCCCGCAGTTGGTTCGTAGCCGGACGCCCGGCGGTTCAGTCGACCCGGTCGAGGCCGAGTCGCTCGAGGCGCTCCCGGTGTCTCCCGAGGAGTTCCAGAACCAGGTCCTTGACGTGTTCCTCTCCGCCGAGAACGACCGCCAGGGCGTCCGATTCGATGATCGCCTCGCGCAGGCGCCCGAGGGCGTTGCCGACGATCGCACCGGTCACCGCAGCCACCCGCGTCTCGGCTTCGGGGTCGGCGCCGAGCACGGCCAGGATCTGCTCTAGGGCGAACGCCTCGTGGGCGGCCCGGCCGGCCAGCCCGTCTCGCACGGCCTCCGCGGTCTTGTCGTCCAGGTGCGGCGCGATCAGCTCGGCGAAGTCGGTCGAGATCGCGTCCCCGATGTACTGGAAGACCTGCGCGTCGAGCCACTCCGTCATCGGCGCGGCATCGAAGAACGCGTCCAGCGGCGCGCGGAACTGGGCCATCGCGCCCTCCGCGTCCTGCGACATCGCGCCGAGCCGCCGGCGGAGGATCCCGTAACGTTCGAACTCCTCGACGGCGAACGCCGCCTGCCGTTCACGGAGCGCCAGCGTCGGCGCCGAGCCCGACGCGGCGGCCGAGAGCTGGAAGACGCGCAGCAGGGCGTAGGCGAGGGCGCCGACGACGCGCGCGACCGCCTCGCTGGGGTCGGGAAGATCGCCGTTCCCGGAGACTCGTTCGACAGTCACGAGAACGCATTCTCGCAGGTCACACGCGTCGCGTCGAGGCGTCTTTGCCATGGCCTAAGGCCTTTGATAGACGTAGCCCGGGCTTGGGAGGGCCTCCGGCAGGTTCTCTAGCGGTCGGCGGAGAACCGGAGAAAGCCGGACCTGAGGAGGGAGCTGGTTCATGGTCAGGGGGGTACGCCTGCGTGCGCTCGCGGTGCTGCTTCTTCTCCTGTCCACCCTCGCCTTGACGTCCGACTCCGCCATCGCGGAGGGACGGCTCTCCGAAACCCGTCGCAAGCTTCGCGCCGCCCGCGCGCGTCTCGTCCAGGTCCGGCGCACCGATCGCGAGCTCCTCGGCGCGATCAGGCAGCTGGGCGGCCAGCTCGGCTCGACGCGCGCCCGCCTGGTCCAAGCCGAAGGGGTGCTCGCGCAGATCGTCGCCCGTATCCACGGCGAGGAACGCCGCCTCGCGCGGCTCGACAAGCAGCGCGCTCAGCGCGCAACCGTCGTCGGCAAGCGCGCGCGTGCCCTCTACGTGATGGGGCCCGGCGTCGGAGCCGAGGCACTCCTCAACTCCGACTCTCTCGACGAGTTCATCGACCGCTCGTCGAGCCTGGACTTCGCCCTGAGTTTCGACCGCCGCGTCATGGAGCAGCTCGCCCGGATCGCCGACCAGACCCGGAAGGCCCGCGCCCAGCTGGCGCGCCAGCACAAGGCCGCCTCCGGCGTCCGGCGGTCGATCGCCGAGCGAGCGTCCGAGCTCGCCGAGGTGATCGAGACGAAACAGGTGGCCGAGGACGCGCTCTCCCGGAAGGTCGCGGCGTACTCGGACGAGGTCCGCGCGCTCGAGCGCGAGCAACAGCGCATCCTCGAGCTGATCCGTTCGCGCGCGTCGCACAGCATCGGACGCATCAGCCGGAGCGGTTTCATCTGGCCCTTCCGGGGACGCATCACGTCGCCGTACGGGCCGCGCTGGGGCGGCTTCCACACCGGCGTGGACATCGACTGCGAGACCGGCGACCGCATCGTCGCGGCCAAGGGTGGCCGAGTGATCGCGTCCGAGTGGGGCGGCGGCTACGGCAACATGGTCATCATCGACCACGGGAACGGGGTGTCGACCTTATACGCGCACAACTCGAGGCTGTACGTCTCCGACGGGCAGAGGGTGAGCCGGGGCCAGCGCATCTCCGCGTGCGGCGAGACGGGCCATGCGTACGGCGACCACCTGCACTTCGAGGTCCGCATCAACGGCGAGCACACGAACCCGATGCGGTTCCTTCCTTAGCGCGGCGCGCTAGGACGCGGCTCCCGCCTCGGCGCTGTCTCCTTCGCGGAAGCACTCCTCGAGGAACCGCTTCGAGACCTCGATCAACCGTTCCGGCCGCATCCGGAGCTCCAAGATGCTCCGCGCCTTGATCAGGCGGCCCCGCGGGAGGCGCCGCGCCAGCTCGTCGGCATCGCCGAACGCGTGGAGTGGATCGCGCGGGTGCCCGAGCACCAACGCAGGAACCGGACAGCGGTCGACGTCGGCCCAGCGATTCTTGCCGGCCGTGGCGAGCAAGCCCTCGATCACCGCTGCACCGGAGACCGGGTTCTCGGCGAGGATCGCCAGCGCCTCCTTGCCGCCGGGGTAAAGGCGCAGCTCCGGCATCCGCCGCGCCGCGAACGCCAGGGCGCGCGCCGCCTGGCGCCGCCGCAACATGTAGGCGACGGGTCGGAACACGCGCCGCGCGAAGCGCGCGCCACGTTCCAGCACCGGCATCTCCAGGACGGCGCCGGCGACGCGCGACGGCGCGTCGAGCATCACCTCGAGCGCGACGTCGGCACCGAGCGACGTCCCGAAGAAACCGGCGCGTTCGACCCCGAGATGATCGAGCAGCGCGAGCGTGTCGAGCGCGAACTCGTGCATCGAGTAGGTCCGGCCCTCGATCGGTCGCGACGAGCGCCCGTGGCCGTGCAGGTCGAACAGGATCGGACGGAAGGGGCCGGCGATCCGGCGCGCGACGGGCTCCATCATCTCCGCCGACAACAGGAGGCCGTGCAGGAAGACGACGGTGCGGTCGCTCGGTCCGCCGAGATCCTCGTAGGAGAGAACCAGACCTGCCCGATCGAAGGTCGGCATGGTCGGGTAGCATAAGCGACGTGCCGTCCCCCTCCAACGCAACGAATATCGGCGAGCTTCGCGCCTCCGGATGGCGCGATCGCACCGTCAAAGAAGAGGTGCGCGAGAACCTGATCGCGCGCCTCCGATCGGACGAACCGCTGTTCACGGGCATCGTCGGCTACGACGACACCGTGATCCCCGGCATCGAACGGGCGCTCCTCGCCGGGCACGACGTGATCATCCTGGGCGAACGCGGGCAGGCGAAAACGCGCCTGATCCGCTCGCTCGCCGGCTTGCTCGACGACGCGCTGCCGGTGATCGCCGGCTGCGAGATCAACGACTCGCCGTACGCGCCGATCTGCGCGCGCTGCCGCGCGCTGGTCGCCGCGGAAGGCGACGCGACGCCGGTCGAGTGGATCGGACGCGACCACCGGTACGCGGAGAAGCTGGCGACCCCGGACGCGTCGGTCGCGGATCTGATCGGCGACGTGGATCCGATCCGGGTGGCGGAGGGCCGTCACCTCGGCGACGAGGAGACGATCCACTTCGGCCTCGTGCCGCGCACGCACCGCGGGATCTTCTCGATCAACGAGCTGCCCGACCTGCCTTCGCGGATCCAGGTGGCGCTCCTCAACATCCTCGAGGAACGCGACGTGCAGATCAGGGGCTACAAGATCCGGCTGCCGGTCGACCTCCTGCTGATCGCCAGCGCGAACCCCGAGGACTACACGAACCGCGGCCGCATCATCACGCCGCTGAAGGACCGCTTCGGCAGCGAGGTGCGCACGCACTACCCGGAGCACATCGAAGACGAGATCGAGATCATGTATCAAGAGGCGCACGCGCCCTCCGCGACCGTCCCGGTACGCGTGCCGGTCTTCCTCACCGAAGTGCTCGCGGAGTTCACGCGTCACGTGCGCGTCTCGCCGCACGTGAACCAGCGGTCCGGCGTGTCCGTGCGATTCTCGATCGGCACACTCGAGGTGCTGACCTCGTCTGCCGTCCGGCGCGCGTTGCGCGCCGGCGAGCCCGAAGCGGTGCCGCGGGTCGCCGACCTGCCGGCCGTCCTCCAAGCGTCGATGGGTCGCGTGGAGTTCGAGACGTTCGAGGAGGGTCGCGAGCCGGAGATCATGGAACGGATGCTGCGGCAGGCGACGCTCGAGGTGTACCGCCGCCGTCTCGGCGGGTTCGACTTCTCCTCGCTCGTGAGGCGTTTCGACGAAGAGGGCCTCGAGGTGACGACCGGGGACCTGACGCCGGCGCAGGACGTGCTGAAACAGGTGGGTCAGGTAAAGGGTCTGGCACAGCTGATGAAACGCCTCGGCGTCGAGGACGAGTCGCCGGCGCACGCGGCGTCCGCGCTCGAATTCGCCCTCGAAGGTCTGCATCTGTCGCGCCGGCTCAACAAGCACGACACACCGCGCGGCGCGCGCTACTCGCTCGACCAGTAGGCCGTCGTGCGCGGCTACCGCTACGCCCGCTGGGACGGATCGCAGGAGCCCATCGGCGACGACGCCAGCGTCGAGTCCCTCATCGACGAGCTCTCCGAGGACATCCTGGGCGGCCTCGATCCGTCGCAAGCGATCCGCCAGCTGATGCGGCGCGGGATGCAAGGTCGCTTCGGCGGCCTCGATTCCTTGCTGCAGCGCTTGCGCCGCGCACGGCAGCGCGAACGCGAGCGCGGACAGCTCGACGGCATGCTCGAGCAGGTGCGCGAGGAGCTCGAGGAGATCCTCGAGCTCGAGCGCAACGCGCTGTCCGAACGCGTCGACGATCCCGAAGCAAGGATGCGCGAGGGGTACCTCGACGACCTGCCGGCCGACCCCGCGAGTCAGATCAACGGCTTGAAGAACTACGACTTCGCCTCGCCGGAGGCGCGCCAGAAGTTCCAGGAGCTCCTCGAGCGGCTGCGGCAAGAGGTCCTCGGTTCGGCCTTCCGCCAGCTCACGTCGGCGATGCAGAACATGTCGCCCGAAGAGATGGCGCGCATGAAGGAGATGATGGGCGACCTCAACCGCATGCTCGAAGCGCGCCGGCGCGGGACCGGCCCGTCGCAGGACGAATTCGACGAGTTCATGCGTCGCTTCGGCGACTATTTCCCGGAGAACCCGCGCACGCTCGACGAGCTCCTCGAAGCGTTGGCGCGCCGGATGGCGGCCATGGGACGGCTGATGGCGTCCCTCTCGCCCGAGCAGCGCGCCGAGCTCATGGCGGTCGCCGAGTCGGTGCTCGACGACCTCGATCTCCGGTTCGAGGTGGATCGCCTGTCCGAGTCGCTGCGCGACCTTTTCGGTGAGATGGACTGGGACACGCCGGTGCAGATGGAAGGCGACCAGCCACTCGGCCTGAACGAGAGCTTGCAAGCGATCGAGCGCCTCGCCGATTACGAAGAGCTCGAGCGTGCGCTTCGTTCCGACCGCGCCGGGCCGCCGCTGCAGGACGTCGACGTCGAGAAGCTCCGGCGAACGCTGGGCGAGGACGCCGTCAAGGACGTGCAGCGCCTACGGCAGATAGAGAAGTTGCTCGAAGAATCCGGCTTCCTCTCGCGCCAGGGCGGCCGGCTGAAGCTGACGCCGCGCGGCGTCCGGAAGCTCGGCGAGCGCTCGCTCGCCCGCATCTTCGATCGCTTGGCCGTCGACAGGCCCGGCACGCACGACGCGCGAGACGCAGGCGGGATGGGCGAGCCGACCGGCGCGACGCGCCCGTGGGTGTTCGGCGACCCGTACGCGATCGACGTGCAGCGCACGGTGCACAACGCCGTGCTGCGCCAGGGACCGACCCAGGGCCCGGTCAAGCTCCACCCCGACGACTTCGAAGCGATCGAGTCCGAGAACCGCACGACGGCGGCAACTGCGGTGCTCCTGGACATGAGCTTCTCGATGCCGATGCGCGGCAACTGGGAGCCGGCGAAGCGCATGGCTCTGGCGCTGCACTCGCTGATCGCGTCGAAGTACCCGGAAGACCAGCTCTACATCATCGGCTTCAGCGCGCTCGCTCGGGTTCTGAAGCCGGAGGAGCTTGCCGAGGCGGGCTGGGAGCACGAGTACGGCACGAACATGGAGCACGCGTTCAACCTCGCCGGGCGGCTGCTTGCGAAGCATCCGATGGCGACGAAGCAAGTCCTCTTGGTGACCGACGGCGAGCCGACAGCGCACCTGTGGCCGAACCACGATCCGCCGTGGTACTTCCAGTGGCCGCCGCGCCGCGACACGCTCGAGAAGACCTACAAGGAAGCGATGCGGCTGGCGCGCGCCGGGGTGACGATGAACATCTTCATGCTCGAGGACTCGCCCGCTTTGTTCCGTTTCATCGACCGTCTCGCGCAGGTCGTCGAGGGACGCGTTTTCGCCGTCCAGGGCGAGGAGCTCGGCGAGTTCGCGGTGCGCGACTACCTGAAGCGGCGCTCGAGCGCTTAACCATCCATAAGCGAACGCCGTCGATATTGCCCGTTCGTGCACGAGCGCGTTCGCTCGTGCTCCGGTAGTCTGCCGCCTCACAAGAGCCACGGCTTCTATATACGCACGCGCTCCCACGAGGGAGCCTCGCACGAGGGGGATGCGATGATCCGTCGCCTGTCGTTCGCCGTTTGTCTCCTGACGCTCGCCGGGATCCTCATTACGGCCGGTCCGGCGTCCGCCAACAAGCCGACCAGGTTCTTCAGCCGGTCGATCGGTTTCGTCTGCAGCGACGTCCGGACTTCCGACGGCGTTGTTCGGATCTCTGCCGAAGAATTCACGCCGGAGTTCGACGAGCCGGAGGCGTCCGTCGAGTACTGGGTTCCCCCGGAGACACCGGAGACAAGCGAAGCGACATACCGGTCCTCGTCGGTCATCACCGATCAGCATGTGACGAGGACCGACTACCATTTCGAAGGGACGCTGTTGATGGAGGATCGTGACTTCAATCCCGTCGGCAACGCGTCGTTCACGGTCGATCTCATCCCGACCTCCGACGTCGAGGACGTTGGCGGCAAGTCGAAAGAGGGAAACCGGAACATCCACGACAAGAGCACAATCCAGTTCTTCAGCGTCAGCGGTTCCCTGACCCTCAACGACGGCAAGGTGTTCGACCTCACCGACTGCATCGGGCCGGAAGGGGCACCGTCCGACCGCGCCGGACACGACACGACGATCGATATCACAAAGACGGACCCGAGCCAGTTCGTTCTCAATCGGAGCGGGGTCCTTGTCCTGTGTGACGTCACCACCGAGTCCTACACGATGAACCTCGGGGCCTCGGCCGAGAAGGACTCCACTGGTGGTGAGGCGTTCCTGTTCACGGCTGATCGCGCCATCGGTGGTGAGACGAATTCCGGCCTCAGCCTGTCGAAGACAACCTTCACGGGAACGATCCCGATGAGGGACTTCGACACGGACGAATCTCTCGGTGATGCGACCATCGATGTGACGTTCACACGTGGCGAACACACCGCGGTCCGCGTGACCAACGGGAGCATCCGCGAAACGATGGTGGGATTCGTGCTCATCCCGGCGGGAACGATCACCTTCCCGACCGATCCGGCGACCGCGGTCGACATGTCGTCGTGCTTCGCGTTCGACGGACGGAGACAGGAAAAGGAGCACCGTCCGGACGAGCTCCCGGAGTAGCTAGACGAGAGCGACGAGCTTCGGAAGCACGTCTCCGAGGCGTTCTCGTACGACCGCGTGTGCCACGCGGTCGTACGGCGTTTCTTCGGCGTTGAGGATCACGAGACGGGCGCCGGCCTCCAGCGCGACGCGCGGCAGGTCGGCGACGGGGTACACGACGAGCGACGTCCCCACCGCAAGGAAGAGGTCGCTCCCCGCCGCGGCGTCGTAGGAGCGTTCCAGGTCCTCCTGGATCAGGTTTTGGCCGAACGAGATCGTCGCGGACTTGAGAATCCCTCCGCAGGTCCGGCATGGGGGATCCTCCTCGCCGGCCCGCACCCGGTCGAGCGCGCGCTCCATCGGCGCGCGTTCGCCGCACGACATGCACATCACATCGCGCATCGTGCCGTGGATCTCGACGATCCGGTCGGGCGACGAGCCGGCCTTCTGGTGCAAACCGTCGACGTTCTGGGTGACGAGGGTATGGACCTTGCCCTTGGCTTCGAGGTCGGCGAGCGCGTGGTGCCCGAGGTTCGGCTCGGCGCTCAGGTCCTCGCGATCCGTCCGCATCTTCCACGCGCGCACGCGGATCGCGCGATCGGACATGTAGTACTGCAGCGTCGCCATCTTCTCGGCTTCCGGGTTCTTGGTCCACAGGCCCTGGGGGCCTCGGAAATCGGGGATGCCGGACTCCGTCGAGATACCGGCGCCGGTCAAGACGACGACGCGATTCGCGTCGCGGATCCAGGAAGCGATCTCGTCGAGGTCGGGCATGAACGCGAAGTATATTCGCGGCGTTAGGCGCCGATCCGGGCGAGCACGGTTCGTTCGATCTCGCGGGTCCTCTCCGGATCGGCGATCTTCTGCCCGACGACGTCGCGCACGTAGAAAACGTCGACCACGTCTTCCGCGTACGTGGCGATCCGCGCCGAGTGGATGTCGAGCTCGAGGTCCGAGAGCGCATCGGTGATCGCATAGAGGAGTCCGACGCGGTCGGTGGCGTGGACCTCGACGAGCGTGAAGAAGTCGGACGCGGCGTTCTCGATCAACACGCGCGGCGGCTCGCGCTTCCCCTTCGACGGCCGCGCGTACACCTCGCGCTTCTGCGCGAGCTTCTCGTCCAGCGGGAGTTTGCCGGCGATCGCGGCGCCGATATCGGCCCGCACGCGGTCCCACCGGCCCGGCTCGACCTCGTCCTCGTGCGCGCCGCTCACGCGGAAGACCTCGAGCGCCGCGCCGTCCGCGCGCGTGAAGATCTGGGCCGCGAGCACGTTGACCCCGTTCAGCGCGAGGCCGCCGGCCACCTTACTGAACAGTCCCGGCCGGTCGGGCGCGACGACGTCGAGCTCATAGACGCCCGGGGCGTCGGTCTTCCCGACGTGGATGGTCACCGGGCCGCCGTCGGGCGGCGACGCCATGAGCGCGAAGTGGCGGATCAGCGCGTCGGTCGGGAACGCGAGAAAGTAGGCGCGCGGCATCCCGGCAAGGTGCGCCTCGACGGCGTCCTTGGGGTGACGCGTGAGGGCGGCGCGGAGTTCCGTCGCCCGGAGGCTGACCAGGTCGGACGCGTCGGGGCCGACGAGGCGGCCCTCCTCGAGCACGCGCAGGACCTTCGTGAAGAGCTCGCCCACGAGCGTCGCCTTCCACGGGTTCCACGCGGCCGGTCCGGTCGCGCGTCCGTCGGCCACCGAGAGGACGTACAGCATCTTGAGACGTTCGGCGCTGCCGACCCACGCGGCCGTCTCGACGACGAGGTTCTCGTCGCTCGTGTCGCGCCGGATCGCGGTGTCGGACAGCAGCAGGTGATGGCGGACGAGCCACACGACGTCGTCGGCGATCTCGGTCGCGAGCCGCATCCGCGCGCATATTCGGGCGGCCACCTCCTCGCCGAGGATCGAGTGATCCTCGTCGCGACCCTTCCCGATGTCGTGCAGCAGGCACGCGAGGAGCACGCGCTTGTGATCCGCGAGATCGCGCCACACTTCGTGCGCGAGCGCGTCGGGGCCCTCAGGCGCGGGGTCGCCCAGCCGGCACGCCTCCAGCACGGCCGTGAGCAGATGTACGTCGACGGTGAACCGGTGATAGACGTTGTGCTGGGGCAGGCAGCGGACCGCCTCCCAGTCGGGGATGTAGCGCACCAGAAGCCCCGCGTGATCCATCGCTTCCAGCGCGCTACGCCCCGGCCGGCCCCGTCCGAGGATCTCGAAGAACGCCCTGCGCGTGGCGTCGTTCCACTCCAGGCTCCCCGACGACGCGGTGCTACGGAGCCACAGCATCGTCTCGATCGAGATGGGAACGTCCTCCGCCGCGGCGATCGCGAAAGCGCGCATTGGGAGGTCCGGCACCTCGGTCATCGGGGGCCGGTGGAATATGCGCAGGCCGGTCAACGAGAGTTCGATCCCCGGCGACGCGTCGCGCACGGGAGCGGGACGGCGGGCGATCTCTCCGGCGACCTCGGCGAGCGCCGACCGTGCCGTGTATCCGACGTGGCGCGCGGAGACGTACAGATCGCGGAGGAACGCGTCGACGGCAGGGAGGCCGTTCCCCCCATACCCGAGGGCCTCCGCGACCGCGTCCTGCACCTGGAGCGTCAGGAGGTCGGCGCGCCGATCGGTCATGTAGTGGAGCTGCGTACGGACGCGCAGGAGCACGTCGGTCGCCGACTCCAGTTCGGGATCGGCGGCGAGTCCCGACTCGGTGTCGAATGCAGTCGCGAGCCACCCGATCGTCGCCCGGTCGCGCAGCCCGCCGGCGCCCTCCTTGATGTTCGGCTCTAGGAAGTACGAGGCCGAACCTTCTTTGAGGTGACGCGCGGCGGTCGCCGCGCGCAGGGTCTCGACGAAGCGCGCGCCGCGCTTGCGCGTCTGCTTGAGCGTCGCGGCGCGGAACTCCTCGAAGATCATTTCGTCTCCGTCGAGGAAGCGGGCGTCGAGGAAGGACGTCTCCGCCTCGAGGTTCGACGCCGCGAGCCGGACGCAGTCCTTGACGGTCCGGATCGCGTGGCCGACCGCGAACCCTGCGTCCCACAGCTCGTAGAAGAGGCGTTTGCCGACGTCCGGCGCGATCGAGCGCGCCGCGTGCAGGACCATGAGGTCGACGTCCGAGTGCGGGGACAGCTCGGCGCGTCCGTAGCCGCCGAGCGCAACGAGCGCGATGCGGTCCGGAACGTCGACGGCCTCGCTCCAGACGGCTCTGACCGCCGCGTCCATCGCGGCGGTCAGAGCCTGCACCAGCTTGCGCCCCGAGAGCCCTTGTTCGTGGTCCCTCTTCAGGCGCTCCCGCTCGGCACGGAGGATCCGGATCGGTTCGGCGACGTTCCCGCCGTTAGATGGCATCCCTCCCCGCTTCACCCGTCCGGATGCGGTGCACTTGTTCGGCCGGCGTCACGAAGATCTTTCCGTCGCCGATCTTGCCGGTGCGCGCCGACTTCATGATCGCGTCGACCACGCCGTCGACTTCGCCGTCGTCGCAGAGGACCTCGATCTTCACCTTCGGCACGAAGTCCACCTGGTACTCGGCGCCGCGGTAGACCTCCGTGTGGCCGCGCTGCCGGCCGAAGCCGCGCACTTCGGTCACCGTCATGCCTTGCACGCCGGCGCCGCGCAGCGCCTCCTTCACTTCTTCGAGCTTGAAGGGTTTGACGACCGCCGTGACCAGCTTCATCGGTTGACCTCCTCGCTCGGCGAGGCGTATGTCGCGTCCGACACGCTCCGCGACGTCGCGAGCGTTCCGACTTCGATGAAGGTATACCCGGCCTCGGAGTGTTGCGACAGGTCGAGCCCTTGCAGCTCCTGGTCCTCGGTGACACGCAACCCGACGGTCTTGTCGGTGATCCAGCAGATGATCAGCGTGACCACGAACGACCAGCCGAGCGTCGCTCCGACGGCGATCGCCTGCTTGCCGAGCTGGGCGGCGTTCCCGTACGCCAGCCCGTCGGCCCCCGCCGAGTTGATGGCCACGGTCGCGAAGACGCCGGTCAGCAATGCACCGACGATGCCGCCGACCATGTGCACGCCGACGACGTCGAGAGAGTCGTCGTAGCCGATCTTCGGCTTCAGGCTCACGGCGGCGTAGCAGATCGCTCCCGCGGCGAACCCGATGATCAGGGCGGCCCACGGTTGCACGTAGCCGGACGCCGGCGTGATCGCGACGAGACCGGCGACGGCTCCCGTCGCGGCGCCGACGGTCGTCGGCGCCTTGTTCCGGATCCACTCCGGGATGATCCACCCGATCACCGCGGCGGCCGTCGCGATGTGCGTCGCGACGAACGCGCTCGAGGCGAGCGATCCGCTGGCGAGCGCCGAGCCGGCGTTGAATCCGAACCACCCGAACCACAGGATGGCGGCACCGGTGATCACCATCGGGATGTTGTGCGGGTGCATGGCCTCACGGCCGAAGCCGCGCCGCTTCCCCATGTACAGGATGCACGCGAGCGCGGCGACGCCGGCGTTGATGTGGACCACGGTTCCGCCGGCGAAGTCGAGAGCCTTCAGCGACCCGTCGAAGAAGCCCAGCCAGCCGCCGCCCCAGACCCAGTGCGCGACCGGCGAGTAGACGAGCAGCGACCAGAGTGCCATGAACAGCACGTAGCCGCGGAACCGCATCCGCTCGGCGATCGCTCCGGTGATGAGCGCGGGGGTGATGACCGCGAACATCATTTGAAAGATCATGTAGGTCGTGTGCGGGATCGTCGGGGCGAACCCGATCGGGTCGGCGCCGACGTGCCTTAGCCCGAAGAACTCGAAGTCGCCGATGAACTTCCCGTGATCCGGTCCGAAGCCCAACGAATAGCCGAGCACCATCCAGATGACGCTGATGAGGCCGAGCGCGAAGAACGATTGCATGATCGTTCCGAGCACGTTCTTCGCTCGGACGAGCCCGCCGTAGAACAACGCCAGACCAGGCGTCATGAACATGACCAGCGCGCTCGACGCGAGCATCCACGCGGTGTCCGCGCCGTTGATATCGGGCATGCCTCACCTCCCGTCTTGCCGGCGGCCGCGCCTGCCCGGCGGACGGCTCGCGAGGCGGCTCCCCTCCGCCTCGCGCGGGAGGCTAACCTCTCGGGTGTTTCGAGTCCATTCTTCGACTGCTCCCGTTCCGTGTTTTTTCACGGTCTGGTCGCGCGGCCCGGAGCCTCGGAACTGCTGGTAGGCTCCCGCGCCGTGAAACGCGGGCGCGTGGAACGTCCGGTCCTCGAAAGCCGGCTCCTCGCCGGAAATCCTCTCGGCGACCCCGCTAACCGTGTTACTCCGGTCTACCTGCCGCCGTCCTACGATGAGGCGCCGTCGCGCCGCTATCCGCTGATCCTCGCGATCGTCGGCTTCACCGGCACCGGGCGCATGCACCTGAACGAGGACTGGTTCGAGCCGAACCTTCCGGCGCGTCTCGACGCGCTGATCGACTCCGGCGAGATGGGCGAGTGCATCGTCGTCATGCCCGACGGCGCGACGCGGTACGGCGGCAGCCAGTACATCGACTCGAACGCCACCGGTCCGTACGGCCGATACACGGGAAACGAAGTGATCGAGTGGGTCGACGCCAACTACCGCACGATCCCGAAGCGCGAAGCGCGCGGCGTGTTCGGGAAATCGTCGGGAGGCTACGGATCCTTCCGGATGGCGGTCGACTTCCCCGACGTCTTCACCGCGTTCGCCTGTCACTCCGGCGACTCGGCGTTCGAGTACTGCTACCTCCCGGAGTTCCCCCACGCGATGCGGTACCTGTGGCACAAGAACATGGAACCCAAGCGCTTCCTCGACACGTACAAGACGATCACGGAACGAAGCGGTGACTACATGGCTCTGTTGAACGAGCTGGCGATGGCGTCGTGCTACTCGCCGAACCCCGGGACGGAGCTCGGGTTCGATCTGCCGTTCGACGTGAAGACCGGTGCGTTCCTCGAAGACGTCTGGGAGCGGTGGCTGGCCCACGACCCGGTGCGCATGATCCCTCAGCGCGTCGACGCGCTGAAGCAGATGTCGCTGATCTATCTCGACTGCGGGACGAAGGACGAGTGGTTCCTCGACGTCGGGACCCGGCTGATGGCATCCGGCATGCGCGATCAGGGACTCGAGGTCGTCCACGAGGAGTTCGACGCCGGGCACATGAGCATCCAGTTCCGCTACAGCAGGTCGCTGCCGCTGATCTGCAATGCGCTCACCCCGCCGGAAGGCTAGAGAAGCCTCAGCGCCCGCTGCGCGAGAAGTGCTGGTAGTCCTTCGAGCCCTCCCAGGTGCCGCCCCAGCCCCATCCGATGGCTCGGAACGCACGCACGACGACGCCGCCGGCTTTGATCAAGCCGGGCACGTCGCGCGATCTGTCCGTATAGGCCGCGCCGGCGCTCGGTTCAACGGGACCCGGGGATGGGACATACGGGTTCTGGACCGGATTGATGTCGATCGCCCGGCCGTACGCGTGCTCGGACCACGCGGACGGGTCGCCGGCGCTGCGGCGGCAATTGAAGGCGGACGTGTTGTTTGCCGCCATCGATCGCTCGTCGTCGCCTCCGTATTCGTCGACGAGCCGAATGCGCCGGATGGGGAACCGCGCCCGGAAGAGTGACTCGAACACACTCACGACTTCATCGGCGACGTCTTCGTGCACGACCATCTCGCCGGTGTGCGCCGCGTCGTCGAAGCCCCAATGGCTCAGCCGCAAGAGCCGGAGGTCGGCGTGCGGCACCGGGCACCCCGGCCGCCAGGAGGAAGACATCCGCTCCCGTGTCGCCGCGTCGATCTCGGCGATCGTCGACGCGAAGCGCGGACGGGCGGCGGTCGAAGAGGGCGAGGCCGTTGCCGGGATGCGGGGCGCCCTGCCCGTTTCCGCGGGAGCGGCCGCGGGGCTCGGGGCGCGGCCGCAACCCGTGGCGAGGACCACGAAGGCCACAGAGATCAGAACGATCCTCTTCATCTCTGCTTCGACGCCGGCGGAGGCCGGTTGGTTGCCGCCGGAGATCCTATTTCTTGAGGCGGCCCATCAGCGCCGCGATCCGAGTCGGGATGTCCCCGGTAAGCGTTTCGTACGCCACGTCGTACGTCTCGAGCAGGCCCACGATCCGTTCGTCGATCTCTTTCTGGAAGCCCGGATCGTTCGGCCGCAGCTCGTCGGGCACGATCGGGAACTCGATCGGCAGGTAGAAGACGTGTGTGTACTGGCTGCGCAGGTGGTGCTGCGCGATCCTCGTGCACTCGTCGAAGAGCGCGGTCTCCTTGCGGCGTTCCTGGTTGTCGAGCACCCAGCCCGCGTACGCCATCACGTCCACCAGCGACCGGTCGGCGACGAAATCAGGATGAACCATCTCGTTGTAGAAGTGCTTCAGAAAGATGAGCGTCTCGACCTCGGGCGTCGCGTCCTTGTCGAGCTTGAAGCCCAGCGCGGCGACCTCGCGCGCGGCCTCGGGAAGCAGCGGCAGGCCGAGAGGCTCGGACACCGCTTCGGCCAGGGTCGTCTTGCCGGTCGAGAACGATCCGACGATCGCGATCCGTGGCATAGGCCGACAAGGTTCGCCGCAGGGAGCGCGGCCGTCAAACCCGCGCGGCTAGCGGACGGAATTGAAGACCGACGTCAGCCAGGTCGTGAAGAGGAATGCGCCGGACACGCAGCCCACGAAGCCCACGAACGTCACGATCGGGTGACGGCGGATCCACAGGCGCAGACGGTGGTGGTGCGAGTCCCAGACCTGGGTCGCGCGCTCCACCCACTCCTGCGTGATATCTGCGTTATGGCGGGCGCTTCCGTGGCGACGGGACTCGGTCACCTCGGACTCAAGGAGCGTCTGGAACGACGTGAGCATCTCCTTCTTCGCCTTCTGCAGCGTCAGCACTTCCGTTGATGCGGAGATGACCAGGGAATGCGCGCCGCGCCAGCCGAGCGCGATCCCCGTGACCTCCTCGAGCGGGATCCAGCGAACGACCGGAGGGACGCGGGTGATCAAGGCGACGCGGTAGTTCGTCACGACGAGGGTCGCGCGACGGAACCGCGACCATCCCTCGATCGACAGGCTGACGCGCTCGCCGTCCTTCAGATCGAGCGACACCGCGCGACGGTTGACGCGCTTCGAGTGCCGGCGGTGCTTGCGCTCACGCTTCGCCGCTTCCTTGCGACGCTTTTCTTCGTCGACGACCGGCTTCGGTGGCGCGGCCGGGGTGGGGCGCGCCTGCGGCGCGGGCTTCGGTGGCGCTTTCGGGGCCGGACGCGGCTTCGGCTCCGGGCGGACCGGGGCGGCGGCAGGACGCGCCTGGACCGGCGCGGCCGGACGGTTCCCAACGGCCTTGCGCACCAGAACGAGCGGTGTTTGATCGGCCGACGGCTTGGCGACGACCGGCGGAGCTTCGGGCTGCACGACCGGAGCGGCGGGGGCGGCCGCGGCCGAGCCCGTCGGGCGAACGGCCGGCGCGGCCTGTCGTTGTGGAGCGGCCTGGCGTTGTGCCGGGCGTACCTGCGGTGCCGGTCCAGTCGGCTGTGCCGGACGGGTCTGGGCTGCCGGACGCGGCTGCGGGGCCGGTCGCTGAGCGGGAGGCTCCTCGCGACGCGGCGCCGGGGGCGGCGCGGCTTGGGCGGGGACGGCGTCGGGCGGTGCGACCTTCCGGAAGCGCGATATCAGCGAGCGCTTCCCTCCGTTCGTGCCGTTGCCGTGCCCGTTTGCGTCGCCGTCGCTCTGCGGCTGCGGAGCCGTTTGCGCACGCTCGCGGACGTTGTCCGCCAAAGCCTGGGTCCGGGTCGCGGAGCTCGACGCGCGCGCGCCGTGCTGGCGCTGCACGGTGTCGCTCTTCCGGGAGCTCTCCCACTGCCCGAGCTCCCACAGCACGCGATCATCGTGCGTCGCCCAGTGCGTTGGGTGCCCGCACTTGGCGCAGAAGGGCGAGCCGGATGCGAGTTTTTCGTTGCAGAACGTGCAGATCGGACCCCGGGCCACGTCTCTCTCTCCATCCGCCGGGCACCACCCCGGCGCGTCGGTTCGCGTTCCCCAGCCTGTTCGCGCCGAGCGCCGGCCACCACCGAGGTCGAAGCTCGAACGCTGAAGATTCCATAGTCACTGTCGGCGGTCGCGGGACGTGAGTTGAGTGCAGACTGCCTGTTCAGCACATCTGCGCTAGGGACGGATCAGGCGAAATCGGACGGGTCCGTCACTCGCTGGTGGGTGGAACCGAAGCGCTGGACAGACTCAGCCTTCAACGACGTCGCCGTCGATGCGGTCGACCTGGACCCCGCGCTCCTCGAGGTAGGCGATCCCGCGGGCCAGGGCCTCGTCGGCTCCCTCGGCCTCCAGGATCACCCAGCCGACCTTCTCCTCCACGTTCGCCCGGCGGATGTTCGTGACGATGTCGAACTGCTTGCCGAGCGTGTAGATGATCGGTTCCTGGACGAGGTGCTCGGGGAAGGTCAGGTGAAGCCTCTGTCTGGACATCAGTCCCCCCGTCGTCCGATCTCGAGTAGCAGGGCGTTCATCGATCCCGAGCGGAACCCTTCGAGGTCGAGCGTCACGTAGAGGAAGCCGAGTTCGCGCAGATGGGCGGCGACCCTTTCCCGGAGATCGCCCGAGGCGAGCCGTCCGACGTCGTCGAGTGGGACCTCGACGCGCGCCAGGTCGCCGTGGTCGCGCACGCGGAGCTGTCCGAAACCGAGGGACCGAAGGAAGGTTTCCGCGCGTCCGACGCGATCGAGTCGCTCGGCCGTGACCTCGATCCCGTACGCGATGCGCGAGGCGAGGCAGGCCGACGCGGGTTTGTCCCACGTCGCCAGGCCGCGCTCGCGCGACAGCGCGCGGATCTCCTCCTTCGTGAGGCCCGCGTCGAGGAGGGGCGCCCGGACGCCGCGCTCGGCGGCGGCGACCTGCCCCGGACGGTGGTCCGAGGCGTCGTCGAGGTTCGTCCCGACGAGGACGGTCGTGCCTTCCGACGACGCGAGACCGGCCAGCACCTCGAAGAGCTCGGTCTTGCAGTGGTAACAGCGGTCGGCCTCGTTGCGGACGTATCCGGTCCGCTCGAGCTCGTTGGTCTCGACCTCGCGGTGGCGCCAGCCGCGTTCGGCGGCGAGGCTCTCCGCGCTCGCGCGCTCGTCCGGCGCCAGCGACGGGGAGACGGCCGTCACCGCGAGCGCTCTGGCGCCGAGCGTTTCGTGCGCCACGTCGGCGAGGAACGCCGAGTCGGCTCCTCCGGAGTAGGCGACGATCGCGCCGTCGAGACCCGATAGGTCTTCGCGGAGGCGCGCGAGCTTTGCGGCCGCGCCCATCGGGACCATCCTACGACTCCCGGATCGACGCGAGACCGGCGAGCTCGCGCAGGGCCGCGACCGCGTGCGGCCCGAGGATGCGGGCATCCAGGGCCGAGACGGCCTCCGCGTGAAGCCCGTCGATCGTCGCCGTCGTCGAGTCGAGGGCGCCGGTCTCGCGGATGATCGTCCGTATCCGCTCGGCGTTCGCACGGCCGAGGCGTGGGTCTCCGAGATGCTCGGTCAGGAAGGCGCGGTCGCTCTCGCTCGCCGCGGCGAGCGCGCGGGCCACGAGGAGCGTCCGTTTGCCCTCGCGTAGATCGCCGTGCGTGTCCTTTCCCGTGACCTCTTCCTCGCCGAACGCGCCGAGAACGTCGTCGCGCAGCTGGAACGCTTCGCCGAGCGCCGAGCCGTAGGCCGAAAGTGTCGCCTCGACGTCCGGGGACGCGTTCGCGAGAGCCGCGCCGATCAAGAGCGGCTTCTCCACGGTGTACCCGCCGGACTTGAGGCGCGCGATGCGCCGGACTTCGTCCTCGGACGCGGCGCCGCCGGCCGCAGCGATGTCTAGGTACTGCCCCGCGACGACCTCGGACCGCATCCGGTGATACCAGCGGAACGCGTTCATGAACGGCTCCCCGGCGAAGCCCGCGTCCGAGAAGAGCTCGTCCGACAACACCAGGGCGAGGTCGCCGGCGAGGATCGCCGCCGACAGGCCGACGTGCGCGTCGCCGCCGCGCGCGAGCGCGACGTGCGTCGCCGGCTGACCGCGGCGCCGGGGCGACCGGTCCATCACGTCGTCGTGGATGATGGCGAACGTGTGTAGCAGCTCGAGGCTCGCCGCCGCGGCGACGATCGGCTCGCCGTCGTCCCCTCCGGCCGCGGCGAAACCCCAGTAGCAAAAGAGCGGGCGGAGGCGCTTCCCTCCCGCGACCACGACGCGACGAAGTTCGTCGACCAACTCCGCGGCGAGGGGATCGGCGTCCGAGAGGTCGGCGCGCCGCGCGGCCAGGAACCGTTCGAGCACCGCGTCGACCCGGGCTCGTATGTCATCGACCCCGACGCTAGGTTCCTCTCTCGCGCGCAGTTTCACGACCGCATGGTAACCGCCGCGGACGGCTCGCCGCCCTCCGGCTCCAGTATCATTCGGGCGCCGAAACCGAGGGATCCGTGACCCGATTCCAGAAGCTTTCCATCGCCACCGCTGCGTCGACGTTCGGCCTCATCGCGATCGGAGGCCTCGTTCGCGCAACCAAATCCGGCCTCGGCTGCGGCGACGACTGGCCGCATTGCCACGGCCGCCTGATCCCGCGTCTCGAGAACCTCACCACGGTGATCGAGTTCTCGCACCGCTTCTTCGCGACCATCGTCGTGCTGCTGATCGGGGTGCTCCTGATCGCGGCTTGGCGCGGGTACCGCAACGTGGCGCGCGTCTTCCGGCCGACGGTCGCCGCGCTCGGTCTCGTCATCGCGCAGTCGATCCTCGGCGCGATCGTCGTCGGGCAGCGGCTGAAGCCCGTCACGGTCACGATCCATCTGGCCGTCGCGATGGTCCTCTTCGGCACGCTGCTGTACGCAGCCGTCAATACGTTCTGCATGCGCCGCGTGGAGAAAGGCGTCGCCGATGCCGTCGTGCGCCGCTCGTACGCGCGGCTCGCGACGTGGGGCGCCGGCGCGACGTTCCTCCTGCTGCTCGTCGGGGCCTACGTCCGCGGCGAGAACGCGGGACTCGCGTTCCCGGACTGGCCGTTGATGAACGGGCGCTTGATCCCGTCGCTCGGCGGCCACGCGACCGCGCACTTCCTGCACCGCTTGCTCGCTCTCGGCGCCGGCCTGCTCGTTCTCGCTCTGGTCTGGCGCGCGTGGCGGCGCGAGCCGCACGAGGCGGCGATCCGCGCGCTGTCGGCGACGCTCGCCGGACTGTATCTCGCACAGGTGATGGTCGGTGCGGCGAACGTGTGGACGCGATTGTCGGAGGCGGCGGTCGTCGCACACGTCGCTCTCGGCGCCCTGACGTGGGGAGCGGCGGCGACGCTCGCGTTCGTGAGCCGCAACCTCTCGAAGCCGGCCGCCGAGTGCTTCCCGGAATCGAACGCGACGGTCCGCGAGCGCGCCGAGCGCTCCTGGCGCCGCGCGCGAGAACGGACGCCCGTCTACTTCCAGCTCACCAAGCCGCGGATCATCGTCCTGCTTCTCATCACAACCGTCCCGGCGATGGTGATCGCCGCGCGGGGCCTCCCGTCCGGCTGGCTCGTCCTCGCCACGCTGTTCGGCGGCACGCTCGCCGCCGGAAGCGCGAACGCGATCAACTGCTTCTACGACCGCGACATCGACGAGCGCATGGCGCGCACCCGGCGCCGGCCTCTCCCGTCGCACCGCGTCGAGCCGGAGCTGGCGCTCGAGTTCGGCATCGTCCTCGGGATCGTGTCCTTCGTCTGGCTCGCGCGCACCGTCAACGTACTCGCCGCGCTGCTCGCGGTCGCGGCGATCCTCTTCTACGTCTTCGTGTACACGATCGGGCTCAAGCGCTCGACGCCGCAGAACATCGTTATAGGCGGAGCAGCGGGAGCGGTCCCCGTGTTGGTGGGCTGGGCGGCCGTCACCGGCCGCGTCGAGGTTCCGGCCCTCGCCCTCTTCGGGATCATCTTCATCTGGACGCCGCCGCACTTCTGGGCGCTCGCTCTGCGCTACGAGCGCGACTACCGCGAGGCCGGGGTCCCGATGATGCCGGTCGTCGCGGGGACCCGGTCGACGCAGCGGCAGATCCTGCTCTACTCGCTGATCCTGTTCGGAGCGACCATCGCGTTCGCGCCGATCGGACGGATGGGCGCGCTCTATCTCGCGAGCGCGCTGGTGCTCGGCGGCGCATTCGTGTGGCACGCCGCCCGGCTCTGGCGCGCCGGAACGATGCGCTCGGCGATGAGCCTCTTCCGCTTCTCGATCATCTACCTGGCGCTGCTGTTCGCGTCGATGGCGGTCGACCGGCTGGTCGCTTGACGCCCCCCGGCTGCGGGCTCGCACCCCTTCCTACCTGCGAGAACAAGCGCACGAGCACCGCGCCCGCTCGTTGGTTTCCGCGGTGTCCGTGTGGTAATCATTCCGGGTGCCGGACGCGGCTCACGCACCTTTTTTCAGCCGCGCCACGCAGGGAGGAGATTTGAGGGGTAGCAAGTCACATCGGTCGTGTCGCGCCCTGTGGACCAGCCTCATCATCCTCGCCTTCTCGACCGTTGCGTGCGCCGCGAACGCGCCGCAGGACACCCTCAAGCCCGATGGCCCGGTCGCGCGGCAGGCCGACAACCTCTTCAAGCCCGTCTTCTGGATCGCCGCCGCGATCTTCGTGCTGGTCGAGGGCATGGTCATCTTCTTCTCGTGGCACTTCCGCCGGCGCTCGGACGCCGATGCGCCGAAGCAGATCCACGGCAACAAGCGTCTCGAGATCTTCTGGACGATCCTCCCCGCGGCGCTCCTCGCCGGGATCGCGATCCCCACGGTGCTGACGATCTTCGACGTGGCACAGAGACCCGTCGGCTCGAACGTCGTGAATGTGAGGGTCATCGGCCACCAGTGGTGGTGGGAGTACGAGTACACGGACTTCAAGACCCCCGACGGCAAGCCGCTCCGCACCGCGAACGAGCTCGTCATCCCCGTGAACCGCTGGGTATACCTGACGATGACGTCGAACGATGTGATCCACAGCTACTGGATCCCGAAGCTGGCGGGGAAACAGGACGTGATCCCGGGCCGCGACACCCACCTGAAGCTCCTGGCCGAACACCCCGGCGTCTACCGCGGCCAGTGCGCCGAGTTCTGCGCCGTGTCACACGCGAACATGCGGGCTCGCGCGATCGCGAAGACCGACGACGACTTCGCCACCTGGGTGCAAGGCCAACTGCGCCCGGCTCCGCCACCAACCGACGCACAGGTGCTGTCGATCTTCACCGGGACCTGCGCGCAGTGTCATACCGTCCGCGGGATCCAACTCAACGGCGAGGAGGCTGTGCAGGGAGCGACAGCTCCCGACCTCACACACCTGGCGAGCCGCACGACGTTCGCCGGCGCCACCTTCGACCTGACCGCTCAGAACCTCTTCCGCTGGGTCGATAACCCCAACGCGATGAAACCCCTCACGGGGACGGTCCGCGAGGACAGGAACCAGGCATCCATGCCCGACTACAACCTGTCCCGTGAACAGATCGACGCGATCGTGGCCTACCTGTTGAGCCTGAAGTGAGGAAGACGCCATGACCTCAGCGAGCGTCGCCGCCCGACCGAGCATCTTCCGCCGCCCCACGGCGAGGACCGGCGTGTGGAGCTGGTTGACCACCGTCGACCACAAGCGCATCGGGATCCTGTACGGAGCCACCGCGATCGCGTTCTTCGTGATCGGGGGCATCGAGGCGTTGCTGATCCGCGTCCAGCTCGCGCGTCCGGACGGCAAGGTCCTGTCGGCGGAGACGTACAACGAGCTCTTCACCATGCACGGGCTCACGATGATCTTCCTCGTCGTGATGCCGCTCGGCGCCGCGTTCTTCAACTACATGATGCCGATCATGATCGGCGCGCGGGACGTCGCTTTCCCGCGCCTGAACGCCTTCTCATACTGGGCGTTCCTCTTCGGCGGGATATTCCTGTACTCGAGCTTCTTCATCAACCAGGCGCCCGACGGCGGCTGGTTCGGATACGCGCCGCTGTCGGTGCGGCTGCCCGGGCACGGGATGACCTTCTACTCCTTAGGCCTGATCATCCTCGGCCTGTCGTCGACGGTTGCCGCCGTCAACTTCTTGACCACGATCATCAACCTGCGCGCACCGGGCATGAGCCTGATGCGCATGCCCGTGTTCGTGTGGATGACCTTCGTCGTGCAGTTCCTTCTCGTGTTCGCGCTCCCGGTGCTGACCGTCGCGCTCTTCCAGATGTTCTTCGACCGAACTTTAGGCACGAGCTTCTTCAGCTCGGCGCAGGGAACGAGCGACCCCGTGTTATGGCAGCACCTCTTCTGGCTGTTCGGTCATCCCGAGGTCTACATCCTCATCCTGCCGGCGATGGGCATCGTGTCCGAGGTCTTGCCGGTGTTCGCGCGCAAGCCGCTGTTCGGCTACCCCGTCGTCGTCTTCTCGGGCATCGCGATCGGACTCATGGGCTGGGGCGTGTGGGCGCACCACATGTTCGCCGTCGGGCTCGGGCCCGTCGCGAACACGGCCTTCGCGTTATCGACGATGTTCATCGCCGTGCCCACCGGCGTGAAGATCTTCAACTGGCTCGCGACCTTGTTCGGCGGGTCGATCCGATTCACGACGGCGATGCTGTTCTCGCTCGGCTTCATCGCCAACTTCACCGTCGGCGGTCTGTCGGGCGTGACGCACGCGCTGGTGCCGCACGACTACCAGCAGACCGACACGTACTACATCGTCGCCCACTTCCACTACGTGTTGTTCGGAGGCGCGATCCTCGGACTCTTCTCCGGCATCTACTACTGGTGGCCCGAGATCACCGGGAAGCTGCTCGACGAGAAGGTCGGCAAGCTCCACTTCTGGCTGATGGTGATCGGCTTCAACCTGACGTTCGCGCCGATGCACATCCTCGGCCTCCAGGGGATGCCGCGCCGCACCTACACCTACGCCAAGGGTTACGGGTTCGACGCGTGGAACTTCGTGTCGACTCTCGGCTCGTTCCTGATCGCGATCTCGGTGCTGGTATTCTTCTACAACGTCGTCAAGACGCGCCGGCACGGGAAGATCGCCGGGAACGACCCGTGGGACGCCCGGACGCTCGAGTGGACGGTCACGTCGCCGCCGCCCGAGCACAACTTCGACGAGATCCCGGTCGTGCACGCGCTCGATGACTTCTGGCACCGCAAGTACGTCGAGGACAAGGAAGGGCGGCTCGTGCCCGTTCCGTCGGGCGGGCAGGACGCGCCGCCGACCGGCGACACCGCGCACGGCGGCGAACCCGCGCATACCGGAGCGCCGCACTCATCTCACGCCGGCGCGGGCGAGCACGCGATTCACATGCCGTCCCAGTCGTACATGCCGCTGATCGCGGCCGCCGGCCTCCCGTTCGTCGGCTGGGGGCTCGTTTTCCGCGGCGGGTGGTGGCTCGCGATCATCGGCGCGCTGATCACACTCGGCGGGCTCTATGCGTGGGCCCTCGAACCGGCGACGGAGGAATAGGCGATGGCCGCCGTCGAACACGCATCCTCTCCGCCCGGCGCCCATCAGACATCGACGGGACTCGACAACGCCAAGGTGGCGATGTGGGCCTTCCTGAGCTCCGAGGCCCTGCTCTTCGGCGCGCTTATCTCGACCTACCTGCTCTACCGGAACCGCGTGCCGACCGGAGGCGTGAAACCGTCGGAGGTCTACGACATCCCGTTCACGTCGGTCAGCTCCTTCGTTCTGCTGATGAGCTCTCTGACGATGGTCCTGGCGCTCGCGGCGATCCAGCGCGGCGATCATCACGGCGCGCGCGTGTGGCTGCTCGCGACGGCGCTGCTCGGGATGACGTTCATCTCCGGTCAGGTCTACGAGTTCACGATCTTCGTCAAGGAGGGGTTCACGGTCCGCTCGAGCCCGGCGGGGAGCGCCTTCTTCGTCCTGACGAGCTTCCACGGCGCACACGTGACCGTCGGGATCCTGATGCTCTTATCGCTCGTCTCGATGTCGTTGCGCGGACAGTTGCCGACCGAACGCGCCACCACCGTCGAGTACGTCGGTCTCTACTGGCACTTCGTCGACATCGTGTGGATCGTGATCTTCACGATCGTGTACCTGATCCCGAGCAACTGACGGAGGACATGTGACCGAGCAGACCGACGTTCCCCAGATGCAAGCGGGTCAGCAAGTAGCGCTGTCCGGCGTCGAGCACGCGCATCCGGGTCCGCGGACGTACATCGCGGTCGCGATCTGGCTCGCGATCGCGACGGCCGCGGAAGTGGCTCTGTACTACGTCGACATCCCCGACGGGCTCTTCATCGGGGCCCTCATGTTCTTCATGGTCGTCAAGTTCACGACCGTCGTCGCCTACTTCATGCACCTGAAATACGACGCGCGCATCTTCCGCCGCTTGATGGTGACCGGTATCTCGTTGGCGATCGCGGTGTACATGATCGTGCTCACGACCTTCGGACTCTTCCGGTAACGACCCATGCGCGCGTCGTTCCCGGTCGCCTGGCACCCTCACCCGGAGGTGTGGGTCCTCGTCGCCGCCCTTTTGGGTGTCTACTTCTGGGCGTTGCGCGTCCTGGGTCCGGGCCACGTCGAACCGGTCGAGTTCGCCGCGACGAGACGCCAGAAGACGCTGTTCGTTCTGGGTTGCGGTGCGATCCTGATCGCCGCCGACTGGCCGGTGCACGACCTCGCCGAGCGATACCTCTACAGCGTCCACATGGTGCAGCACATGCTGCTGACCTTCGCGGCGGTTCCCTTGCTGATGCTCGGCACGCCGGCCTGGCTGTGGCGCTTGATCCTCCGGCCGCGCGGCCTGCTGATCGCGGCGCGCTTCCTCACGCGGCCTCTGATCGCGCTCGTGATCTTCAACGGGGTCCTGGTCTTCACCCACTGGCCGGCCATGGTGACGGCCAGCGTGGAGCACGAGCCGGTGCACTTCGGACTCCACCTGCTGCTCTTCCTGTCCGCGATGGTGATGTGGACGCCGGTGCTCTCACCGATCATCGAGCTGCCCCGCCTCACGTATCCGGGCCGGATGCTCTACCTGTTCCTGCAGTCGCTCGTGCCGACCGTCCCGGCGTCGTTCCTGACGTTCGGCGACCGGCCCCTGTACCACGTCTACGAGGCCTTCCCGCGTCTGTGGGGCATCTCGGCGCACACCGACCAGCTCGTCGCCGGGCTGGTCATGAAGATCGTCGGCGGAGCCATCCTGTGGACGGTCATCGCGGTGATGTTCTTCCGCTGGTTCGCGCTGGAGCAGCGCGAAGGGGTGGATGTCCTGGAGTGGCGTGACGTCGACCACCAGCTCGACCGGGCCGGATGGGTGAAGCCTTGAACGACTTCCGCAAGCGCGTCCTGGGGCCGTCCATGATCCCGGTCGGCGCCTTCGTGTTCATCGGCGCGCTGGTGTTCGGGTTCTCGCGTCTGCTTCTCGCCGTCCCGAAGGACGGGTCGGTCGTCCTCGGCGTGTTGATCGCCGCGTGCATCCTCTTCGGCGCCGGGGCGCTGTCGAAGGGCGGCGCGCTCAAGGCCTCTCAACGGATGGCGCTGGTGGCGTTCGCGGTCTTGCTCATCGCCGGCGGGGTCGCCGCGGGCACGTCGCTCCACACGCGCGAGGTCGAGGGGAACGTCCCCGTCGCCGCGGAGCTCACGGCCAAGAACGTCAAGTTCGACAAGCCCGAGTTCAAGCTACCGGCAGCCGAGCCCGTCGCCATCCTGTTCCACAACGAAGACCCCGGTGTCCCGCACAACGTCGCGATCTTCGATACTCCCCAGCTGACGAAGACGTTCCTCAGACAGCCGACGTTCCCCGGCATCGCGACCAGGAAGTACGACCTGAAGGAGGGTCTGCCGAAGGGGGTCTACTACTTCCACTGCGACGCCCACCCACAGCAGATGAACGGGCGGGTTCTCGTCGGAGGCGCGACGGCTCCGCCGCTTCCTTCCGGGCCGCCCTCGGCCCGGCCGTCGCCGTCACCGACCGCCACAACGGCCGGTGGGGCCAGCACAGTCGCGCTCGTCGCCAAGAACACCGCCTTCGACAAGAAGGAGCTGACTTTCTCCGCCGGCCGCGGGGTCATCGTCGACTTCGACAACCAGGACCCCGGCCAGCTCCACAACTTCGCCCTCTACAAAGATTCGTCGGCGACGACAAAGTTCTTCTCCGGGCCGTTTATAACCGGCCCGGCGAAGACACGCTACGAGTTCCGGGCGCCGGCGCCCGGGAAGTACTTCTTCCGGTGCGACGTGCATCCGACCCAGATGTTCGGGACGGCGGTCGTCACGTAACGGAGCCGGAACGCAGAAGGGGCGCCGCGCGGGCGCCCCTTCGCATCCCCCACCAACCCCCGTCTAGTGCGTCGGCGCCCTCTCCGCGTCGCGCAGGCGCTGCGCCATAACTTTCAGGACTTTCTGCGCAACGCCCGGGTGCTCCTCGATCAGCGTGGAGAACTCGCGCGGATCGAGAACGGCAACCTCCAACGGCGTCGAAGCCGTCACGGTCGCGACGCGCGGGCCCTGGTCGAGCAGTGCCATCTCTCCGAAGAAGTCCCCCGGTCCGAGCGTCGCCACCTCGGCGCCGTCGATCGAGACGGACGCTTTCCCGTCGAGGATCACGTAGAACTCTCGGCCCGGCGCCCCTTCGCGCGCCAGCACCTTGCCCTCGGGGATCTCGACCTCGGTCGCCAGCGCGGCGACCTGCGCCAGTTCCTTGCGGTTGCAGCCGGAGAACAGGACGACGTCCGCCAGGACGTCGGACTTGTTGCGCTTGGTTCGCATGGCCATCCACCCCCTTGTCTCGACGGCGACGCTAAGAGGTTCGTCCCTTTCGAGCAGTTGGAAAGCTCACACCAGGCGACGATCCGTCGCCCACCGCGTGAGCTCGTGGCGGCTCGACAGCTGGAGCTTGCGCAGGACGGCCGACACGTGGGTCTCCACGGTCTTCCCTGAGATGTGGAGCTGCCGGGCGACCTGCTTGTAGGCGTACCCGCGGGCGATGTAGCGCAGCACCTCGCGCTCGCGCGGCGTCAGCTGATCCAGCTCTGGGTCGACCACGGGCGTGGCCTCCCCGGCGTAGGCGTCGAGCACGAACCCGGCCAGCCGCGGCGAGAACACCGCGTCGCCGTCGCGTACGCGCACGATCGCGTCGGCGAGATCGGCGGGCGCGATCGATTTCGTCACGTAGCCCCGCGCGCCGGCCCGGATGACGGCGATCACGTCCTCGGCCGCGTCGGACACCGAGAGGGCGAGGAAGCGCACGTCCGGGTTCGTCTCGGCCACCGATCGGATCACGGCTTGGCCGCCGCCGTCCGGCATGTGCACGTCGAGGAGGACGACGTCGGGGTTCGCGGATCGGATACCGGCGATCGCGTGCTCGACGTCGCCGGCCTCGCCGACGATTTCGAACCGGTCGTTGAGCTCGGTCCGCACGCCCGACAGGAAGAGTTGATGGTCGTCGACCAGGAAGACGCGGATGCGGCGCTCGCTCATTGCGCGCGCCTCGGCATCACGAGATGGACCTCCGTGCCTTCGGCCGGCTCGCTCGTGACCGTCGCGGTTCCGCCGTTCCGCTCCATGCGACCGACGATCGAGTCCGCGATACCGCGGCGATCCGCGGGACGCTTCGCGGCGTCGAACCCCAATCCTTCGTCGCGCACGTAGATGCTCGCGGCGTCGTCGGTCACTTCGGCGTAGACCGAGATCGACGAGGCGCCCGAGTGTTTGGCCGCGTTCGTCGTCGCCTCTCCCGCCGCATCGACGAGCGCCTTGAGGCGCTCGTCCATCGGCGCGTTCCCAACGACGACGGCTTCGACCGCGACGCGGTGCAGACGCTCCACGCGGCCGGCGAGTGCGTCGAGGGCGGAGCTCAGCGTGCCGGCGCCGTCCCCGGTTCGCCCGTACAGCCACGAACGCAGCTCGCGCTCCTGGACGCGCGCGAGGGTCGACATCTCCTGCGGCGACGGCGCGCGCTGGATCATGGCGAGCGTCTGCAACACCGAGTCGTGCAGGTGCGCGGCGACCTCCGCGCGCTCCTCCGACCGGATACGCTCGCGGCGCTCAGCGCCGAGTTGCCGGAACAGCTCGTAGATCCACGGCCCGAGCACGAGGCCGAGGCCGACGGCCGTGACCGCGACGGCGAACACGACGTTGCGCAGTGCGCTGAGCGACGTATTGGCGACGAGGAACGTCGCCATGCCGGCGACGACGAGCAATGCGCCGATCGCGAGCCGGCCTTTGGAACGGCCGGCCATCACGTCGGCGGGCGTCCGTGGGAAGCGCGACGTCAAGCGCGCGAGACGGGCGCGGCCGCCCTCGTCGGCGCGGGTCCAGAGCATCGCCGACCCGAACGCGGCGAGCCCCACCGACCAGGCGGCCGCATCGCCGAACCAGAGCCCGGCTTGCCGCAGCAACAGCATGACGCCGGCCACGACCAGCGCCACGGCGATGACATGCCGCGCGCCGGTGGAGCGCGGCCCGCGAACCTCGGCACCCGGTGGCTTGTCCGCCGCGATCAGCCAGGCGAACAGGTAGGCGACGATCCCGAAGCCGCCCGCGAACGCCAGGGCCACGAACGCGAGACGCACGACGACGCCGTCGATCTCGAGCCGCTCGGCGATCCCGCCGGCAACCCCGGAGATCATGCGATCGCTCCGGCTACGGACGATGAGCGGCCCGCGCAGCGCTTTGACCTCCATGTTCTGATGCTGTCACAGGGCCCGGGGTGCGGCAATCGGGGTTCTTCCGGAGCTGTGGCGCGGAAACTCAGGGTGGTCTCAGGGTCATCCCCGATAGCGCACGGCGGCCCGAAGACGCAGGCTAACCACGCAAGGGACCGACCGACATGGGGGACGAGATGACCACGCAACACGAAGCCCGCCGGCTGACGCGGCGGCACGGCGGCAAGGTGTTCGCCGGCGTCGCCGCCGGGCTGGCCGACTATTACCAGACGGATCCGCTCTGGATCCGCCTGATGTTCGTGCTCGCGGCGTTCCTCGGCGGAGCCGGAGTCATCGCCTACATCATCCTCATGATCGTCATGCCGAAGGACTCGAGCGCACCGCCGACCGATCTGGAGCGCCAGGCGGAGCGGGTCGCGGCGTCGCTGCGCGGCACCCCCGCGTGGATCGGCGTCGCGCTCATCATCGTGGGGGGGCTGCTGATCGTGACGCAGTTCGCCGACTGGGACGGCAGCGTCTTCACCGGCCTCGCGCTGATCGCGCTCGGCATCGTGCTGTTCCGCAAGCCGGAGGAGCGAGTCGTGGAGCCCATCCCGGCACCGGACGTCCCGCCGCCCGTCCCCGCACCCGGCGAGCTTCCGCCCGCCATCCCCAGCGACACCGCGCCGGCGGTCCCTTCCCCACCGCCTGTGCGGCGCGAGCGGTCACGGCTCGGGTGGCTGACGCTCGGCGCGATGATGCTCGCGCTCGGCGTCGCGTCCCTGCTCGACCGGTCCGACGTGGTGCACATCAAGCTCGTCCAGTACCTCGCTCTGGCGCTCGCCGTCCTCGGAATCGGGATCTTGGCCGGCGCGTGGCTGGGCCGCGCCCGGTGGCTCGTCGTCCCGGCGATCCTGCTGGTTCCGTTCGTGCTGGTCGCGAGCCTGATCCACGTGCCGTTCACGGGCGGCACCGGCGATCTCCTGTTCCACCCGACGAGCGTCGCGGCGGTAGACCGTGAGTACCACCTCGCCGCCGGTCAGATGGTCATCGATCTCAGCGCGATCCCACCAGGACCGCAGCCCCTAACCGTGCGAGCCACCGACGTGGCGGGGCAGATCATCGTGTACGTTCCCGCTGCCGCCACGGTCGACATCCGGGCGCGTGTCGGCGCCGGCGAGGTGCAGCTGCTGAGCCGCCGTCACGACGGAGTCAACGTCGACGTCCGCCGCACCCTCGGCCCGGCCGCGAAGCCCGGGATCGCATCGTGGTTCTTGGATCTCGAAACGTCGCTCGGCCGCGTCGAGGTTCGCACGGGGCCTAGTCCGGAGGCGTACTCATGAGGCGACACCCACTCGATCCGTTTTCGCTCGTGTTCGGCGCGACCTTCGCGTTCCTGGGGCTGCTCTTCCTGATCGCCAACGTCGACGTGGCGTCGCTCCATCTGCAATGGATCTGGCCGGTACCGCTGATCGCGCTCGGTGCTCTGATCATCGCGCTCGCGCTCCGCGGGAGTGGGCGCGACGAGACACACGCCCCAGACGAGCGCGATCTCTGAGCGGTCCGGCAAAGAGGAAGGGCGGGCCTCGGCCCGCCCTTCACGCTGTTCCGACGCGTTCTTAGAACTCGTCGTGTCCCATGCCGCCGCCGGGCATACCCCCCGGCATGGCCGGCGTCTTCTCCGGCTTCTCCGCCACGACCGCCTCGGTCGTGAGGAAGAGGGCCGCGATCGAGGCCGCGTTCTGCAGCGCCGAGCGCGTCACCTTCGCCGGGTCGATGACGCCCGCCTTGAACATGTCGCCGTAGTCTCCGGAGTCGGCGTTCAACCCGTAGCCCGGGTCGAGCTGCCGCACCTTGTCCACGATGACCCCGCCCTCGAGACCGGCGTTCAGCGCGATCTGCTTGAGCGGCTCCTCGAGCGCGCGGCGGACGATCAGCGAACCGGTCTTCTCGTCGCCCTCGAGGTCCAGCTTGTCGAGAGCCTTCTGCGCCTGGAGCAGCGTCACGCCGCCGCCGGGCACGATGCCCTCTTCCACCGCGGCCTTGGTCGCCGACACGGCGTCCTCCACGCGGTGCTTCTTCTCTTTAAGCTCGACCTCGGTGGCCGCGCCGACCTTGATGACCGCGACGCCGCCGGCCAGCTTGGCCAACCGCTCCTGCAGCTTCTCACGGTCGTAGTCGGAGTCGGTCTTCTCGATCTCGGCTTTGATCTGGTTGACGCGGCCTTTGATCTGCTCCGCCTCGCCGCCGCCCTCGACGATCGTCGTGTCGTCCTTCGTGACGACGACCTTGCGGGCCTTGCCGAGCATGTCGAGCGTCGCGTTCTCGAGCTTCAGGCCGACCTCTTCGGAGATCACCTGTCCGCCCGTCAGGATCGCGATGTCTTGGAGCATCGCCTTGCGGCGGTCGCCGAAGCCCGGCGCCTTGACGGCGACCGAACGGAACGTGCCGCGGATCTTGTTGACGACGAGGGTGGCGAGCGCCTCGCCCTCGAGGTCCTCGGCGATGACGACGAGCGGCTTGCCCGACTGCATGACCTTCTCGAGCACCGGAAGGAGATCCTTCACGGCGCTGATCTTCGAGTTGACCACGAGGATGAGCGGATCCTCGAGAACCGCCTCCATGCGCTCGGGGTCGGTCACGAAGTACGCGCTGACGTATCCCTTGTCGAAGCGCATGCCCTCGACGAGCTCGAGCTCCATGCCGAAGGTCTGCGATTCCTCGACGGTGATGACGCCGTCCTTGCCGACCTTGTCCATCGACTCGGCGATCATCGACCCGATCTCGGAGTCGTTGTTGGCCGAGATCGACGCGACGTGCGCGATCTCGTCCTTGTCCTCGATCTCCTTCGCCTGATCCTTGATCGCCTCGACCGCCCGCTCGACGGCCTTCTCGATGCCCTTCTTGAGGCCCATCGGGTTCGCGCCGGCGGCGACGTTGCGAAGCCCCTCGTGGACCATCGCCTGAGCGAGGACCGTCGCAGTCGTGGTGCCGTCACCCGCGACATCGTTGGTCTTCTTCGCGACTTCCTTGACGAGCTCGGCCCCGATCTTCTCGTACGGGTCCTCGAGCTCGATCTCCTTCGCGATGGATACGCCGTCGTTCGTGATCGTCGGCGCACCCCATTTCTTCTCGATCACGACGTTGCGCCCCTTGGGACCCAGCGTGATCTTCACGGCGTCGGCGAGGATGTTCATCCCTCGCTCGAGCGCCCGACGCGCCTCCTCATCGAAGGCGATCATCTTGGCTGCCATCCACACCCCTCCTTAGCACTCTCACCCGGAGAGTCCTAGCACTCTCCCATCGAGAGTGCTAACCCCTTTTATAGGGCTCCGCGGAGGGGCTTCGCAAGTCGGGGCGGGTCAGTCGTGGCGACCGGAGACGGCGAGCCGTACGCCCAGCCCAACGATGGCCAGGCCCCCGGCCCCGCCGAGCCGCTCGAGCCGGCGGGGAGAGCGCGCCAGCCAGGCCCGCAGGCTGCCGGCAGCCAAACCCCAGGCCGAGTCGGAGACGATCGCGATCACGGCAAATACCAAACCGAGCACCAGGATCTGGAGGGAGACGCCGCCCCGGGCCGGGTCGGCGAACTGGGGCAGGACGGCGGCGAAGAAGACGGCGGCCTTAGGGTTCGTCACGCCGACCACGAATCCGTCGGCGTAGATGCGCCGCGCCGATTTCGGGACGACGGCGACGTCGAGGATTCCGGAGAGCTCCCTCCTCTCGCGCACCATACGCACGCCGAGGAAGATCAGATAGGCGGCGCCGATGATCTTCATGACGTCGAACACGAGAGCGGATCGTTGCACGATCGCCCCGATGCCGAATGCGACGGCGATCACTTGCACGAGGACGCCGGTGGTATTGCCCATGACCGTCGCGATCGCGGCGCGCCGTCCGAGCGCAACGCCGCGACTGATGACGAACAACACGCTGGGCCCCGGGATGACGATGAGGATGAACGCGGTGAGCGCGAACGCGAGAAGTCGATCGGGCGCAACCATCGTTCAGATGCTACGCGCGCTCGCGCCGAGACGCCGTTTCATTTCCGTTCGTCCTCCAACGCGAAGAGGGCCTCTGCGTCGAGGCCCTCTGATTCGCGAATCTCGAGCGATCGTTCGATCGCTTAGCGCTTGCGCTTCTTGGCCGCCTTCTTCCTGGTGGCCTTCCGCTTCGGAGCCGCCTTCTTCGCGGCCTTCTTGCGCTTCTTGGCCGGCATCCCTTTCCCACCCCCTCCGTTCGGGAGAGATGCGCTCTTCTGTGTAGAGCGCGAACCTCGGCGACTATAACCATGGTTGTCGCCTTGTTCAAGAGTGATGGGAGATTTTTTTCGTGCGCGCTTTTCGGCCGATCAACGACGAACGACGCTGCTCACGTGATCGAGAGACCTTACGACGTCATGATGTGGCGCTAACGATCGGCGCGCGCGTTCACCATCTGCGGCCACAGCAACGGCTGTAGCGCGCGGTGACGCGTGACGATATCGGCGAGCGTGGTCTGCTCGAAGACGTCGCGCACCGCGGTCTCGACGCGGCTCCAGAGCTCCTGCAATCCACAGTGGTGGCTCTGTGGACAAACTTCTTCGTCGTGCGGCTCCAGACAGAACATCGCCGCGATCGGGCCTTCGAGGACCTCGATCACATCGGCGAGCCGCACGTCGGAGGGAGCGCGCGCGAGCTCGCTGCCGCCGCCCGCGCCGCGGTGCGACGACACGATGCCGGCCTTGTGGAGCGCCGTCAGCTGGTGCTCGAGGAACCGGAGCGGGATGTTCTGGTTCTCAGCGATCTCCCGCGCGGGGATGGGCCCGTCGCCCCAGTGAGACGCGAGCTCCATGAGGGCCCGGAGGCCGTACTCGGTCCGTAGCGAGAACTTGAACATGGTCTCGGCCGTATCGGCTCCGCGAGACAGGTTACCTGGTCGGGTAGAGAGGTGGGAGGGCGGCCGGTCCGGCGCCCTCCCACGCGCGTTTCACGCGGCTAGTACCCGCCCGTTCCTCCTCCACCCTTGATGAACACGAAGTAGATGAGGGCGTAGACGAGTCCCCCGATCACCAGATACAGCGGAAGCCACCGCGTGAGGAATCGGTTCCGGTATCCGGTGTGTCTCTCATCGGACTGCATCCTGAACACCTCCTCCATAGAGGAGTAACGCAGCGATCATGAGAGGAGCCTGTGTGCGCCGCTTGAGCTGGGCCGCTAGCCGCCCGCGACCGCCGGGACGATCGAGACCTGGACCCCGTCCTCCAGAGTCGTGTCGAGCCCCTGCATGAAGCGGATGTCCTCGTCGCCGACGAAGACGTTCACGAAGCGCCGCAGGGACCCGTCGTCGTCGCACAGCCGCTCGCGCATGCCGGGGAACTGACGTTCGAGGTCCTCGATCATTTCGCGGACGTTCGCGCCGTCGGCGCTCACGTTCGCCTCGCCGTTCGTCACCTTGCGGAGCGGCGTCGGGATCTTCACGGACGCGCTCACGCGTCGGCTCCCGCGCTGAGAAGATCGAGCTGCGTCTGGAACTCCTCGAGCCGCGGCGGTATCACCATCGTCGGCGTCGCGCGTTCGACGACCGCCTCGATCGTCTTCAGCCCGTCGCCGGTGATGAGGGCGACGGTTCGCTCGTCGGGACGGACGACCTCCTGTTCGCACAGACGCTTCAGCGTCGCGATGACGACGCCGCCGGCCGTCTCCGCGAAGATCCCTTCGGTGCGCGCAAGGAGACGGATGCCTTCCACGACCTCTTCGTCGCCGACGTCGTCGATGGCGCCGCCGGTCTCACGCGAGGCCTTCACCGCGTAGTAGCCGTCCGCGGGGTTCCCGATCGCGAGCGACTTGGCGATCGTGTTCGGCTTCACGGGCCGGATGTGATCGCCGCCGGACTTGAAAGCGGTGGCCACCGGTGAGCATCCCGTCGCCTGCGCGCCGGAGATCCGCGTGCGGTGGCCGTCGAGTAACCCGACGCGCACGAGCTCGTCGAGCCCGCGCTTGATCTTCGTGAGCAGCGAGCCGCTCGCGATCGGCACGACAACGTGATCCGGCGCCTGCCAGCCGAGCTGTTCCGCCACCTCGAACGCCAGCGACTTCGACCCCTCGGCGTAGTAGGGACGGATGTTGACGTTGACGAACGCCCATTCGAACTCGCCGGCGATCTCCGAGCAGAGGCGGTTCACGTCGTCGTACGTCCCCTTCACGGCCACCAGACGAGGACCGTAGATCGCGGTCGCCACCACCTTCCCCGACTCGAGATCGGCGGGGATGAATACGTAGGCCTCGAGCCCGGCGGCCGCGGCGTGAGCCGCTACGGCGTTCGCGAGGTTGCCCGTGGAGGCGCACGCGACCGTCGAGTACCCGAAGCCCTTCGCGACCGTCAGCGCCACCGACACGACGCGGTCCTTGAAGGAGTGCGTCGGGTTCGCCGTGTCGTTCTTCAACCACAGGTCCTTGAGCCCGAGCTCGGCGCCCAGCCGCGGCGCCCGCACGAGGGGCGTCATGCCGGCGCCGAGATCGACCCGGTCCTCGCCGCCGGGCAGCAGCGGCGCGTAGCGCCACATCGAGCGGGGCCCGGCCGCGATCGACGCCGGCGAGACCTCGGAGGCGATGGCGTCGTAGTCGTAGACGACCTCGAGCGGGGCGAAGCAGAACTCGCAGACGTGCAGGGCTTCCGCGGGGTACTCGCGCGAGCACTCGCGGCAGCGGAGGCCGAGAACAAAGCTCATATGGCGTCAAAGGATAGTGAAATCGAGAGCGGCGTGCTTTGGAGAAAGGGGGCGGCCGGTACCATGACCCCGGTGTCCTCCCTGTTAGAGACCCACGCCGAGGAGCTGCGCGAGCGGCTCTCCGTGCGTGTTGTCTACACCGATCTCGACGGCACGATGCTCGGCCGCGGCGGGGCGTTCAACCGCGATCCGGAGGGCGCGCTCACCGGCGAACCCGGCGCGGCTCTGCTCGATGCGCTGGCCGCCGGCGTCGACCTCGTCCCCTCCACCGGCCGCTCGCTGCGAGGCCTCCTCGGCGACGCGCGGATCCTCGGGATGCGCAACGTCATCGCCGAGATGGGGTCGCTGATCGCGTACGACCTCGGTGCGGAGGTCATCACGAACCTGGGCGAATACCCCGGCGGCGAGGAGCCGCCGGCGCGACACATGGAGCGCAGCGGAGCTGTGGAGCTGTTGTTCGCAACGTTCCGCGGCCGCCTGGAGCATCACACACCGTGGTCCGCGTGGCGTGACTACACGCAGCTCTTCCGCGGGCTCGTCGACACCATCGAAGCCGACCGTGTTCTGGAGGACGCCGGCATGGGATGGCTGACGTTGCACGACAACGGACGCCTGCACGGCGCCTACCTCGGACTCGAGGCGGGCGTCCTCCAGAACACGGTCGGCTTCGATGGTGTCGACGAGCCCGCGGAAGAGCTGCGTGTAGTCACGCCACGCGGA
>JBIOTQ010000060.1:0-29843 GCA_044866075.1 Actinomycetota bacterium | reverse complement strand
CACGACGAGGACGTGTAGATCGTGAGCTCGGCGAAGAAGTCGAGCAGGTCGATCTCGCCGGCGGCGTCCCAGCGGGAGACCATGTCTTCGACTTCGGTCGCGATCTTCTGCGCGTGCCCGCGCATGTATTTGTCCTTGAGCGATTGGTTGTGGAGCATCTCCTGCCGCCGCTCGGGCGGCGCGTCGAACACGACGCCCTTGCCGAAGATCGGCGTCATGAATGGGTACGCCTCGGCTTGGTTCAGCTCGTCCTCGGAGGCGCGGAAGAACACCTCGTTCGCTTCGGCGCCGGAGAGCAACACGACGCGCCGCGCGCCGAGGTGGAAGCCGCCCACGTCCCCGCACTCGGCGCGCACGCGCCGGAGCAACCCGATCGGGTCGTGGCGCAGCTCCTCGAGATGTCCGTCTGATCCCGCCGCGCCCGACACTTCGGGCGGCTGACGCAGCTCGGTGGCGGTGCTCATGACCGTGGGCCTCCCTCGGGTTTCTTCGTCGGTGCTTCGGGCTGAACGTCGACCGCCGTGATGTGCGCTCCGCGCGGCATCGAGACCACGTGCACGACGACGCTGGCCACGTCGTCCGGGCGCAGGAGCCCGCGATGACGCATCAGCCCCCAGCGCTTCAGCTCGCCGATGAACTCCTGCACGACCGATGGGTCCCAGCGCGACCCCATCTCGGTCAGCGTGTGGCCGGGACGCACGATCGAAACGCGAACGCCGCTGCCCTCGAGCTCCATCTGCATCGTGCGCGCGAGCCCCTCGAGAGCCCATTTCGACGACACGTACGACGCCATGCCGGGCCGGGGCTGGGGGACGGCGTCCGTGCTCACAAACACGATGTCTCCGCGGCCGCGCTCGACCATCGACGGCGCGATCAAAGAGACCAGCCGCTGCGCGCCGAGCAGGTTGACCTCGAGCTGCCGCGCGAACAGATCCGGCGGGACGTCCACCCCCGTTCCCAGCGTAGAGTCGCCGGCGTTCGACACGAGCACTTCGATCGGTCCGAGCGCGCTCTCCGCCGCCGCGGCGAAGTCCTTCACGGACCCCGCGTCGGCGAGGTCGAGCCGCAATCCGACGGCCACGCCATGGGCCTTGGTGATCTCGGCGGCGATCGCCTCGCAGCGGTCGACGCGGCGTGCGCCGAGCGCGACCGGGTGGCCGGCCGCCGCGAGAGCGCGCGCCGCCGCTTCGCCGATCCCCGACGAGGCGCCGGTGACGACTGCAGGACCCGGATCGCTCACGTCAGCGCCACCGTCGTCGGGAGGCTCGCGAACCCGCGCACGTTGACCGAGTGGATCCGCCGCGCCCCGGCCGGATCGATTTCGTACGAGCGCACGCGACGCACCAGCTCGTTCAGGGCGATCCGAGCCTCGAGTCGCGCGAGCGAGGCGCCCAAGCAGAAGTGCCGCGCCGCGCCGAAGCTCAGCATCGCGCTGGTGTCGCGCGCGAGGTCGTACCGGCCGGGATCCGGGAACGCGCGTGGATCGCGATTGGCGGAGCCGATGAGTAACAACACCCGCGCACCGGCGGGAAGCGTGCGTCCGGATACGTCGACGTCCGTCGTCAGCGTCCGCGCGACCGCTTGCGACGAGCCGTCGTACCGCAACGTTTCCTCGATCCAGGGCCCGATCCAGCGCCGGTCGTCGAACGGCTTCGCAAGTTCGGCTGGGTTACGCCACCCCCAGTACCAGGCGTTGGCCAGCAGCTTCGCCGTGGTTTCGTTCCCTGCGACGACCATGAGGAAGAGGAAGCTCATGATGTCGTTGTCGGACAGGCGTTCGCCGTCGAGCTCCGCGTTGCACAGCGCCGACGTGAGGTCGTCGCGCGGCGCCGTGCGTCGCTCCGCGACCATGTCGGCGAAGTAGCGCGCGAGCGTGAACGCCGCCTCGGCACCGGCCGGAGGCACGTCGTACACGCCTTCCTCTCGGTGGACGAGCAGATCGGCCAGCCGCCGCACCTCCCGCCGGTCGGACGGCGGGACGCCGATCATGTCGGACATCACGTCCATCGGCAGCCTCCCGGCAAAGTCTCCGACGAAGTCGAACGTCCCGCGTTGCAGCGCGGGTTCGAGGTGGTATCGCGTCAGCTCGAGGATCCGCACCTCCATCTCCTCGACGCGCCGCAGTGTGAACGCGCGCGACACGAGCCCGCGCATCCGGCCGTGCTTCGGCGGGTCCATCGCAAGGAAGAACATCGTGCGGCTCGCGTGCGGCCCCGTGGCCGCCGGATCGAGCGACACGCCGTTCGCGCTGGAGAAACGTTCGGTGTCCTGGTACGCGGCGGCCACATCCGCGTGGCGGGAGAGCGCCCAGAAGTCGAGCTCGTCGTTCCGGTAGACGGGCGACTCCTCGCGCAGCCGCGCGTAGGTCGGGTACGGATCCTCGTGGATCTCGTAGTCGTACGGGCTGTAGGTCAGGCGCTCCGGCGCCGCGGTCGACATCAGCGGCCTCCCAACAGGAGGGCGGCGACACCGCCGATCCGCTCGGGCAGCTCCTCGTACGTCATGTGACCCATCCCCGCCTGGAGCATGGCCCCCCCGACGGCGAGCTCCAGCGCGGCCAACACATCGGGATCATGATCCTCCCCCAAGGCCGCGGCCAGCCGGCGCCGGATCTCGGCGCCGATGCGGTCGCGCAGGTGCTTCACATCGGGATCCGCCGCCAGGAGCGCCGTCGTGGTCGCGGCGGCCAGCGCGGGTTCGGACGCGAGGAAAGAGGTGACCGCGCCGAACGCGACACGCACGCGTGCGGCGGGGGCCCGTCGCCTCTCGACGCGCGGCTCCGGCAGGGCGCGCAGCCGGGACCAGAACAGCTCGGCGACGAGGTGGTCCTTCGAGGCGAAGTAGGTGTACGCCGTCGCCGCGGCCACGCCGGCCCGCGCGGCGACGTTGCGGACCGTCATCCCCTCGTATCCCTTGGCCCGGATCTCCCGAAGCGCGGCCTCGGTCAGGCTCTGCACGACGGCGGCCTGGCGCGTCGTCAGACGGCGCCGGGGCGGTTCGACGGTCGCGGGCTGACTGGACATATGTCCAGACACTAGTCCGGCGGGCCCGGTCCGCGCAAGCCCGGCCGCCGTTCTTCGAAAACTATCGGTACGGCCCCGCGTCCATCGGAGTGTCCGGCGTCACGACGATCGCTTCGATCCGCTCGGAAGCGATCAGCGCCTCGATGCACTCCGTGCTCCCGCCGACGTAGGTGGAGTATCCGTCGACTTCGGTCGCGACACACCAGGCCCGGTCGTCGGGCCACCAGATACTTGGAGCTTGGTGCCAGTCGCCGATCTCGAACGCGCCGACGTCGCCCAGCCGCGCAGTGAACAGGAAATACGCGCGATGCTCGGCGCGGACACGCGGGATCGCATCGAGCCGTGGCTCCGTCTCTCGTACCAGCCGGTCGAGAGAGCGGCGAGTCCGCCGGCTGATGCGTTCTTTCCGGCCGGTCTCGAGGGCCAGCGTCGTCGACGAGCCCGGCCCCCACGACCCCCAGCCTTCCCACACGGCGAGCCAGCATCGGCCGGGCGTCTTGGTGAACGGCGCCAGAAGCTCCGCGATCGCCTCGACCTGCTCGCGCTCCAGATTGCCCTCGATCGGCGAGGCGTCATGCCAGCCTGGTTCGCCCGGGTTCACACCGCTCACCTCGCGGAAGCTCGTCGTGGGCCCCAGCGCGACGCCGCTGCGCTCGGCGAGCTCCGACCAGCGAACCGTGCCATAGTTCCCGGCCGCGCGGAGCGCGGGATGTAGCACTCGCGCGTACGCATCGAAGGAATCTGGGATGAAGCTCCACACCCTGACCCGCTCGGTCCCCCACGGCTTCAGGCGGGCGACGAGCCAGTCGGCGTGCGAGGTGTCCTGCTCGAGGTGGAAGACCGGCGGAACGGGAAGGTTCACCAAGGTCGCGGCCTAAGTGTTGACCAGGTGCCCCATCCCGCACTCGAACCCGCTGGACGGGTACTTCCGGCGGAACGTGCCGTTTCTGATCTCGAGGTAGAGGAAGCAGGGCGACACGATCTTGGCTCCGACATCGTGATCAACATGCAGGCCGAACCCGGTCCAGTGGTGCAGGGTCTTGACCTCCGCGAGGAGAGCCTTGCGGGTCAGCTTTGGCCCGATGTCGGTGGCCAGCTTCTGGAAGAGCCGCGCCGCCGACCACGCGTAGATGCCGAAGAAGTCCGGCTTGGCGCCCGGCGCGACGCGGCTCAGCCACGACATGTACAGCTGCATCTCAGGGACGGAGCTCGCCTCTTCGGTGATGTTCGTGGTGAGGAAGACCAGCGAACCGTTGGCCGCCGTGAACGTCTTGCCGTTGTACTTGACGAACGTCGGGCTGTAGGCGACCGAGTCCCAGTCGCGGACCTCCGGGAAGAACTCGTTCTGTTCCATCGCTTGCAGCAGCTTCTGGATGCTCTGGTAGTTGGCGATCATGTCGACGTACTTCACGCCGGCGTCCTTCATCTTCTGAACGAAGGGGCTGTAGTTCGCCTCGAGCACCTGAACCTCGTAGACACGGCTGCGTCTCGGCCCGCCGAAGTCGAACCCGACCGACTCCCACGCCTTGATGCGCTGGAACGCGTTCGCCTTCGTCACGCCCGCGTTCAGGTAGAGCATCGCCGCGTGCTTGATGACATCGGGATGCGTCTTCTTGATGTATTCCGCCGTTCCCGTGGGGAGCTTGTCCGGCCGCTGCGGGAAAGCGGCATACACATTCTTCGCGAGCTGGCGCGCGGGGTTCACCGTGATCGCGCTGAAGTCGGGGATGCCGCAGCTCTCTCCTGTACTGGCGCCGCCGTTGTCGAAGGCCGACATCGATCCCACGAGGGCGAGTTGCGTGTCGCACGCCTCGCGCACCGCCGCGGCGTTCGCAGTCGAGTCCGCTTTCGTATCGAGCAGTTTCGGCCTGACCGCGCGGCCGCAGATGCCGCCCTGACTGTTGACCATCGCGGCGAACGCAGAGATCGCCTGGTGTGTCGACTTGAAGAGGCCCGGCTGCACGCCGGTGATGTCGGACGCCGTCGCGATCCGGATCTCGTTCTTCGTGACGCCGACGTCGCTCGCCGGATTGGTTGCCGGGTTCCCGCACGCGACCGCGCCGGGTTGGCCCGGTAGGGGAGCGCCGCCGGCGTTGGTTCCGGTCCCGAGCGGCCCGCCGCCCGCTCCGGTCGCCGTCGCGACGGCGGTCGGTGTCTCGAGCGCGGTCCCGGTCTGGCCTCCCGCGCCGCGCACGCCGATCCCGAGCGCGCGTTCTCTGTCGCTCAAGCGCGCGCCGCACGCCGCAGAGAAGAGCATCAAGAATGCGAGCACTGCCGCCGTGCGCGTTTTCATGCCACTACCTCACCCGTCCCCAGCGTTCGACTCTTACTTCGACGGGCCGGGCGGCGCAACCTCCTGGAGCGATCGTCCGTTTCCTGGAGCGAACGCTCGCCCCGGATCAGGTCGCGTCCTTGGGCGGTTCGGGGGAGCGGAACTGTGAGCGAAGGACCATGTCGAACATGCGATCCGGCGTGACGCGTTTGAGAGCGATGCCCGATCGCGCCACGGCGCCGACGGGATAACGCGAGCGCGGCCGGCGCGCGCTGATCGCTTTTTCGATCTTGGCGGCCACGTCCTCGGCGGAGATCGCGAACCGGGCCAGCGTTCCTTCGTATGCGCCCTTCACCGTGCCTTCGAGGCCTTCCTTGAACGCCGCGTACGGGCCGGCGTCGCCGGCAGCGGAGAGCGAGCCGAGCGCCGTGTCGCCGAACGGCGTCAGCACCGTTCCGGGCTCGACGATGATCACGCGCACGCCGAACGGGCGGACCTCGAAGCGGAGCGCGTCGCTGATCGCTTCCACCGCGTGTTTCGTGCCGTGGTAGAAGGACCCGCCCGGGAAGACGAGCTTGCCGCCGATCGACGAGACGTTGACGATCCGTCCCCATCCCTGCCGGCGCATCCCGGGCAGCACGAGCTGGCACATGCGCACGAGACCGAACACGTTGGTCTCGAACTGGCGGCGCACCTCGTCCATCGAGAATTCCTCGAACGGTCCCTGGAGGCCGTACCCGGCGTTGTTGATGAGCACGCCGACGGCGCCGTCCTGCTTCTCGACCTGCGCGACCGCCGCGATCATCGATCTTTCTTCGGTGACGTCGAGAGGCAGGACGCGCGCGCCGGCGTCGCCGAGATCCTTGATCGTCTCGATGCGCCGCGCGGTTGCGGTGACCTTCCATCCGTTCTTGAGGAGGCGTTCGGCGGTGGCGCGCCCGATGCCGGTCGAGCATCCGGTGATGAGGACGCTGCGCGAGATGCCCGGCTTGTCCATGAGGACGCCAGGCTAGACTCCGCGCGCGATGGCCGACAAACCAACCGCCTCGACGGCGGCACCGCGAGGCGGGGTGGGGTTCAATCCGGCGGGCGTCGCCGCGGTCTCGTTCGGCGTCTTCCTGTGGGCGGCGTCCACGGTGATCGTGAAGGGCTCTCACGTTAGCGGGGTCACGTTCGCCGTCTGCCGGCTGTGGGTCGGCGCTCCTGCTCTGTGGCTCGTCGCGCGCCTCTCGGGGCGCCGCGTTTCCTGGGACATCTGGCGCGCGTCGTTCGTACCGGGCGTTCTGTTCGCGGCCAACATCGCGCTGTTCTTCGAGGCGTTGCAGCGCTCGACGGTCGCCAACGTCACGCTCATCACGTGCATCGAACCGGCACTGATCTTCCTCGTCGCCGGCCGCATGTTCGGCGAGAGCATCACGCCGTGGGACGTCGGCTGGACGGCGGCGTCCATCGCCGGGATCGGGCTCGTCGTCGCCGGGTCGGCCAGCCGTCCGGGGTGGCATCCATCGGGCGACGTGATGGCGGTGATCGCGATCTTCGTCTGGACGGTGTTCTTCCTCGCCTCGAAGCGGATCCGCGCACGCACGGCGACGCTCGAGTATTTCACCGCGGTGCTCGGGGTCGCGGCCGTCGCGCTGACGCCGGTGATGTTCGTGCGCGGCGGCAACTTCACGGACCCGAGCGCGCGCGACTGGCTGCTCATCGTCATCGTGGCTCTCGGCCCGGGCACCGGCGGACACCTCCTCGTGACGTGGGCGCACCGCCTGGTCGACGTGTCGCTGTCCTCGGTGATCGGCGTCGGCCAGCCGGTGATCGCCGCCGCGGGCGCCGCGGTGTTCCTGAACGAGGAGCTGGTCCTGCTGCAGATCGTCGGCGGGCTGATCACGATGGCGTCTGTTATCGCCGTGGTGAGGCGCCGCCGGGTGCCGGAGACGGAGATCGCCCCTGAGGGCGCGCCTTGAGGCGTGGCTCGATCCTGGCGCGTGAGCTTAGACGACCGCTCGGAAGGCGTCGGCGATCCTCGGGTAGCGCGGTTTCCAACCGAGCTCGCGTTTCGCCTTCTCGTTCGAAACGAGGAACGACTGGTCGAGCGTCGACGCCATGTACGGCAATGCGAGTCGCACGAGCCAGCGCGGCATCGTCCGAGGCGGCCGTGATCCAACGGAGCGCGCGACGGCGACCGCCAGGTCGAACGTCGTCGCCGGCTTGTCGCCGACGATGTTGTAGGCCTCGCCGGGGTGTCCGTGCTCGAGCGCATCCACGACCGCGGCGGCGACGTCCTCGACGTGAACCCAGGGCAACAGGCCGTTCCCCCTCGGCATCATGAGCAGCCTGCGCCGGGCCAGCTTCGTCATGAACTGCTGCGAGCCGCTCTCGTCGCCGTAGTACAAACCCATGCGCAGCACGATCCCGCCGATGCCGCGCACCTGCTCGTCCAGGAACGCCAGTGCGCGCAAGGGCTCCCCGAATGACGGACGCGCGGATGCGTCGGCGAACGTGTCGGTTTCGACGGCATGACGATCGCGGCTCGGCATGTAACCGAGGACGATCGACTCGCTGACGTATCGGCCCACGTTCGCTTCCCTCGCGGCCGCTACGAGGTTGCGTGTTCCATCGATGCGCAACCGATTCGTCGCTGTGAGCTCGGACGCACGGACGGGGCCGCGTTTCGGGAGGTCCGTCAGCAGCTGGACGATGGCGTCGGGCTTCTCCTCCGTCACCGCGCGCCGGACAGAGTTTGCGTCCAGCGCGTCCATGACGACGGCCCGAGCACCCACGGACTCGATAAGACCGCGCTTGCGTTCGGAGCGCGTCGTACCGATCACGTCGTGGCCCGCGGCGAGCAACGCGCGAACCGTGGGGAGACCGACGGCTCCTGTGGCTCCTGCGACGAGGACCTTCATCGCGCACCTCTCAATCTGCGAATCGCCGGGACGGCGAGCGCAAGTCCCACCGCGGAGAGGAACCACGGATCGCTCGTCTTCCCGCCGAGGTCGCGGTCGATGATGTGTGAGATCGCGTGCATGATCGCCGCTGCCGCGTTCGCGGCGATCGCAACCGTGAGAGCGCTCCGAACCCGCATCGCGATGAAGAACGCGAGGCCCAGGCCGATGGTGAACGCGCCCACGTCGTGGAAGAGGTGTCGGTTGTACGGCGGGTACGTGGCGATGTTGTCGTAGAAGTTGTGCGGCGCGAAGAAGGCCCACACTCCCGTCCCGGTGATCAGGACCCCGACGACGGCCCAGACCAATCCGGACCTCGTGCGCTCGCTTTGGATCGAATCCATAATCAGACCTCCTCACGGATCGCGGCGAGCTTCTCGGGATTCACGATGATGAAGATGTCTTTGATGCGGTCGTCGCTAAGGTCGATGCTGACCGCCGCGACGACCAGTCCGCCGATCTTCACGACCATCCCCGGCTGACCGTTAAGCGTGACTTCGACCGCCTCGAACTCGACGCTCGAGATGCCGACGAGGAATCGCGCGACCTTGTCGGGTCCCACGATGGGACGGCGTGCGGCCTGCACGATCCCGCCGCCGTCGGAGCGCAGCGTAACGTCGTCGTCCAGGAGTGTGAGCATCTCGGGGATGTCCAGCCGGCGCAGCGCGTCGAGGAATCGCTCGCCGATCTCGCGTTTCCTGTCGGGCGCGACCTCGAACTTCGGGCGGCGCGCCGCGACGGCTTCGCGCGCGCGATGCGCGATCTGACGGACGTTGGCCTCCGAGCGTTCGACAACGCGCGCGATCTCTCTGTGTTCATACCCAAAGACCTCGCGCAAGAGGAAGACCGCTCTCTCCACCGGGTTCAACGACTCGAGGACGACGAGGAACGCCAGCGAGAGCGAGTCGGGGTCGGCCGCCTCGGCGGGATCCCCCTCGGCCACGATCGGCTCCGGCAGCCACGGGCCGACGTACTTCTCGCGCGTGCGTGCCGCCGAGCGCAGCCGGTCGATCGAGATCCTCGTGACGAGCGTGGAGAGGTAGGCGCGCGTCGAGCGGACGTCCTCCGGCGCGGCCTCCTCGAACCGGACGTAGGCCTCCTGGACGGCGTCCTCCGCTTCGTGGACCGTGCCGAGCATGCGGTAGGCGATGGCGAACAGGTATCGCCAGTGTTCCGGTACCGGGCTCTCGCTCATCTCACCACAGGAGACGTTTCAGGACCCGGAGTGTGACATAGGGGCGCTATCCAGCGGTTCCCCGCTCCCGGTGGCGCCGGCCGATGCGAAGAGCTCGCTCATGGTGACCACGCGATAGCCCGCCGACGCGAGACGGGACAGTAACAGCGGCAGGGCCTCGATCGTGGTCTTTGCGCGGCCGGCGTCGTGCGCGAGGATGATCCCACCGGGCCAGAGGCGTGCAAGCAAGGCGTCGACCCCGCTGGCGACGCCGAGCCGTCGGACGAACTTGTCGAGCGTCACGGTCCAGCCGACCGTCTGATAACCGAGGCGCCGCACGGTCCCTGCGCTCTGCGCGTCGAAGAGACCTTTCGGCGGCCGGAAGAACGCCGACTGGTCGACTCCCGAGTCTGCGATCGCCGCCGCGGTCCTTCGGAGCTCCGTGGCGAGATGCTCGGGAGTGATGCCGTCCGCGTGCGGATGATCGTAGGTGTGGTTGGCGATCTCGTTCCCCGCGAGCTGTGTTTGGAGAACCAGGGCCGGGTACCTCTGCACCTGCCGTCCGAGGACGAAGAATGTGGCGTGGGCGTGTTGCCGTTCGAGGATCGCGAGCACCCGCGGTGTGATCGCCGGGTCGGGGCCGTCGTCGAAGGTCAGCGCCACGACGCGTTCCGCGGTGGTCACGGCGATCACCGCGTCCGGCCGGTTCGGACTCAAGATGAAGACGCCGTCGGCTTTCGGTGTCGGCGTCCGACCTCCGACGACGCCGACGAGTGCGGCGGCCAACGCTACACGCGCAACGCAGCCGACGCGAACGATCGGATGCCCTCCTCGAAGGTCGTGGAGGCGCGGAAGCCGAGATCGCGCGCCGCGCGGTCGGCCGACGCGAACACATGGCGGGCGTCGCCGAGCCGGAAACGGCCGCTTATCCTCGGGCGCGGCGCATCATCTCCGTGCGCGTCGACAAGCGCGTTCGCCATGTCGATGATCGTCCGCGGCGAGCCGCTCGCGACGTTGAAGGCGCCGGGCGCCGGCTCCGGTCTCTCGATGGCGATGATATTCGCTCGCGCGACGTCGGCGACGTGGATGAAGTCCCGCAGCTGACGGCCGTCCTCGAACACCTCCGGGGACCGCCCGGCTTCCACGGCGCTCCGGAAGATCGCCGCCACGCCCGCGTACGGCGTGTCGCGGGGCATCCGCGCTCCGTAGACGTTGTGGTAGCGGAGCGCGGTCACCGGCACGCCGCACTCGCGTCCGAACGAGAAGCACAGGTGCTCCTGGTGCGCCTTCGTCGCCGCGTAGACGTTCCGCGGATCGATCGGGGCGTCCTCGCGGACGGCCTCCGGCGCGAGTGGCCTTTCGCACTCGGGACACGGCGGCTCGAAACGGCCGGCCTCGAGGGACCTCCGCTCGCGCGGAGCCGGGCGCACGGTGCCGTGCGTCGGACACCGGTAACCGCCCTCCCCGTACACGACCATGCTCGACGCGAGGACGATCCGACCCCTGTAGCGCCGCTCCGCCAGGGCGCGCAGCAGCACTGCGGTCCCGAGATCGTTGCACGAAACGTAGTCGACGACGTCGCGCGTGTCGACGCCGAGGCCGACCATCGCGGCTTGGTGGCAGACCACGTCCACCCCGGTCACCGCGCGCGCGACGACGTCCGGGTCGCGGACGTCCCCACGGACGAACGTCACGTCCGCCCTTTGCGCGGCCATAGCGTCCCCGTGGGCGAGGGGGAGGAGCGCGTCCAGCACGATGACATCGCTGCCTTGGTCGAGGAGGGCGTCGACGATGTGGGATCCGACGAACCCTGCGCCACCGGTGACGAGAACCCTCATGCGATCGCGGTCTCCTGGTCCAGGGGGAGCCGGACGGTGAAGCGGCAGCCGGGCCCGGCGTTGACGACTTCGATCTCGCCGCGGTGCGCTTCGACCAAACCGCGGGCGATCGCGAGCCCCAGACCGGCCCCACCTTCGGGCGAAGGGGTGCGCGCTTGCTCGCCGCGGAAGGAGACGTCGAACACGCGCGCCAGCTCAGCGTCCGCGATGCCACCGCAGCCGTCCGCGACGGCGACGTACGCGCGGCCGCCAATCGCGCCCGCCTCAACGAACACCGTGCCGTCCGACGGCGTGTGACGGATCGCGTTGGAGAGGAGGTTGCGCAGTACGCGTTGGAACTCCGTCGTCGAGACGTCGAGCAACGGCGGCGTACCATCCAGCCGTCCCTCCAGCCGCACGCCTTTCGATCGCGCCAGCGCGTCGGCGGCGGCCATCGCGTCGGAGACGATGTCGCCGAGGGAGACGCGCTCGATGTGCAGCCGGAGCGCGCCGGCGTGGATGCGCGACAGCTCGAAGAGATCGTCGACCAAGCGGGCCAACCGCTCCGTCTCCGTGCGGATCATGCGGTGGTAGCGGGCCACGGTCGCCGGATCGCCGGCGACGCCGTCCTCCAACGCTTCGGCCATGGCCCGGATCCCGGCCAGCGGCGTTCGCAGGTCGTGTGACACCCACGCGATCAGCTCCCGCCGCGAGGCGTCCATCGCGCGCTCGCGGTCGCGCGCCACGTCGAGCTTGCGCGTCATCTCGTTCAGCCGAACGGCCAGATCGGCGAGCTCGCGAGAGGCAGGAATCGCGACCCTCGAGTGGTCTCCGTCGGCGATGCGCTCGGTGGCCTCGCCGAGCTCTCGCGTGGCGCGAACGATACGTGCGCCCATCAGCACCGAGATCACGACCCCGGCGGTCGCCGACGCGACGAGGACGACGACGAGCGAATGGAGGTCGTGCGCCTCGATGAACATCGCGTCCGCCGCCGCCCACGCGCCACCTCCGACGGCGAGCACGGCGGTCGCGGCGACGACGGCGGTCTGGGTGCCGACGGAACGCCGCCGCGCGATTCGCAACGCCAACGACCCGACGACGGCGGCCCCGAGCGCGGCGCCGGCAGCGATCGCCGCGAGCTCCGCTGCCTCGCGCGCCGGCATCCCCAACGCGGCCGATGTCGCCGCGGTCGCGGCGACGCCCGCGACGGCGATGGCTGCGGCGACTCTTCCGCTCATGGATCGAACCGGTAGCCGACGCCCCACACCGTCGTGATGTGGCGCGGTCGTGTGGGATCGGGCTCGACCATCTCGCGCAGGCGGCGCACGTGGACGGTCACCGTCGAGGTGTCGCCGAAGCCGAACCCCCACACGTTGTCGAGCAGCTCTTCGCGGCGTAACGCGCGACGCGTGTTGCGCATGAAGAAGGTCAGCAGATCGAACTCGAGCACGGTCAAAGACGCGAGTTCCCCGCCCACGCGCACCTCGCGAGCGCGCATGTCGACGGAGATCTCGCCGGCGTTCAAGATCTCCGTGTCGGCGGCCGCCTGGACCGGCGCCGAACCGGCCCGGCGCAACACGGCCTTCGCCCGCGCGACCAACTCGCGAGGGGAAAAAGGCTTGGCGATGTAATCGTCCGCACCGAACTCGAGGCCGGTGACGCGGTCGGACTCCTCTCCCAGCGCGGTCAGCATGATGATCGGGAACGGCGCCATCTGCCGGAGTCGCCGGCAGACCTCCAGGCCGTCGAGACCGGGAAGCATCAGGTCCAGAACGACGAGGTCCGGCGCTGCCGCCGCGGCGCGGGCGAGCGCGCCCGGCCCGTCGCCGACCGCCTCCACCGCGAACCCCTCGCGTTCGAGGTAACGCGTGACGACGTCGGCGACCGTCTGGTCGTCGTCGACGACGAGGACGCGTTGGGCGGGCACGGCCGTCACCACGGCGACCGTAGCACCACCTGCACGACGACGGCGGTGGCCGCTTGGAGGCCCAGCCAGCCGCGCCCGGCGAGCGCCACGCAGGCCGTCATGATCCAGGGAACGAACGGCAGCCAGATACGTTCGACCTCGCCCTTGGAGAGGCCGCTCAGGTTCGCGATCCCGATCGCCGCGATCGCGGCGCCGACCAGCAGCCACACGCGTTTGCCGCGCAACCGAGTGAGCGCGACGGCGGTGGCGGGACCGAGCGCGACGGCGAACGTACCGAGGTTGGTGACGATGGCGCTGGCGTATGACCGGTGCCGGGCGGCGCCGGCCGCGTAGCGTTCGACCGATGCGCGGGCTCCGTCGAGCCACCAGAAGCCGGCGAGCGCGAAGGCGCCGACGACCACCGTCACTCCCGCAGCGGCAACGAGCAGAGGCCGGAGCCCGCGCCGCGCGATAGCGATCGCGACGAGCAACGCGGCGAGCGGGACGACGCCGTAGCTCAGGAACAGTGCCGCGCCGAGCGCCGTTCCCCCCGCGATCGCCAGGGCGTCGGATCGCGCGCCGGTGCGACCCGTCGCGACAGCGAACAGAGCGATGCTCCACGCGCTCACGCCCAAGAAGAGAGCATCGGCGGACGTGGCGATCCAGATGGCGGCGGGCGTCAACGCGAGGAAGGGTGCGGCGCGTCGTGCGATGGACTCGCCCGCGACCTCCCGAAGCGCGATGAGCGACGCGGCTGCGGCCGACGCGCCGGCGCCGATGACGAGTGCCGCCGCCCAACCCGCGCCGCCGAGGCCGGCGCGGTCGAGCAGCCAGAACGTCAACAGCGCGCCGGGTGGATGGCCCTGCACATGCGTCGTTAACGAACGGATGCGCTTGGTGAATGTCTCGAGGAACGCGCCCGGCGCGTCGCCGACCAGTGGGACGTCGTGGAGGTAGTCGTACCGATTCTGAAGAGGGCGCGTCAGCGCTTCGGCGCCGTCGACAAGCGCGAGTGACACGGCCCACGCCGCGGCCGCGATGACGGCGACGAGAAGCAGCGTCCGCCAGCGAGCGCGCGACGCGATGCGGCCGCCGAAGAACGCGACGCCGACGCCGATCGCGATCGGCAGAAGGAGCAGAACTCCTCCGCGAAAATCCGCCCCGCCTGCAAGCGATCCCGCGCCGATAGCGACCAAGACCGCCCAGACTGATAGAGGGACGATCGACGCGCGGGTCTGCCGAACGACGCGCTCGTGGTACTCGATCGCGGTCGTGCTCTCGGCAATCACAGACATACTGCGAACGAGAGTATCGGCGCGGAAACCTCTTCGTGCCCGTCTTCGAGGAACGTTCGCGAATCGTAAGGATTTCGACGGGTTGTTCCGGATGCTGCCTGGTTAGCATCCGATCGTGATCGACGTCGTGTTACCCGTGCTGAACGAAGCCGACGCACTTCCGTGGGTGCTCCAGCGCATGCCGCACGGCTACCGGCCCTTAGTGGCGGACAACGGTTCGACCGACGGCTCGGCCCTCATCGCGACGCGCCACGGTGCGGTCGTCGTCCGGGAGCCGCGCCGCGGGTTCGGTGCGGCGTGCTACGCGGGTCTCACCGCGGCCACGAGCGACGTCGTGTGCTTCATGGACGCCGATGGCTCGCTCGATCCAGCGGATGTCCCCCTCGTCGCCGACCCCGTCCGGGACGGCGACGCCGAGCTCGTTCTCGGCGCGCGGTCGGCCGCGCCCGGCGCCTGGCCCTTCCACGCGCGCGTCGCGAATCGTGTGCTCGTCCGCGGCATCGGGAAGCGCACCGGCGTCCGCGTCACCGACCTGGGCCCGATGCGCGCCGCCCGCCGCAAGGATCTGCTGGCGCTCAGGATCGAAGACCGCCGCTTCGGCTGGCCGCTCGAGATGGTCTTGCGCGCCGCCGACGCCGGGTGGCGCATCGCGGAGGTGCCAGTCCCGTACCACCCGCGCATCGCCGGCCGCTCGAAGGTCACGGGGACGTTCCTCGGCACCCTGCGAACCGTCCGGGACATGTCGGCTCTCATGCGTTGAGGCGGCTCATGCGAACGAGCGTCATCGTCCTCGCTAAGGCGCCCATCCCGGGGCGGTGCAAAACGCGGCTCTGTCCGCCCTGTACGCCGGGCGAAGCGGCCGGCCTCGCCGAGGCCGCCCTCGAGGACACGCTCGACGCGGCGCTGTGTTCCGCCGCTGCGCGCGTCGTTCTCGCGCTGGACGGTGATCCCGGTCGCTGGCTTCCGCCCGCGGTGGAGGTCATCGGACAGCGTGGGTCGGGGCTCGACGAGAGGATCGCGGCTGCATTCGCGGACGCCGGTGGCCCCACGTTGCTGATCGGCATGGACACTCCGCAGGTCACGCCGGCGATCCTCGACGACGCGATCGCGCTCCTGGCCCGGCCGCAGATCGACGCCGTTCTCGGCGGGGCGAGCGACGGAGGTTGGTGGGCGGCCGGACTCCGGCGGCCGGACGCGCGCGCGTTCATGGGCGTTCCGATGAGCACCGCGCGCACGGGGGAGTCGCAGGCCCGCCGACTCCGGACGCTGGGGCTCCGAACCGCGCGCCTCCCCGTGCTGCGCGACGTCGATCGGATCGCCGACGCGTACGCGGTAGCGGCTGATGCCAACTGGACAAGATTCGCCGGCGCCGTCGCCGCGCTGCCGGCGTCGCGCCTCGCGGGGTGACGTGGGGTGACGAATCTCGGCCGCCGGTTCGACGCGCTCGCGCCGCGGCTGCGCGTCGGACCGCTCAAGGAAGGCGCGTTCACGTCGCGTCTCCACACCGAACGGCTGGCCGCGATCCTCGGTCTCGCTCTTGGCGTGACGTTCGGCCTCTGCTTCCTAACGGGACTGTTGTCGCATCTCATCCAGCATCCGCCCTCGTGGTTCCGCTGGCCGTCGCGTCCGGCCGGGCTGTATCGCGTGACACAAGGGATACACGTCACGACGGGCGTCGCGTCGATCCCGCTCCTCTTCGCCAAGCTGTGGACGGTCTACCCGACGCTGTGGCGCTGGCCGCCGCTCGAAGACATCACGCACGCCGTCGAGCGAATCAGCCTGCTGCCGCTCGTCGGCGGCGCGACGTTCATGCTGTTCACCGGCCTCGGCAACATCGCGTTCTGGAGGCCCTGGGGATTTTTCTTTCCTCCCGGGCACTTCTGGGGTGCGTGGATAACGATCGGGTCGCTGGTCGTTCACGTCGGTGCGAAGGCCACGCGAACGCGTGTGGCGCTTTCGCGCCGGAGTCCGGACCTCCCGGAGCCCGCCGGCGAAGGATTATCGCGCCGTGGCTTCGTCGCTGCAGTGGCGTCGGTCGTCGGGTTCCTGGCGGTGACGACCGCCGGCCAAACCGTCGGTCCGCTGCGCAGGTTCGCCTTCTTCGCGCCGCGCCGTCCCGACGTCGGCCCACAGGGCTTCCCGATCAACAAGACCGCGCGCCAGGCGGGTGTCCTCGCAAGCGCGCGCGATCCCGCGTGGCGGTTGCGTGTCGAGGGAGACGTCGCGCGTCCGCTCGAGCTCTCGCTCCAGGAACTACGCGCAATGCCGCAACACGACGCCACGCTCCCGATTTCGTGCGTCGAGGGCTGGAGTGCCGGCGTGCGCTGGCGCGGTGTGCGCGTCCGCGAGCTGCTCGACAAGGCTGGCGCGCCGCCGGACGCCGAGGTCGTCGTCGAGTCCCTCCAACGGAGCGGCCAGTACCGCGCGTCGACACTCAACCGCTCCCACGCACGCGACCGCGACACGTTGCTCGCGCTCGAAGCGAACGGTGGCCCGCTCGATATCGAGCACGGGTACCCCGCGCGCCTGATCGGACCCAATAGGCCCGGAGTGATGCAGACGAAGTGGGTCTCACGGATGACCGTGCGACTGCCATGACCGCGCGCCCCGCCCCCCAGGCTCCGCATCCGGTCGGCAACCGCCGGATCTTCTGGACCTGTGTGCTCATCGGCTGGGCGTTGATCGTGATCGGGATCCGCGGGGTGATCGTCGATGCGTCATTCACCCGCCCGCCGCAATGGGGCGCATGGTTCGTCGGCGCAGCCCTGTTCCATGATCTCGCCGTCGCGCCGGTGGTCTTCGCCGTCGCAGCCAGTTTGCTCCGCCGCGTGCGCCGTCCCTACCGGGCACCGCTCCAGGCCGCGCTCGTGATGACCGCACTCGTCGCGGCAGGCTCGCTGCCGGTCGTCCTGCAGCTCGGCGAGCCGACGGGGAACCCGACCGTTCTCCCGGAGAACGCCCTGCCCGCGTTCGTCGTCGTCCTCGCCGTCATCTGGGCGGCGACGTTCGTCGTTCTCCTGATCGCTCGGAGCCGGGCGCGGCCCTAGCGCTTCGCGACCAGGACGCGCGAATACTCAGAGATCCCGCGCGTGCTTTTCACGGCGCGGTAGCCCGCACGCACGAGCATCGACTTGATCTTGCGCGCGAGATCCGGGGCGATCTCGATCAGCAACCAGCCGTCGTTCTTCAGCCAGCGGCGGCCGTGGTCGATCAACAGTCGAACCAAGCCGAGGCCGTCGGGCGACGAGTCGGTCAGGGTGCCGGTCGGCTCGAAGGTCGTCTCGGCGGGCAGGTCGCCGAGCTCTTCGTTCGACACGTAGGGCGGATGACTGGCGATCAGGTCGAAGGACCCGCGGAGGCTGGCCGGGAGCGCGTCGAACATGCTCCCCACCGCGAACCGAGCGTTCGCCAGGCCGTTAACGCGCGCGTTGGCGCGGGCGAGTCGGACGGCGAGGGGCGAGATATCGGTTCCGTACACCGCGGCGGCCGGCACGGCGTGGGCCATCGCGAGCGCGACCGCCCCCACCCCGGTTGCGAGGTCGGCTGCGACGGGTGACTTCCGGCCGCGCAAGCGAGCCACGGACTGGCTCGCCAAGAACTGCGTCGTGTCGCGGGGGATGAAGACTCCCGGCTTCACAGCCAGTTTGAGTCCGTAGAAATCCTCGTAGCCTCTGATGTACGGGACCGGCTCGCCGGTCGCGCGGCGCTCGAGGTAGCGCTCGTAGCGCCGCAGCGTCCGCGCGTCGACCTCGATGCCGTCGTCGATCGCCTCGCCGGCGGCGTACTCGAGGAGCTCCCGGGCTTGGTCCCGCTCGTCGCCGACGCGGCTGAAGTTGGCGATGTGCCGCCGGAGGTGCTTGCGGCCTAGCTCGATCAGTTCTTCTGCGGTCGGCAAATGCGCCCCTCTCGACGCTTACGAGCAACGCAGGCTATCGGCTGGCGGACCGTCGCGCGACACGACAGATGAGTTTTCCCCGTCCGGCCAGTCTCAACTACGGCCGAGAGCGAAAGGAGTCGACGCGTGTCCTCGTCCGGTGAGCCGGATCCGATCGTCGTCGTCGTGCGCGGCCCGATCGGGCTCGCCACGGTCGACGCGCTCGCGCGCCTGCAGCTGGCCGCGCTGGGGCTCGGGGGATGTATCTGCCTCCGCGAGGCGCCGGACGAGCTGTTCGAGCTGCTCGCCCTCGCGGGACTGCGAGAGATCCTGCGCGCGGAGAGCGACCTAGGTGGTGGTCGGCGGCAAACCGAACAGAGGGAAGAGCCTCTCGGTGTCGAGGAAGAAGCTGATCCCTGAGATCACGCCGTCCTTCACCTCGAGCACCTGGAGGGACCACGGCTCGAACGCGCCGCCCGAACCGCTCGGCCGGTACTGACCGAACGCCGGCATCCCGTTCGCGACCGTGGGGATGAGACGCGAGCCGCGGCACGCGGCGCCGGGGCCGAGACACCAGGTAACGATGTCCGCGTGGGTCTGCAGCCACATCGGGTACGGCGGCATCGACCAGGTCGCGTCCTTCTGCAGGAGCGAGGTCAGCGCCTCGAGGTCGTAGCGCTCGAAGGCCTCGACGTACTGGGCCAAAAGGGCGCGCTGCTCTTCGTCGGTTGGTTCGATCGGCTCGGTGGCGGCGACGTCGACCGTCGAGAGCGTCGCCCGGGCGCGCTGCAGCGCGCTGTTGACGGACGCCACACTCGTTTCCAGGAGCGCGGCGACCTCGTTCGCCTTCCAGTGCAGAACCTCGCGCAGGATCAGAACCGCGCGCTGCCGCGGCGGTAGGTGCTGGAGCGCCGCGATGAACGCGAGCCGGATGCTGTCGCGCTCGACCGCGAGGTCGGCGGGGTCGGCGGTCAGGTCCACCACGTGGCCTTCCGGGATCGGGAGGATCCACGTTGTTTCCGGGAGGGTCTCGCCCGCGCGGAGCTCGCCCGTCTGCGGCGCTCCGAGGTCCATCGGGCGCGCGCGGCGCTGCGCGCCGCTCAACATGTCGAGACAGACGTTCGTCGCGATGCGATACAGCCACGATCGCAACGACGACCGTCCCTCGAACTGATCGAAGTTTCGCCACGCCCGCAGGAGCGTCTCCTGCACGGCGTCCTCGGCCTCGAACCCGGAGCCGAGCATGCGGTAGCAGTACGCGGTCAGCTCGATGCGGTGCTGCTCCAGACGGCTCTCGAGCTCGCGGGGGTCGAGCGTCGTTTCGCTCCGGATGCGGTCGTCGGTTGTGGTGAGATCAGCCATTCGCGGGTTCTCCTCGTCGCGCCGTTCGGCGGCAATCATAGGCCAGCTGTGGGACGCCGATTGCCGCTCGCTCTGCCGCGGGGCCGGCCACTACCCTCCTAGACGGAGCGAGGGCCCGAAACTCATCGCCGGGCCGGCCGATGAGTTTCCGGCGAGCCGCTCGTCTATCCATACGGAACCGAAAAACGCAGGTCAGGGATGTCGAAATAGCGTCGTTCGGTCCGACGTTCCTGATGAGAAACCCGGAAGGGCGAGGTGAGCGCGGTGACCACGGATCAGGCAGTGATCCCCCCGAAGGCGGGCCGTAGAGAGTGGATCGGTCTGAGCGTCATCGCCATCGCGTGCGTCCTCTACGTGATGGACCTCACGGTCCTGCATCTCGCGGTTCCCGCCATCAGCGAAGACCTCAAGCCGAGTAGCTCCCAGCTGCTCTGGATCATCGACATCTACGGGTTCATGGTGGCCGGGTCGCTCATCACCATGGGCACGCTCGGCGACCGGATCGGCCGGCGACGGTTGCTCATGATCGGCGCCTCGGCGTTCGGCGTGGCATCCGTGATCGCCGCCTTCTCGGTGAGCGCCGAGATGCTCATCGCCACGCGCGCTCTTCTCGGCATCGCCGGTGCAACGCTGGCGCCGTCCACGCTCTCGCTGATCCGCAACATGTTCCTCGACCCGCAGCAGCGCACGGTCGCCATCAGCATCTGGATCACCTCGTTCTCAGCCGGCGCGGCGATCGGTCCACTGCTCGGGGGCGTCGTTCTCGAATTCTTCTGGTGGGGCGCCGTGTTCCTGCTCGCCGTGCCGGTGATGGCCCTGCTGCTGATCCTCGGGCCGCGACTTCTTCCCGAATACAAGGACCCGAGCGCGGGGCGGCCCGATCTCCCGAGCGCCGGGCTGTCGCTCTCCGCGGTATTGGCCGTCATTTTCGGGCTGAAGCAGATCGCGCAGAACGGGGTGAGCGTTCTCGCCGTGTCGTTCATGGTCGCGGGATTGGTTCTCGCGTACGTCTTCGTGCGCCGGCAGAAGAGGCTGGCGGATCCGTTCATCGATCTGGCCCTGTTCAAGGCGCCGTCGTTCAGCGCGTCGCTCGCGACGTACGGGTTCGGAATCTTCGTGGTCTTCGGCGGCTTCCTGTTCCTCCCGCAATACCTGCAGCTGGTTCACGGGCTGTCGCCCCTCGAGGCGGGGCTCTGGACGCTGCCCTGGGCGCTCGCGTTCGTGGTCGGCTCGAACCTAACCCCCGTGATCGCGCGCCGCGTGCGCCACGCGTATGTGATGGCCGGCGGGCTCGTCGTCGCGGCCTTCGGCTTCGGCGTCTTCACGCAGATCGATGCGAACTCGAGCTTCCTCGTGATCGCGGTGGGATCCGTGCTGCTGTCGATGGGCACCTCGCCGCTATTCACGCTGACGAACGACTTGATCATCGGATCGGCGCCGCCGGAACGAGCCGGCTCCGCCGCGGGTCTCTCGGAGACGTCGGCCGAGTTCGGCGGCGCGCTGGGGATCGCGATCTTCGGCAGCATCGGAGTCGCGATCTACCGGGGAGCGATGTCAGGCGCCGTCACGTCCGCCATCCCTCTGGACGCGGCGAGCGCTGCGAAGGACACGCTCGGGGGCGCGATCAAAGCGGCGGGATCGCTTCCGGGACGGCTCGGGACGGAGCTCGTCGAGACGGCTCGCAACGCGTTCACGCAAGGGCTCCACGTGGCGGCGACCATCAGCGTGATCGGGTCCATCCTGCTGGCCGTGCTCGTTCTGACGCTGCTGCGGACCGCGAAGCCCGGCGTGGAAGGGGAGGAGGAACCCGTCACCGCCGCGGTCGATGAGAAGTGCGTCCCGGTGCGGCGCTTCGTCGAATCCGCCCCCGCGGAGTGCTGAAGGATTCGCCCGGCAGCGACGGGAGAGGAGAGAAGAGAGATGGCCGCCACCGTGTTCGCGAACATGTCGATGTCGCTCGACGGGTACATCGCCGGCCCGATCGCGACCGACATCGACCGGCTGCACGAGTGGATGATCGGTCTCGCGAGCTGGCGTGAACCCCACGGCCTCGACGGTGGCGAGCGGAACCAGGATGACGAGGTGATGAAGGAAACCTTCAACCGCGCCGGCGCCTTCGTGATGGGCCGGCGGATGTTCGACGAGGCCGAGGAACCGTGGGGCGACGACCCGCCGTTCCACCGTCCGGTCTTCGTGCTGACGCATAGGAAGCGGGAGCGAGAGATCAAGAAGGGAGGGACGACGTTCACATTCGTCACGGACGGGATCGAGAGCGTTCTTTCTCAAGCACGGAAGGAAGCGGGCGGCAAGGACGTCATGGTCTACGGCGCCAACACGATCCAACAGTTCATGAACGCCGGACTCCTCGACGAGATCCAGATCGACCTCGTTCCGGTTCTCCTCCGTGGAGGCGTCCCGCTGTTCACTCACATGGAAGACGGCGTTCACTTGGAGAAGACGCGCTCCGTCGACTCCCCGGCCGTGACACATCTGTGGTTCCGCGTCGTGAAGGAGGGATCATGAATCTGAACAGCATCCTGATCGGATCCGAGGACCCGAAGACGCTGAAGGACTACTACGCGAAGATCTTCGGCGAGCCGACGTGGGAGGAAGGCGACTTCTTCGGCTGGCAGATAGGAACCGGCGGCGTCACGGTTTCTTTCCACGACCAGATCAAGGGCAAGAACACGTCGCCCGGGCGCATCCTCTGGAACATCGAGACCCCGGACGTGAAAGCCGGCTTCGAGAAGTTCAAGAAGGCCGGCGCCACCGTCGTGCAGGAGCCCTACAAGCCGGAGGAGTCGATGGACATGTGGGTCTGCACGTTCTCGGACCCCGACAACAACTACTTCCAGCTCGTCAGCCCTATGCCCGCTCAGTGACCTCGCGCCGCAGCGCGCGGAACCACCGCGCGAGTTCGGGTAGCTGATAGTTGGCGTTGAGTCCGCTCGGGTTCGGAAGAACCCATACCCGAGCGGACTCGATCGTCTCCGGCTGCGCGCCGATCGTCGCGCGCGGGCGGTCGAAAGCCGCGCGATACGCGCCGATCCCGAGGACCGCAACGACGCGCGGGCGGTAGCGCGTCACCTTGCGGGCGAGGTTCGCCGCGCCCTTTCGCAGTTCATCGGCACTCAACTCCGCGGCCGAGGCGGTCGTGCGCGCGACGAGGTTCGTGATGCCGATGCCGTCGTCGAGGAGTCGTTCTTGATCGAACGGCGAGAGCTCCTCGTCCGTGAAACCGGCGCGGTGGAGCGTTTTCCAGAACCGGTTGCCGGGCCGCGCGAAATGCCGGCCTACGGCGCCGGAGTAGAGCCCGGGGTTGATGCCCACGAACAGCACGCAGAGATCCGGCGCGATCACGTCGCGGATCGTCTTGCCGCGCGCGTCCGCGAGCTGCTGAGGGGTGGGCCGCCACGGCTTCAGAGGCGCTCGCTACGTCCGTGCCGTCGCGGTGTTGAGGATCGCCGGTAAGCCGAACCGGGGGAACAAGGCCGGGTTGGCGAAGCCGGTGATGGCCGTGATCCGATCGCCCTCGATGGTGAGCACCATGATCCCGTACGCCTCGGGAACGGCCTGCTCGCCGGGCATGTAAGCCGCGACCGCATGCGTGCCGTTCGCCCGCACCCGAACCAGCGGGATGCGCTCGAGGTGCCCTTCCGCAGGAACCGTCGAGAGGAACTCGCCGATCGCCTCGCGCCCGCGGAACCACACTGGTGCCGGCGGCATCGCGAGCGTCGCGTCCTCCGCGAGCAGACGCACGAGGGAGGGGACGTCGCCGGCTTCCCAGGCGCGGACGAAACGTCGCACCAGAAGTTCTTCCTCGGGTGCAGCGTCGCGTCCCGCGAACGGCGGCTCCGCACGGAGCTCGGGAGAGAGTCGCACGCGCGCCCGTTGCAGCGCGCTGTGGATCGCCGCCGGCGTCGTATCGAGGAGAGCCGCGACCTCTTTCGCCGAGAAGTCGAGCACGTCGCGGAGGATGACGACGGCGCGTTGGAGCGGTGGAAGGAGTTGCACCGCACACAGGAACGCGAGCGACGTCTGCGAACGGGTGATCGCGCGCTCGGCAGGATCTGCCGAGCGTTCGTCGGGGTACGGCTCGATCCAGAAAAGCTCCATCACGGCTGGGCGCGATCCGGGTTCGTCCGCATCGGCTGGGACCACGACCCGGGGTCGCCGACGCAAGTGATTCAGGCAGGTATTGGTGGCGATCTTGTAGAGCCATGCGCGGACCGGCGCATTGCCTTTGAACGTCCTGAGGCCTCGCCAAGCCCGAAGCAGAGATTCCTGTACGAGGTCCTCCGCGTCGTGGAGCGACGCGAGCATCCGGTAGCAATGGACGTGGATCTCGTGACGATACGGCTCGACGAGGGAATCGAAAGCTCTGTGGTCGCCGGCGAGCGCGCGCTCGACCAGCTCCGTCTCGGCGGCCACCCCGCTCATGACAGGCCGAAGGCGGCCGCGAAGGCGCGCGGGTCGTAGATGATCGTCACATCGGAGAGTTTGCCATCGGCGACCGTCGCCAGCTCGGTCACGAGGCAAGACATTTGCCCACCGGCAGGCGTAGCCAGGTCGAAGTCGAGGATCGAGCACACGCGGTTCCCGTCCTCGAAGCGGGCCACGACCTGCGTCGCCTTGTGGAACTGGAGGAACATCTCCGTGAGCTCGTTGAATTGCTCGGAGCCCTCGGCACTCTGTAGGGGACCGGCGAACCTCACGTCCGGAGCGACGAGCTCCTTCCACGCCGGGTCCTTCCGATCGAACGCGTCGTAGTACCGCTCGACGACTTCTCGCGCCTTGCCCATTGCGTCTCCAACGCCGGGGTCCGGCCCTCTGCCGAAACTCTGGCCGATAAGACACGCGAACGGCGGCCGATTCGTCGCCGCCCAGGTGGGAACGCTACGAGCGGCCCTCGCGCTTCCCGTACATCGCTCGCATCGTCCGGCCCATGAACCCGACGGCTCGACGGCGCGGGATCACGCGCGAGAACGCGTACCCAAGGATCTTGTTCATCCGGCCGGGGATCACGGACGGCTGGGAGCCGAGGGCCGCAAGGGCCTCGGCCACAACCGGACCCACCGGCATCGGTTCCGGCGTGCCGCGCGTCGAACGCGGCGCGCTCGCGCGGAACCCCGGCGTGTCGGTCGGGCCCGGCACGAGCGCAGTGACGTCGACGCCGGCACGGCGCCACTCGTCCCACAGGGACTCCGCGAGGTTGAGCGTGAACGCCTTAGTCGCAGCGTAGGTCGCGACCATCGGTGAGCCCTGCAGGGCCGACATCGAGCTCAGCAGGATCACGCCGCCGCGACCCCGTTCGATCATCGGCCGGACGAAGTGATCCATCAGGATCAGAGGGCCGCGTACGTTCACGTCGACCATGGAGAGATGACGTTCGATCGGCGTGTCGAGCCAGGCCTCGGTCGTCGACAGCGCCGCGTTGTAGACGAGCAGACCGATGTCGACGTCGTTCGTGACTGCCGCGACGTTCCTCAGGACGTCCGGCGCCATGATGTCGCCGACGACGACGCGGGTCTGGACGCCGTGTTGGTCGTGGAGGCGTGTCTCCAAGGCCCGCAGTTCCTCGTCTTCAAGCGCAACCATCGCGAGGTTCAGGCCGCGGCGAGCGAGCTGGCGGCAGAACTCCGCGCCGATCCCTTGACCGGCGCCGACGACGATGGCCCACGGGCCGTACCGAGTGGCGAACGTTCCTCGTCGAGACACGCTTGACTATTAGAACAGGTTTCAACAATCGTAAGCACGTCGGCTGTGGATGGAAGGGTGAGGCCATGATCACGCCGTTCGACGATTACGCCGTTCATCAGACGTCGATGCCCGTCGCGCATCCCGTGAGCGGCGACCGCAACCACTACGACCGCTACTTCTTCAACGGCTACGAGGTCGGCGGCGAGTGGTTCTTCGCCGTCGCGCTCGGCGTCTACCCCAACCGCGACGTGATCGACGCGGCCTTCAGCGTGCTGCGAGGCGGCGTGCAGCGCGCGGTGTTCGCGTCGGGACGCCTGCCCCTCGATCACACGATCTCACGGATCGGCCCCATCTCGATCGAGGTCGTCGAGCCGCTCCGCATCAACCGCGTGATCGTCGACGCGGAGCATCTCGGCATCGGGGCCGACATCACGTGGGAGGCGCGGACGATGGCGATCGAGGAGCCGCGCCAGACGCAGATCTCCGGCGTCGCCGTCGCACAAGACACGACGCGCCTAACCCAGTACGGCACCTGGCTCGGGACGATCGACACCGGCGGCGACCGTATCGCCGTCACGCGCGAGAACTCGCGCGGCACGAAGGACCGGTCGTGGGGGATCCGCTGGATCGGCGAAACGCCGGGAGGCGCGCCGCCGCGCAGCGGGAACCCGCCGGGCGTCTTCTACCTGTGGGCACCGATCCATTTCGAGGACCGCTGCACGCACGTGATGCTGTTCGAGCGCCCGGACGGATACCGGTGGTACTGGACGGCCTCGGAAGTCCCGCTGCTCGCTCCCGGCGAGCAGACGTGGGGGAACGAGGCAGCGCTGCGGCGGCCGCGCGGCGTCGACTACGAGCTGACGATGCGGCCGGGCACGCGCGTCACCGATTCGTCGACGTTCACGTTCACGTTCGCCGACGGCGTCGAGCGTCATGCGCTCGAGCCGATCCTCGACTTCCGTCTCAAGGGGATCGGCTACCTGAATCCCAAGTGGATACACGGGTTGTGGCACGGCGATGAAGAAGTCGGGAGCGACATGTGGGAGGAGAAGACCCTCGATCCGCTCCTGCCGGAGAACTATCACGTCGAACAACTCGTTCGCGTGCGCAGCGACAAGGGCGAGGGGATCGGCGTACTGGAGCAGTTGATCCTCGGGCCGCACGCGCCGACGGGGTTCGCCGACTGGACGAGCGCCGCGCCCGCGTAGGTTCGGCTACGAGGGCTCGAGCTTCAACACGATGCCCTCGCCCACGCCGTCGCCGCAGGCCTCGGCCGAGCGCGTGAAGATCGGTGTGAAGTCACGCGACATCGAACAGTCGTCGACGAACGCGCCCAAGGCATCCCCGCATCGTCGTACGCGACGTCGACGAAATCGAGCACCGCCTTGCAGGCACCGTCGGCGCTGCAGCCGCCGACGCCGACGGCCCCTCGGCGGACGTGGTTCGATGGCATCGCGTAGAGATTCAATGCACCGGCGGAGTTTCCCTGCGGCCCCGCTTTCCGCGGGTCTAGCCGAAGCCGGGCTGGTCTGCGCGGAAACTCCACGTGAAGAACGGGGCTTCGGTTCCTTCGTTCCAGTACTGGAGGACGCCGTAACGCTTCCCCGAGTCGGGGATGACGAACGTCTCGCGATGCGTCGTTCGGACCGAGCCGGTTGCCGTCAGAACGTGGCGACCCGGCGCGACGTCGAACGCGAACCCGACGAAGTTGTGCTGGCCCTCGACGTCGAAGTCCTGTGCGATGAGACGGCGTCCATCGACCGCCACGGTTATCGCGACGCGCTGCTCGCGGAAACTCTGGTTGCTGACCGTCAGGAGAAACGTGGCCCGAGCGGGATCCACCGTCGGCGCCGGCGCAACCGTCGAGGGCGCCACGCCGAGGGCGAAGGGTGCGCGCGGCTCGGGGGTGGACGTACAGGCCCCGAACAGCGCGGCCACGAGGAGCGCCCCCAAGAGCCTCACGTGCCTTTGACGCGTCGGGCGCGGACTCGGTTCCCGAGCAAAGTGCGCGGCGCGTTCCCGCCTGCGAGTGACGCTCAGGGCCGCGCTCGGTCAGCTCGAGCGGAGGACCACCCGGAGCCTTTCTGCGAACTCGACCGGATCCGCGCCGAACCCGCCGTGTCCGCCCGGGAAGGACGTGAGCTCGATGCCGAGCCGCGCCGCGAGCTCGGTCGCCGCCAGGCGCGCGCCCTGCTTGCCGGAGGTCTCGCCGCCGCCGACGACGATGTGCGTGGACGTCGACCGGAGAGCTTCGATGTCGGGGATGTTGAGGCTGATCGGGAGGAGCTCGTGGGCGAGGAACAGATCGAAGTTCCCCATCATGCGGCCCATGAACTCCATCATCTCCGGGGTCGGCTCCGTCGGCGGTTCGTACTTGGGGCCGCCCTCTTCCACGGCGTTGCCGAAAGCTTGCATCCCGGCGAACGCGCCGGCGCTCTTGTATGCCGCCTGGATCTCGTCGAGCTTCGTCCGCCACCGGTCGATGTCGGGAAGGATCGCCATCAAGGGAGGTTCGTGCGCGACCAACGTGCGCACCTGCTCCGGGTAGCGGGCGACCAGATCGAGACCGATCGTCGCGCCGCCGCTGCTACCGAAGACGTACGCCGGCTCCGTCGTGAGGGACGCGAGCAGCTCGTGCGCGTCCTCCGCGTGCACGCTCGCGGGGATGTCCTCTGCCGCGCCTTCGAGCGTGCTGCGCGAGTGGCCGCGCGGGTCGTAGGTCACGACGGTGTACTGATCCGCCAGGTGGTTCGCGAGGTCCGTGAAGACGCCGGCATCCACGGGACCGCCGGGGATCGCGAGGAGTAGCGGCCCCGACCCCCGGACCTCGTAGTACAGGGTCGCGCCGGGCACCTTCAGCGAGTCGACCATGACGTTCGCGTTCCCTGCCATCTCCGACCTCCTGTGGTCTCGTCGCTAGGGTAGACGGCCGGTGGATGCGAAAGTAATCGCTCGCCCTGCGCTTGCTTCCGAACGGGCTGGAGGCAGATGACGTCGATCCGCGTGGCGGCCGTCCTGGTCCGGTTCAACGGCGCCGGCTTCGGTTTGCCCGTGCTGCCCGCGATCCGGAACCTGGCGCCGTCATCAGGAGCTCCCGATGATCTTCGGCTTCCGGGCCTATGGCGGCGGCTACTTCGAACGCCGAGGCATAAAAACCACCGAGCGCTTGCTGATCGCGTTCCTCGTCGTGAACGTCCTCGAGGTCGTCGCGGGATCTCTCCTCTGGAGCGGCATGCGGAGCGGCGCGATCCTGGGGCTCGCGCTCCTTCCGGCCGGCGGGACATTCTGGCTTGGTTTCCCGTTACCGCTCGCGCCGCCGATTGCGATCGCTCGCTCGATCCTCGTCATCATCGACTGGAGCCGACTCCATTGACGACCCGGTTCCGGACAACCAGCCAGAGGCTTCCAAATAGGATGAGCGCGATGGGGTTTGGAGATCCCCACGCGATCGCGCGCCGGAGCATTCTGATCGTGGCGCTGCTCGCGCTCGTCGCGTGCGACACACGACCCACGCCTTCCGCGTCCCCGTCGCCGACGGAGCGATCTCGGATCCTGGTGTTCACGCGCACCGCCGCATTCAGACACGATTCGATCCCGGACGCCGTTGCCGCCGTTCGCCGGCTCGGCGAGGAACGCGGTCTGGTCGTCGACGCCACCGAGGATGGTTCGCTCTTCAACGACACGACGCTCGCCCGATACGCAGCCGTCGTGTTCCTTCTGACGACGGGCGATGTCCTCGACGACGATCAACAGAGAGCGTTCGAACGGTACGTACGAGCCGGGGGTGGGTACGCCGGGGTCCATTCCGCTAGCGATACGGAGTACAAGTGGGGATGGTACGGAAAGCTCGTCGGCGCATACTTCAAGAGCCACCCGGCGGTGCAGCCGGCCGACGTCGTTATCGAAGACGCGAGGCACCCGGCTACCCGCGGACTTCCCGCCCGCTGGGGCCGAACGGATGAGTGGTACAACTTCCGGACGAACCCGCGCACGAGCGTTCATGTGCTCGCGCGCCTCGACGAGTCCACCTACACCGGCGGCGCGATGGGCTCGGATCACCCGTGGTCCTGGTGCCACCTTTTCGAAGGCGGCCGAGCCTGGTACACGGCGGGCGGACATCCCCGAGAGGCCTACGCCGACCCGATGTTCCTCAAGCAGCTGCTCGGCGGGATCACGTGGGCTGCCGGGATCGAGCGCGGCGACTGCTCCACGCCTCAGCCTTCAACCACCGCCAACTGACGTCGTGAGCTTTGGGCTGACCAGGGTTGGCGTGTGCCCCCAGCCTTACACAAGTCGAAAAACCCTCCTCAAGTCGAGGCGGGATCGTTCCCGCTGCTCAGAAAAGACGGCCGTTCCGTTCGGCGTTTGCGACGCTGATAAACAGGGCCGCCGAGCGTTCGAAGTCGACCGCCGACATGTGTAGCCGTGAGCAACCATGGGTCGATTCCTCGCGAGGGGGCGAGGGAAACCGCGGAGTC
>JBIOTQ010000059.1:0-4836 GCA_044866075.1 Actinomycetota bacterium | reverse complement strand
CGGGGCCTCCTCGGGGCTTTGCTGGCTGGTGTTGCGCTCGTCGCGGCAATGGGCATCCCCGTCACCCCCAAAGCGAGCGCTGCAGAGGGCGGACTGCGTCTGCTCGGCCGGCTTCCGGAACCGAACGAGGCGCTCCAGCCTCAAGCCACTTCCCACACGCCGTTTCTGATCGACCACGTCGACAAGCGCCTCTACTACTCCTACGTCAAGCCCTTCAACTCGAACGATCCCAGCGCGACCTACATCCGTGAATACGACCTAACCCCCGCGATCCCGCGTTTCGTCCGCGAGTCGCGGCTGGCGTCCCCGGATGAGATCTCACCTGCGTCGAGCCTGAACCCCAACCAGGCGACGATCGATCGCAAGCGGAATCGCTTATTGATCGTGAGCTTCAGCGGGAACATCATCGCCTGCTCGGACGACCCGACCTGCGGCGGGCGTGGCGCCGTCGGTCGCATCTTCGTGGTCGACCGAAAGACGTTGCGCGTCACCGACGTTTGGGTCGTCGGCGACCGCGTGCCCGGCTTCCTTCCGGAGGGTCTCGTCTACTCGCCGGAAGACGACCGGATCTATTCGCTGGGCATCATCGGATCCTTCATCGAACCGAACGACCTGCTGACCGGAAAGCAGCCACGCAACCCGCCGGTCGCCGTGGCTGCTCTCGATCCGGAGAACGGGAACCTCGTTTGGATCCGACCGGTGCCCGAGTGCGCGGTCCAGATGTCGTCGGCCGATTTCGGGGCCGCGGTCTACAGAAGCCGCCTGCGAAACGCGCTCTACTTCGCGTGCATCAGGACCGATACGTCCCCCGAGACCGCGGGCTTGGTGCGGCTCTGGATCCAGCCCCGCGCCGGCGTCGGCGATGCGGCCGCCTTCCCGCTGGAGGTCTTTCCGATCTCGGGCTCCTACGCGTCGGGAAAGGGCGTCACCGGCGTGTCCTCATTCGACCCCGCGACAGATCGGTTGTTCCTCATGAGCCAATCGCCCTCGACGCCGGGCACGTGGGTTTTCGACGGACGCCTCTCGGCATGGGTCGGCTTCGTCACGGCGCCTGCCGACAACAACCGCTACGCAGCGGTCGACGTGCTCACCGGGCGTTTCTACATGGCCGGCGAGCCCGGCGAGGCGACGACGGTTCCGAACGGCGGCCCCGAGCTCGGCTACCTCGTCGTGTCCGATGGACGGCAGACGCCCGTCCCGCAGGGCGAGGTCATCGCCTTCGGCAAAAACGCCGTCGATTCGTATCCCATCTACGTCGACCCGCGCGAGCGGCGGCTGTTCGTGTCCGCGTCGCGGAAGAACGGAGGAACAGAGTGGCTCGTGTACCGGGACGCGGTCCCGGTCGCACAGCCGCCTCCCGAGATCGATTACGACGCGCTCACGACGCAGACCGACGAAGGGCCGGAGACGTTGACGACGTTCGCGGCGACGGTCAACGGCTTCGGTTCGCGTGTGCTCTTGACGGGCGGAACCGGCGGGGCGACCGCGATCGCCGAGGGCGTGACGCTCGGTTTGCGCGACGCGCTGCGCGAGGGGATCGACGCCATCATCATCGGCCTGTTTGGTTTCCAGCCGGCGCGCTCCGATCGTGGTTTGTTCGCCGCTCGCGTGACCTCGCTCGACCTGCGCAACGTCGGCACGTCGGCCAGCGCGCGCGCTCTCGCGCTCGACCCCATCAGCGACGGCGAGTACGAAACGGCCGTTCGCGCCACCGCGAATCGCGTGCGCAGCAAGGACGAGCGAGCCGACGAGGAGCGCGAGCGCGAGGAAGGCCGTCCCGACGATGACGACGACCCCGGCGATGACATCGAACGGCAACTCGCGTGGCCTTACGAACCGGCCTTCTGTCTCGACGCGGGCGAGGACGCCGCGACGGACGACGTATCGAACCAGGGAGGCACCGCGCAGGTCTCGTGCGACCTGAAGTCACGCTCCGTTCGCGCGTCCTCGAGCTTCGACGCCTTCTCGATCCCGGGCATCTCGATCGGTCACTCCTCGTTCGTCAGCGAGGTCGTTCGCGACGCCAAGCTCGGAACGGTCACCCGAACGACCGCGGTCACGCGGGGGATCGAGATGTCCGGGCCGGGGGGATCGGTGACGATCGCCCGTGTCGTCGCGACGGCGACGACACGCGCGCGCGGTCGATCGAAGACGGCGACGGCAGGCTGGGAACGCCGGCTCGAGGGGGTGGTGGTCAAGGACGCGGCCGGGCGCGTGCTCTACGAGTGCACGCAGGGCGACGCGTGCGACGCGTCGGCAGCGGTCGCCGCGATGAACCGGGTGCTCGTCAACCGCATGCGCGTGTCTCTGCGAGAGCCCCTCATCACTGCGACCGACGGCGGCGCGTTCGCCGCGGTCGAGGAATCGGACGGTGACTTCCTGAACGGACTGATCGCGAACAACGACGATCTGCGCGCCGTTCCCGCTCTGACGATCACGGTCTTCAACGACTGGACGGAGAAATCGCGGCTCGTCGTCGAACTCGCCGCGATACAGGCGTCGTCCATCTACGGCATCACGCCGCTCCCCGGATTCGACGCCGGGCGCGGGGCGGGGCTGCCATCGCCGATCCCACCGGTCGTCGCGCCACCGTTGCCGCCGATCCTGGACGGTGCTCTCCCGCCGCGCACTGGGAAGACTGCCATCGGCCGTCTCGTGGAGAACCCGCTCTTTCTGATCCGCTCGCCGAAACAGGCGTTCCTCTTCGGACTGACGCTTCTGCTCTTCGCCGGCCCGGCGGCCGCGATCTGGCGCAGGCGGACTCTCGTCCGGGAACTGCACACGTGAGCCGCATCGCAGCGGGTGGGTGGTGGCGGCTCGTCGCCGCGTTCGTGGCCGGCGCCGTCTTCGGGGCGATCACCGTGGCACAGGTCGCGCCCAACGCGACCACGCGCGCCGTCGGCCCGCAAGCGGCCGCCACGGAGACGGGCTCGGCTCCCGGCGCGACCGGCGTCCCGTCGCCCGGCGCGACGGCGACCGCGGCCGTCCCCGGCCAGGGCGCCATCCCGGCCGGGCTCGGGTGCGCTCGAGGGAAGAACGGCGGGGCGACCGACACAGGCGTGACCGCGACGGAGATCAAGCTCGCCACGACCGTCGTGCGATCCGGCATCGGTGCCGCGTTTCTCGGTGACGTGCAGTTCGCCATGGAGGCGGTGCGCAACAAGGTGAACCGATCGGGCGGCATCTGCGGGCGGCTGATCGAGATCCGCTACGTCGACGACGGGTGGCGCGCGGACCTCGGCGCGCAGTTCTTGCGCAATTTCATCCAGCAGGGCGTGTTCGCGATCCCGGTCGGACCGTCGTCCGAAGGACTGCGCGTCGTGACCGAAGCCGGCGACATTCGCCGCGCGGGGATCCCGGTCATCGGCTCCGACGGGATGCTCATCAGTCAGTACCGCGACCCATGGATCTGGCCGGTGGCCGTCGCGACCGCGTCGAGTGCGCGGATCATGGCGCAGAACGCGCGCAAGCGCGGCGCGAAGCGGTTCGCGATCGTCTTCGACAAGAACTACAGGTTCGGAGTGGAAGCCGCCCGTGCGTTCAATGAGGAGGTGAAGCGGCTCACCGGCAGCGGCATCGACGGGTTCAACGCCGACAACAACTGCCAGCGCAGCTATTGCGGCGTCCTCGCCGGCCAGTCGAACTACGGCAACGAGGTGCAGGAGCTGAGCTCACAGAGCTTCGACTTCCTCGCCATGTTCCTCGAGCCGCAGACGGCGCTCACGTGGATGGCGACGCCGGGAGCGCCGACGATCTCGAGTCGGCAGATCGGTGGCAAGGCGGGGATGATCGGTCTCGCGCAGCCGTTGTTCACGCGCGACTTCGCCGTCAATTGCCAGGCGAAGTGCCACAAGATGTGGGTCTGGACGGGCTACAAGACGCCCATCGAGGAGTACGCCAATCAAGCGGATATGCGGGAGTTCGTCGCGGATCTGCGCCGGACGAAGCCGGATGCCGACGTGAACAACGCGTTCGCGATCGGAGGGTATGTGGGAATGCAGTTGCTGGTCGACGCGCTGCGGGAGGTCGGCCCGCACCTCACCCGCGCCCGGCTCAAGGCGGTCCTCGACAGGATGACGTTCCGCAGCGGGCTGACGATCCAGGACGCACTGCGGTGGCCGGGCGCGCCGCACCGGTTCGCCGCCGCGACGATGCGCGGCTTCGAGATCGAGTACACGGGCACGTTCGGCGGGTGGCGCGCCCAAGCCGTCGTTCGCGACCCCACGCCCGAGCGCGGCATCGGCTGATCACATGGCGTTCATCACCCACGTCCTGCTGTCGGTCCCGCTGATCGGCGCGTACGCGATCTTCGCGCTCGGCATCTCTGTGATCTATCGCGCGTCGCGCGTGCTCAACCTGGCGCACGGCGCGATGGCGATGACATCCGCCTACGTCGCCAACTCCCTCGTCCGCGCCGGCGTCCCGATCGGCGTCGCGCTGCCGCTCGCGATCGTCTTCGGTGCGGCGCTCGGCGTCCTCGTCGAATGGGCCTTCGTCCGCCGTCTTCGGTCGCAAGGGCCGACCGCGCAGACCGTCGGCACCGTCGCGGTTACCGGACTCCTCATCGCGCTCGCGGCGAAGATCTGGGGCACCACGCCGCGCCTCGCGCCCGGCGTGTTTCCCGAAGGCAGCGTCGACATCGGTTCGAGCGGCATCCGCTTCGGAGCGCTCGGGCTCTTCGCGACGGGCCTCGCAGTGTCGGCCGGCCTCTTCTGGTTCTTCAAGCACACGGAGATCGGCCTCGCGATGCGCGGCGCCGCCCAGAATCGTCGCGCCGCGGCGCTCATGGGTATCGACCCAGACCGCGCCGCGGCCGGCGCGTGGGCGATCGGCGGC
>JBIOTQ010000058.1:0-5172 GCA_044866075.1 Actinomycetota bacterium | reverse complement strand
CCCGGTCCCGACCGCCGCCTCTTGTGATCTAGCGCTTCGCGCTCGCGACCGCTCGCAACGAGAGTCCCAGCAGAAGCAACGCCATCGCAGCGAAGAACACGTTCGCGATCGGTGCGCCCGTTCGCGCCAACTGCCGTCCGGCCACCTCCGGACTGGTGAACGTTCGGCCGAGGACCTCCGTCCCGACGGACGTGGTCGCCGTCGCCGTCGGTGAGACGCTCGGGGCCGGATTTCCGTTCGCCGGCTTGCGACCGCACCAACCGTTGTTGTCGTCCTCACGGTCGGCGTCGTTACCGCAACCGTTGTTGCCGTCGGTGCCGGCGCCTGTCTTGTCGTTGTTGACGACGCCGTGATCCGCACCGATCCCGTCCTGATCCGGCGTCGACTTGCTCTTCCCGCGATACGTGCCGTCGGGGTTCGACGGATCGTGGTTCGACCCATCGTTGTTCGACCCCGGCGACGCCTGCGACTTACCCGGTTGATCCGGCCGCCCAGGCTCTCCCCCGGACGCCGCGAACCCGACCGTCGCCGCGCAGAGAATGATGAGCACGACGATGAATGGGATGAGGGCCGCTCGGCCTCTCATGGGCATCTCCCTCCCGGCCCCCCAAAGCCATCTCCGGTTTGCCGGTATTAATCCGGTCGTATTGTTACCCACTATCCGGGGCTTTGATGCCGCTCTGTGAGGTTTTTCCGCATCGGGTGGTTTCGAGGCGAGGGCTAGAATCGCCCGGCGGGCGCGTAGCTCAGTGGTAGAGCACCACTCTTACAAAGTGGGGGTCGTTGGTTCGATCCCAACCGCGCCCACCAAGCCTTCAGGTAGTTCAAGAATGGGACGCGGAGGATCGGAGTGATGCGGCTGCGGTCGCTGACCCGAATCTCGGCCGCCAGCCCGCCAGCGCCGCCGCCCGTTCGGGAGGGGGTCCCGCGTTCAGGGCCTCGAGAGCATTCCTCCCGAACCCCGCGAGGTTCTCGGCGTCGGGCAGCGGGATGTCCTGAGCCGAATATCCTCGGCCGTCTGCTTTGACAAACCTACTGCTCAGGGCTATCTTAAACGTTAGTTCAAAACGATCGTTTAAGAGGCCGGATGATCACCGACGCGCTGGTCACCACGAAGGAGCGGATCATCGACGCCGCCTTCGAGGCCGTGCGGACGCGCGGAGGGGCAGGGGCCAGCGCCCGGGCGATCGGCGAGATCGGGGGGTTCAACCAGGCGCTTATCTACTACCACTTCGGGAGCCTGAAGGGGCTCCTCGTGGCGACGCTTCAGGCGACCAGCACGAAACGTCTCGAGCGCTACGGGCGCGAGACCGAGAAGATCGCGACCCTCGAAGATCTGGTCGCCGTCGGACGGGCGCTCTACGCCGAGGATGTCGAGCAGGGATACCTCACGGTTCTCTCCGAGCTCGCCTCTGCGTGCGTCACGCACCCGGACCTCCGGCGCGAAGTGCTCGCCAGCCTCCAACCATGGATCGACCTGGCGCAGGGCTTGATCGAACGACTTCTCGGGAGCTCCCCGCTCGCTACGATGCTGCCGGCTCGCGAGCTCGCCCAGGCGCTCGTCGCCTCGTACATAGGGATGGAGATGCTCCATCACCTCGACGGCGACACGGCGCGCGCCGAGCGCCTGTTCGACACCGTGGCCTCCTTCGCTCCGCTGCTCTCCCCGCTCCTCGGCGGCGCGTGATGGCCGTGGCGTACGCGGTGAAGGTGAACACGCGGCTCCCGCTCTTCGGGGCCGCGGCGTGGTGCGTACTCGCCGCGATATGGGCAGTCGACGCGGTCGACCTGACGGCCGTGAAACTCATATTCGCGATGGCCGTGCTCGTCGCGGTACCGCTCGCCCTAGATCTGCTCCGGTGGAACACACTCGTCGCGGAATCGGTTCGCGCGAAAGCCCAGCGCGCGATGCCCCTGACGGGCGTCATCGTCGTGATCTCGCTCACGCGCCCTCCAGGCGCCGTCGCCGCGTTGCTCACGATCCCGTGGCTCCTGAACTGCGCGCTCGTGTCGTCGTCCGGCCTTCTCGAGCTCGTCAGGGCGAGGCCCATGCGGTTCGACCGTCTCGCGCTCATCGCTGCGTCCGGCTATCTCACGTTCGGCGCCGGATGGCTGATCTTTTCCGGCTTCGGAGCGCAACCGCTGGACTTCCCCGACGCGATCGTCGAGTTGACCGCCGTGCATTTCCACGTCGCGGGGTTCGCGACGGTGATCGTCGCGTGCACGTCGGCGGCCGTCGCGCGAGGCGGAGCGGCGGCGAGGCTGGCACTCGTCGGCGCCGTCGGGGTCGTCGCGGCGATGCCCGTCGTCGCGGCGGGAATCACCTATTCGAACGACGTGGCGGCCGTCGGGTCGTCGATGATCGGGATCTCGCTGACCTGCGTCGCCTTCTCGCACGCATCCCTCGCGATGCGAGGCGTGTTGCCCGCGCCCGTTCGCGCACTGCTCGCCATGTCCGGCCTGTCGGTGCTTGCTGCGATGGCGCTCGCGGTCCAATACACGCTCGGGCTCGCGATCGGGATCTCGGCGCTACGGATCGACCAGATGGCGAGGACGCACGGCGTCCTCAATGGCTTCGGTTTCGTCTTGGGCAGCCTGCTCGCGTGGCATCTCCACCGGCGAGCATTGGAGCCGTCATGAGGGGCGCGGTCACCGGTTCCCACGGCTTCATCGGGGCGGCGCTCGTGCGCCATCTCGCCGAACGGGGCGACGAGGTCGTGCGGCTCGTCCGGCGCGAGGCCGGGCCCGGCGAGGCCCGCTGGGATCCCGATATTGGTTCCGTCGACACGAAAGCGCTCGAGGGGATCGACTACGTCGTGCATCTCGCGGGGGCGAACATCGGTGCCCGACCCTGGACGCCGGGGCAACGGCGGCGGATCCGAGATTCGCGCATACGGGGCACCGACGTCCTCTCCCGCGCACTGACGAGCCTGGAACGGCACCCGCGCACGTTCATCAGCGCGTCTGCGAACGGGTACTACGGCGACGGCGGCGAAGACGAGCTCACCGAGGACGCGCCGGCCGGCGAAGGCTTCCGCGCTTCGGTGTGCGTCGCATGGGAGGCGGCGACCCGCCCGGCGGAGGAAGCCGGGATCCGCGTCCTTCATCTCCGCTCCGGAATCGTGCTCGCCCGTCGCGGAGGCCTGTTCCCATTCCTCAGCGGGTGGAAGATCGCGCCGAGGCTGGGCACCGGAAGGCAGTTCTGGAGTTGGATCTCGCTCCAGGACGAGGTCGCGGCGATCGCCCATCTGATCGGCGACGAGACGATCGGCGGGCCGGTGAACCTCACGGCGCCACACGTCCCCCGCCAGTCCGAGTTCGCGGCGAGGCTCGCGAAGGCCAAGCGCGGCTTCGTCATGCCGGTCCCCGCATGGGCTCTCAAGACCGCGCTCGGCCCGGCGCGCACCCGGGAGGTGCTGCTGTCGAGCGAACGCGTCGTGCCCGCGAAACTCATGAAGAGCGGCTTCGCGTTCGCGCACCCGGATCTCGAGACGGCGCTCGCGTGGATCTACCCGCGGCGCGGAGGGGCGTGATCGTGCCGCGCATCTCTCTTCGGATGATCGTGAAGGCAAGGCCCGAGCGTTGCTTCGATCTTTCGCGCGACGTGGCACTGCACGTCGATTCGACCGGCGCCGGGCGCGAACGCGCCGTGGCCGGCGTGCGCGAAGGCTTGCTCGAGCTCGGCGACGAGGTCACCTTCGAGGCGAAACGCCTCGGCCTGCGATGGAGGATGACGTCCAGGATCTCGGAGTTCGACCGGCCGCATCGATTCGTCGACGAGATGCGCTCGGGTCCGTTCTCCCACTGGCGCCACGAACACGTCTTCGAGCCGCGCCCGGAGGGCACCCTCGTCATCGATGACGTGACGTACGCGTCGCTGATGTGGCCACTGAGTTGGCCGATCGACGTCCTGTTCGTGCGCTGGTATATGCGGCGTATGCTTCGAACCCGGAACGCTTTCCTGAAGACCCGCGCCGAGTGGACTAACCGGCAGGAACCTCAAAGCGACTGATGGGCCGCAGGTTCATCGGCCCGCGGCGAAACCGTTACGAGAATGCTGTCGCCTGCGCTTCCGAGCCTCGGCAGCCCATCTGGCGTTATTCCGGTTGCCCATGTAGCCGCCCCGTCGAGTCTTGCCATGTCGCTTCACCAGCGAAAACGGTTCTCCCGTGAGCTGGGGCGATTTTTTGCACATGATGACAGTTGGGTCCACCGAAGATAGGGCTCCCGGGTCGGTTGAGGATCCTGTCGGACGTAGGGACCACTCGTTCGCGTCGCACGTGAGAACGAAAAATCTTGGTCGTGAGCGAACGTTCGGCTTCTCCGTTCCGTCTATGAAGTAGGTGCTTGTGAGAGAGGCGATGTTCGATGAGCACTCGTCGGACGGAGTGCTGGTCAAGGCCGCAAGGGACGGCGAGACCCTTGCCTTCGAACTGCTCTTCGACCGGCACGCTTCTAACGTATTGACCTTCGCTCGCGCTTGGACAAGGGATGATCGCTTGGCGGAAGATGTGTTGCAAGAAGCCTTTCTCCGAGCCTGGCGTCACCTTGCCCAATTGGCTGACGGCGAGAAGTTTGGACCCTGGCTCTGGCGAATCACTCTTAATTCAGCGCGGGATGAGGTGAGAGCTCAGCTTCGCGAGGGACCCAGGGATAGCCCAATTGCCGCTCCCATCAGTCCGAGCGATGAAGTTGAACGACGGCTCGTGCTACGCGAGGCGGTCTCGAGGCTTCCCGAGGACCTCCGCGCCGCGGTAACCCTTTACTATCTTTCTGATCTGAGCGAACGCGAGACAGCCGCTGTCTTAGGTTGGCGTGTCGGCACGCTCAAGAGTCGCTTACATCGGGCGCGCGAGAAACTCGCTGAGGTCATGCGCGTCTCGGACGGCGAGGAGTTCGAATGAGGGCCGATGAGACTAATCTTCGCGAACTTTTCGAAACCTTGCGTGTTCCTATTTCGCCAGAGCTGAAGCGGTCGGTGTTGACGAGGACTTTGCTCTTGGAAGAACAGATAGCATCTATCCCTCCGCGCTCGGAGAAGGCACGGCGGCGACGATTCAGGCGAGTCGCCCTTGCTTCTCTGTTGGTCGGGTTGCTGCTCATCGCGGGCCTGAGTGTCGCTGGCACGATCAACTTGTTTGGCTTCGGCCCAGAGAAGACGCGGCTTGGCCC
>JBIOTQ010000057.1:0-9489 GCA_044866075.1 Actinomycetota bacterium | reverse complement strand
GCGGCTCGAAAGCGAGCGTGCGTCGTTCGAACCTGTTCGCCTCGACGCCTTGGCTCGGGAAGAGCTCGACCGCATGAACGAACGGATCCGCGAGGCCGCTCTGTCGCTCGAGGTGGAGGCGACCCCTGTAACCGTGAACGGATCGGGAGAGGACTTGGCCCTCCTGGTTAGCAACCTTCTCGACAATGCCGTCCGCTACACACGCCCCGGCGGACGCATCCGTGTCGAGGTGTCCCCGCGGAACGCAGACGCCCGGATCTCCGTCAGCGACAGCGGTATAGGCATCCCCGCGCGTGACCTGCCCCGGATCTTCGAACGCTTCTATCGCGTCGACCGCGCAAGATCCCGCGACACCGGTGGCACCGGTCTCGGCCTGGCCATCGTCAAGCACGTCGCCGAACAGCACGGCGGTCGGATCGAAGCCCAGAGCGAGCTGGGTCGCGGCACGACGTTCGTCGTGACGCTCCCAACCGGCATCTGACCCGCGATCCCGATATTCACCTTCCGTTCACCCAGCGCGCTCGGAAGGACTTGCCGACCCGCCAGGAGAGGTTGCTAGGCTCGCCCTCCACTCTTGCGAGCGGGGTTCGCGCGTGGCCGATCAACCCATCGCCGTCATCGACATCGGCTCCAACTCGGGCCGGATGATCGTCGTCCGATCGGCCACCGGGAACAGCGTGGAGACACTGGCCGAATCGCGCGCCCCCCTGCGTTTAGCGAGCGACATCGCCGCGGGCGGCACACTCACCGCGGCGGCCACCGAGCGCACGCTGGACGCCCTCGAGGACTTCCTCGCGCAGGCGCGCGGGTGCGGGGCATCGCGGGTTCTGGCGGTCGCCACGGCCGCCGTCCGAGACGCGACGAACGGTGCGCCCTTTATCGATCGCATCCGCAACCATGCAGGGGTCGACATCGAGATCATCGACGGAGCCCGCGAAGCGGTTCTCTCGTTCTTGGGTGCGGTGCACAGCCTGCCGGTGGAGAAGGGGACACTTCTCGACGTCGGAGGAGGCAGCGTCGAGATAACGCGATTCCGAGACCGGACGCTCACCAAGTCATGGACGTTGCCCCTCGGGGCTCTTCTCCTCGCCGATCGCTTCTTCACCGAGGATCCTCCGTCGCGTGGCGAGCGGCGGCGTCTGGTCGATCACGTCACGAGTGCCGTCGAGTCCGCCATCCCGGCGCTCTCGACCACCGACCGCCTCGTCGGGACCGGCGGAACGATCCGGAATCTCGCGAAGATGGACCGGCGCGAACGCAGCTATCCGATCCCACGACTGCACGGCTACGTTCTTTCGCTCGCGCGCGTCGACACGCTGGTCGGTCTCGTCGAGACCCGCCCGATCAAGAAGCGCGAGACGCTCGCCGGGTTGAACCCGGACCGCGCCGATTCGATCGTCGCCGGCGCGCTCATCGTTCGTACGTTGATGGACGCGCTCGGTGCGGACGAGATGACGGTGTCAGGCAAGGGATTGCGCGAAGGCCTGGCGATGGAAGCGCTCTCCGACGAGATGCCGAGTGCCGAAGCCGTGCGCGCATCCTCGATCGCATCTCTCGCGGCACGATTCTCGACCGACACCACGCGGGCCGACAGACGAGCCGAGCTCACGACGCAGCTCTTCAGGGAGATCTCTCCCACGCCTCAGCCCGAGATGCTCGAGATGCTGCGCCATGCCGCGACGATCCTCGACGCCGGTATGGCGATCGACGCGTACAACCGACACGAGCACGCCGCGTCCGCGATGCTCTCCGGCGACCTCTCGGGTTTCTCTCATCCGCAGCTCGCTCTCGTCGCTGCTATCCTCCGTCGTGCGGACAAGCACGGTGCCGGTATGAAACCCTTCCGCTCACTCCTCAGCACCTACGATCCCTCGATGATCGGGCGCGCCGCCGTTGCACTCGCCGTTGCGGACGCGATCGACTTGCGACTCCCGGCAGGCACGACGGCGTCCATCAAGACCACGCGGTCGACCGTTTCGGTGGTCGGTCCGCTGCGGCCGGGCCGTTGGTCCGAGCTGCTGGGCTCACGCACGCGCGCCGTGTTCGGGCGGTCGTTGGCGATCAAATCGCGGGAAGACGAACCGTGACGCCGTTCCGGACCGAGGAGCTGCCCGGGCGCCTGTTCATCGTCGAGGGCATCGACGGCTCGGGGAAGAGCACGCAGCTCGATCTCCTCCACAAGTGGCTCGTGTCCCAGGGATACCTGGTGCTCTTCAGCGAGTGGAACTCGTCCCCCATCGTGAAGGGGACGACGAAGCGCGGGAAGAAGCGGCATCTGCTCTCGCCGATGTCGTTCAGCCTCATCCACGCGGCCGACTTCGCGAATCGCGTCCGCGCGCAGATCCTGCCGGCGCTCCAGGCCGGTGCGATCGTGCTCGCCGACCGCTACGTGTACACGGCCTTCGCGCGCGATGCCGTGCGCGGCGTCAGCCGGCCGTGGCTGCACAAGCTGTATTCGTTCGCAGTGCGACCGACCGTCGCGTTCTACTACGACGTCCCACTGGACGAAGCGATCAACCGCATCTCCGAGGCCCGTCCGACGTTCAAGTACTACGAGGCCGGTCTCGACCTCGGACTCGCGGACGACACGCTCGAATCGTTCCGGATGTACCAGGGACTCATCCAGAAAGAGTACGAGCAGATGATCGACGAGTTCGGGCTCGTGCGAATGGAGGCGACCGAGCCGCTCGTCGTGCAGCAGCAGAAGATGCGCGATCTGGTGAAGCCCTACCTCGAGGGCATCAAGCGGGCGGACGCCGGCAACGTGAACGATGCCCTGCGCGAGGCGGGGCTTCGCGGCCGGTACCTCGAGGAGGCCGCGCGTCGGAAGGACGTGCAGGCATGACCGCAGTGCAATTCTTCGGTGAGCCGCCGCCCACGATCTCGAGCGAAGACATGCCCGGCCGCTTGATCGTGGTCGAAGGGACCGACGGCGTCGGGCGCTCCACGCAGATCGCTCTCCTGAAGGAATGGCTCGAAGACCGTGGGGTCGCGGTGCTCGACACCGGGCTGACGCGATCGGAGCTGGCAGGGCCCGGCATCAAGCGCGCGAAACAGGGTCACACGCTCGACCCGTTCACGCTCAACTTGTTTTACGCGACGGACTTCTGGGATCGCCTCGAACGCCAGATCGTGCCGGCGCTGAAGGCCGGCATGGTCGCGCTGGCCGACCGCTACATCTTCTCGCTCATCGCACGTGCGGCCGTCCGCGGCGTGCCGCTGGAATGGATGGAGAACCTGTACGGGTTCGCCCTCGTCCCCGACAAGGTCATCTATCTGGACGTCGACGTCGAACACCTGCTGCCGCGCGTGCTCACCAGCACAGGATTCGACTACTGGGAATCCGGCCAGGACTTCTTGCGCGGGCCGGACGTCTACCACACGTTCGTGGAGTATCAGACTCGACTGCTGTTCGAGTTCCGCTACCTGGCGTCGCGTCACCAGTTCGCGGTCATCGACGCGCGCGGCTCGGTCCCCGAGGTCTTCCGGTCGATCCGCTTCGAGATCGAACCGGTGATCGCGTCGATGGGAACGGAGGACAGGCACGCCGCACCTCGTCGCCCTTCGACGCGGCGGCGCGTCACGACTTGATCGCGCGCTCTATCTTCGGCGTCAGCAGGTAACGCAGACTCGATCCGTTGGGGATGTCGCCGTAGACGTCGACGGACGCCGCCGCTCCTTTCTTGAGCGGGAACGCTCCGCGGGAAGCGGACCCCGTCACGAGGAACGAGATCATCTCGCCGAGCAGCGGTTCGTGTCCGACCAGGGCGACGGTGTCCCTCATGCGATGCGGCATCAATGCGGCGGCGACGTCGGCCGCAGAGCGCTCCGGCTCCAAGGCATCGAACACCAATGGCGAGGGCCAGCCGGCCTCTTCGGAGAGGATCTCGGCCGTGCGCCAGGCGCGCACCAACGGCGAGCAGAGAACCGTGTCGACGTTTCCGGCAACGCGTCCGATCCCTTGCGCGGCCTTGCGGAACTTCGTCTCCCCCTCGGGGGTTAAGGGTCGGTCGCGGTCGTCGGGCCAGCGAACGGCGTCGCGCTCGTACGCGATCGCGTGACGAACGACGATGAGTTGCACGTCACACCGACGCGTGCGCGTCCATGACCCGCTTCAGCTCTTTCCAGCGACGCCCGCGAACGGCGCGGAACCTCTTCGGGAACTTGCGGCGTAACGAGCGTGCCGCGGTCGCCGATCGTTCCGCGAGGCGGCCGAGCACGAATGCCGATCCATCGGGGAGCACCCCCTCGTTCCCCACCGTGAACTCGCCCCAGCGATGCGTCGCATCTTCAGCATCGTGGAGATCACCGAGCAGGTCTTGCAAGCGAACGAGCCGCGAGATGAGCGGGTCGGCGGTGTCGTCGTAGAGGGGCGCGACGAACTCGATGGCGTACCGAGCGCGCTTGCACTTCAAACGGAGCGCGTGCAAGGCGGCCGACGGTGAATCGGGACCGAGACGCTTCCCGGCGCGTCGCATGGCCCTGTAGGAGCGGCGAACGATATCGGGAGCGGCGGCGGCGATCGGGGGGGACATCTGAACCGGCGCGAGGCCCGGGCCGCGACCCAGATCGACCAGGTCGGTGCGGAGGCGATAGAACCGGGGCGCGTCGAGACCATCAACCATTCGCGCGTGCGCGTCCGCGCGGCGTCCCGCCAGCAGATCGTCGAGCGCGTGGACGACGGCACGTTCCTCCGCCGGCAGATCCTCGAGGACCTGCACGAGCGACAGGCGCTGCACGTCGAGATCGCGCACGGCGCCGAGGAACGTCGCCGCCCACTTGATCTCGGCCCGCAGCTCCTCCGTCCCCGCGGGGACGGCGCCGCGGAAAAGGTGGAGCGCGGTGCGGATACGCCGCGCGGCCACGCGCATGTCGTGGATCGCCTCGGGATCCGCGCCGAGACGGACGGCCGGCTCGAGCGCGAGGAACCTCGAGACCGACGGACGCACGCACACGAGCGCCGCTTCCGCGACGGGCATCGAGGCAAGCAGATCCGTCGTCCCGAGATCGGGCAGCGGAACGACGTTGATCCGCGAGGGGAGCCCGCCCATCACCGAGGACATGAGGCGCAGAGCCTAATCGAGCACGTCCCATTCATTCCTCCGGGCACCAAAGTTCACTCCTCCTCGAGTGAACGTCGGAGCAGCGAGGCCATCTCGCTACGTGGGCGCGGTAGCGTCGCCGCACCACGTCCTGCGGCTTCCGGGGTCAGGAAGCCAGGAGGCGGACACGGGGCCGGCGGGTCCGCCTCGCTTCCGTTATCAGCGCATTCACATGTGGATTTAAGACGTGAACCCGTCGTGCCGAGGCCGAGGGTTGGAACAACCAGCCAACTTGATTCGACCCGCGGAGGCCTTTAGTGTGCGCGCCGGTGCTGGGGGTAAGGGCCCGTCGAGGGCTCCTAACCGCCGCTCTCGTAGGGATACTTCTCGCCGTCGCACTTCCCCCTTCCCCCATCGCGTCTGCGTTGTCGTCCAACGAGAGCCGCTTGGTGACCCTCGTCAATGCAGAGCGAGCAGAGCGCGGTCTCGGGAAACTTTCCATCGCGTCCGACCTGGTGTCGATCGCGCATCGGCACAGCGCCGAGATGGCGTCGCGGCGGAGCATCTACCACGACTCCTCCCTGACGTCCGAGGTCCGCGGCTGGCGCGCGATCGGGGAGAACGTCGGTCGCGGTCCCACGGTGTCCTCGGTGCACAGGGCGTTCATGGCGTCCAGCAGCCACCGGGCGCACATCCTCGGCTCGCGGTACAAGCAGATCGGCACCGGCGTCGTGAAAGGGAGCGACGGGTACCTCTACGTGACCGAGATCTTCGTCGACCGGGGAACGACCGCGCGCGTCTCGCGGTCGACGTCGACCCGCCGGGTGGTCAGGCAGGCGGCGGTCGTCCATCGGCGGGTCCGGCCGCACCGGCCGCACCGGCCGAAAGCCGTCGCGAAGGCCTTCGTCATCCCGCTTCCGCCGGACCGAGGCGTGGGCATGCTCCTGAAGCTCCTGGCTCTCGACTCCGAGATCGCTGCCCGAAAGGACATGGCCGGAGGTTCAGCGGCCCGCTAGCGTCGCGGGGATGGACCCGCGCCCTCCGGCTCTCCCTTCCACGCTGCCGGAGCTCGATTCCCCCGAAGCATCTCCGCGCACCCTCGTCGCGATCGCAGGCTTAGGCGTCGCGTTCGATCTCGCGGTCAACGGCCAGCGGCCGGGCCTCTCGATCCCACTCTTCGTCGTCTTGTTCGCGGCCGCGCTTCGCACGGTGATACCGCGCTCGCGCGAGACCGACGTTCTCCTCGGCGGAGCGATCGTGCTGTCCATCTTCCCTGCGCTCCGCGCGACCCTTCCGCTCGTCTCCCTCAACATCCTCGCGTCGTCCGCTCTGATCGCGCTGGCCGCGACCGCCGAGTTCGGGCCGATCACCCAGCTGTCGTTCACCGGCCTCTTCCCGCGCGCGCTCGCGTTCCTCGAGCGATCGCTTCACGTCCCTCGATTCCTGCGCGCGCCGTTCACGGCGCCGGGCGATCGCCGGCGCACGCGCGTGATCCTCCGAACCACGTTGCTGGTCGCTCCGATCCTCGCGCTCTTCGCGTCGCTGCTCGCGTCCGGCGACCGCGTGTTCGCTCGGCTGCTGTCGTCGTTCCTCCCCGAATGGAACCTGAGCAACCTCCTGTCGCACGTCGCGCTGACACTCGCCGGCATCGTCATGGTCGCGATCGTGTGGCGGACGGCCCTCGGCAACGGTTCCGAGGAGAAGGCCCGCGTCCCGGTTGAGCGCGACCCGATCCTCGGTTTCACCGAGTGGGCGACGCTGCTCGGCGGGATCGATCTCCTCTTCGCAGCGTTCGTCGTCGTGCAATTCGCCAACCTCTTCGGCGGACACCATCGCGTGTCGGTCACGAAGGGGCTGTCGTATGCCGAGTATGCGCGCTCGGGGTTCTTCCAGCTGGCCGCGGCGGCCGCGCTGACGATCCTCGTGATCCTCGCGACGTGGGACGCCGGGCGCCGCGACCATCCCGGCCACGAGCGATGGTTCCGCGGTCTCGTCACCGCGATGGTCTGCCTCACCGGCGTGGTGCTCGCCTCCGCCGTCACGCGCCTCGCCCTCTACGAGGGTACCTTCGGCTTCACGACCGATCGGTTCGTCGGCTACGTGGCGATCGTCGCGATCGGTGCGATCCTTCTGGTGTTGCTCGGCGCGATCTGGTGGTCGCGGCGCGCAAATGTTGTCGCCGGCTTCTTGGCGGTCGCGTTCCTGACGCTCCTGACGATCAACGTCATGAACCCCGAACGGTTCGTCGCCGAGCGCAATATCGCGCGCTTCGAAGCGACCGGGAAGATCGACGTGGACTACCTCGGGTCCGTGCTCGGGAACGACGCCGTCCCCGTCCTCGCGGCGTTCCTCGACCGGTTCACAGAGCCGGACGCCGCGCGGCTGCGCGAGGCCTTGTGCATAAAAGCGGAGCTCCTTGCACCTGAACCGTCTTGGCGGTCGGCGAACCTGGGACGCTCGTCGGCCCGAACCGCCCTTGAAACCGCCGGTATCACGCCCGCGACCTGCGGCAACGCGCCGCCGGCCGCGCTCCGCTAAGCCTCCGGGCAGGGAACCGCCGCGCCGGGAGAGAACCCTCCTTCGACCACAGTCGAAGAAGGAGATCCCCTCGATGCGCCGTCACGCTCTTCTTGCCGCCGTCCTGTCCGCGGCCATCCTCGTTCCGAGCGCCGCCTTCGGGCACGCTGAGCGGCCGGTGCCGTCGCCGCCGCGGCCCGGGAAGGTCCCCGACCTGAACCGCGCCCACGCGAAGACGATCGACGTCTGCAAGACGGGCGAATGCCCGTTCGAGCACATCCAGTCCGCGATCGACAGCCTACCTGCCGGGAACACAACGCCGACCCTGATCCGGATCTGGCCCGGCTTCTACAAGGAGGAGCCGAGCCGTCTCGTCCCGAACGGCACTCCGGACAACCCGAACGGCACCTTCTCGTACGAGTACATGCTCGCGAAGCCGAACGCGGAGAACCTCGTCGCGATCGTCGGCAAGAACAACATCACGCTGCGCGGCATGGGACAGAAGCCTGGTGACGTCGTCATCGACGCGGAGTTCAAGAAGCACGTCACGATCCGCGGCGACCGCTCCGACGGGCTGATCATCGAAAACCTCTCCGCGTGGCACGGCTTCGACCACGGTATCTACATCCTCGACACCGACGGCTTCGTGATCGATCACGTCGTATCGGGATACGCGCGCGAGTACCCCTTCCTCACGTTCGCGAACGACCACGGGCTGATGCAGTACTGCGAGGCGTTCGGCGGCGGTGACGGCGGGATCTACCCCGGGAGCTCCGCGGATCTCCACGGAGCGCGCGTCGCCAATGAGATCCGGTATTGCAAGTCGCACCACAACGTCCTCGGCTACTCCGGGACGCAAGGCGACGACGTGTGGTTCCACGACAACGAGCTCTACGACAACGCCGTCGGCTTCGTGACCGACTCGGAGACCGATCACCCGAACTATCCGCAGAACGACTTGCTGTTCGAGAACAACAAGGTCCACGACAACAACTTCAACGTCTACTCGCCCGACTCCGACGTGAAAGCCACCGTGTTCGCGAACTCGATCCTGATCCCCGTCGGCATGGGCGTGATCATCGCCAGCGGCAACAACAACGTCGTCCGCAACAACGACATCTGGGGACACAAGAACTACGGAGTGTGGTTCATCAACGGTCCCGGCCTCCTGCTCGGGCCCGGCGCCCCGGTCGTCGACGGCGGTCCGTTCGCGCCGCCGTTCGTGAGCGAGGGGAACCAGTTCCTCGGCAACCGCATGTACAACGCCGCAAAACCCGGGGGATCGCAGAACGAGACCGACTTCGGGTGGGACGGGATCGGGCTGACGAACTGCTGGCAGGACAACATCCGCACGCCGGACGGCGCACCGGCGACATCCAACGTGCTCATGCTGCCGCCGTGCAACAATCCGCTCGACGGAAGCAAGCTGCCGCTAACTCCGGGAATCCCGAACACGGATCTCATCGATCAGGGCGGGCTCATCTTCGTCGACACGGACGGCGACGGTACGGGCGACACGCCGATCTGCGACTTCACGGGGACGTGCCCCGCTCCGTACGACGAAGGGCCGCCACTGAACAAGGCGCGGAATTTCCCGGAGGGGTACAAGCCGCCGCCGACGCCGCCGACGTGCGGGCCGTCGACATGCCCCGCGTCGAACTCGAGCCGCGTCCTCGGGACGAGGACCTCGCGGACCTTCTCGGGGAAGGCGTCGGCGCTGCCGGCCACGGGCGTCGGGTCGCCGCTGGGTCTCGGGATCGCGCTGCTCGCCGGGGCCGCTGCCGTCGGCGTCTCGCTGTTGCGCCGCCGGTTCCCGCGTTAGCGGCTAGATCGAGCCGTACGTCAGGTACATCTGGACGTACTTCCCGTCGCAGACGCCGCGGGCGATCATCGCGGCCGCGACCTTCCGTCCGGATTTCGTTACCTGCGC
>JBIOTQ010000056.1:0-7069 GCA_044866075.1 Actinomycetota bacterium | reverse complement strand
CTTGCCGATCTGGTTCGCGAACTGGGTGAGGATCCTGGCGCCCCTCGGGTTGTTGATCGTCACCTTGCCGTTGTCGATGAACCCGCCGGCCCCGGCCGACTGGTACCACTCGAGCGCGTCGCACGTCAGGCCCTCGTACGAGTTGCCCTGGAACACGAAGCCGTAGAACTTGTCGTTCGAGGCCTGCTCCCCGTCCTGGATCTTCTTCGCCATGGCGAAGAGCTGGTTCCAGGTCTTTGGCGGGGCCGTGTAGCCGTACTTCTTCAGGAGATCCGTGCGGTAGTAGAGGATCCCGAAGTCACCGAACCACGGCATCGCGACGAGCTTTCCGTCGATCGTGTCGTTCTGGATGATCCCCTGCGCGTGTTGCTTCGCCTCCTTTGCGAGCTTCGGCTTCAGGTCGACGAGGTAGGGCGCGAAGGCGCCCGGCCAGACGACGTCGATCATCGCGACGTCGAACGACGACGACTTCGACGAGAAGACGCGCGCGAGCTGCGAGTACGAGGCGTCGGAGGCAGCCGGGTGCGGGACGACCTTGACCTTGATCCCGGTGTCCTTCGTGAACTGCTTCGCGAGCGCGACGTCACGCGTGTGACCCCCGCCGACGGAGTCGCCGATGAACGTGATCGACTGACCGCCGTACTGCTTTTTGAGGGCTGCCGCGTTCGGCACCTTCGGCGCCGGGTACGTCGCGGCCGCCTGAGCCTCGTTGCCCGCCGTCCCCGCGGCCGCTACGACGAGCGACGCGACGAGGGCAAGAGCGCCGGCCACGCCGGCGATGAGGCGCACAGATGCGTGCTTCACCTGTTCCACGTCCTTTCTTGGAGAAGGGTTACGTGTTTGTCCTTTCATACAGGTAGACGACGTGGTCGGCTCCCTGATAGGTGCGCCGCAACAACGAGAGCGCGATCCGCAGCCCTCGTCGTGTGCCTCGTGGCAGGTCGCGGAGCGACGTACCGGCTCGTGCAGACATAGCGGCCCAGCCAACGTAGAGACTGCCGGAACCTCGTGTCAAGCGGTGCGACGCGCGCGGTCGGGCGACACCGAGTGCGCCGAACGCGGTGCTAGACCTCCAGGCGTGCCGCCCGCGGTCTACCGGGTCGTCCATCAGCGCCTCGTGCTGTCCGGCATTCGTCTCGCGCTCGCCGGGGTCGCGTTCGCGGGATCGATAGTCGCAGGCGCCGAAGGCCGTGCCGCCGCTGTCGGCCTCGCGCTGGGAGCGGGGATATGCGCCCTCGCGCTCGTCACCGACCGCCGCTGGCTGCTCCTCGGCAAGCCGACGGCCGAGCCGCTGCCGCAGGACGTCCGCCGCGCGTCGCTCGCGCGGGCGGTCGCGGAAGGGATGCTGCCGAGCACCTTCGGCGTCGCGGTTCTCGCGGCCGCCTCGCTCGTCTTCGAGCCGATCCTCAGCGCGGTGCTTGCGGGGGTCCTCGCCGGGATGGGGATCGTGAGTCTGGTCTCCTGCGTCGAGGTCGCGCTCTGGGAGCGCCGGACGGACACGCAGGTCTTCGCCGACGCCGACGTCCACACCCGCCGTTACGTCACCCCGCCGAGTGTCGCGTAAAGCCCGTCGTCACGCGGACGTCTCGGCGCGGGCGGCGACGAAAGCCTGCACCGCGGTCTCGAGGTCGGCATGCGTGTGGGCAGCGGACATCTGGGTGCGGATGCGGGCCGTGCCGAGCGGCACGACCGGATACGAGAACGCGACGGCAAAGACGCCGTTCGCGACGAGCGCCTGGGAGAACCGCGCCGCCTCGGATGCATCCCCGACCATCACCGGGACGATCGGGTGGTCGCCGGGCAAGACGTCGAACCCGAGCTCGGTCATCTGCGCGCGAAACGAGCGCGTGTTGGCCCACAGGCGGTCGCGGAGGTCGTCGGAGCGCTCGATCAGTTCGAGCGCGCGGAGGCTCGCGCCGACGACGACCGGCGCGACGCTGTTGGAGAAGAGATACGGCCGGGCGCGCTGGCGCAGGATGTCCACGACCTCCTGCCGGCCGGACACGTACCCCCCGCTCGCGCCGCCGACCGCCTTGCCGAGCGTCCCCGTGAGAATGTCGACGCGCTCCACGACGTCGAACTGCGCATGCGTGCCCCGGCCCTGCGGCCCGACGAAGCCAACCGCGTGCGAGTCGTCGACGAGCACGAGAGCGTCGTGCCGCTCGGCCGCGTCGCAAATCTCGTCGAGCTTGGCGGCGTAACCGTCCATCGAGAAGACGCCGTCGGTTGCGATCAGGCGGAAGCGTGCGTCGGACGCTTCCACCAGGCGCGCCTCGAGCTCGTCCATGTCGCCGTTCGCGTAACGAAGCCGTCGCGCCTTGCAGAGCCGGATCCCGTCGATGATCGACGCGTGGTTGAGCTGGTCGGAGATCACCGCGTCGGTCTCGTCGAGCAGCGCCTCGAAGACGCCGCCGTTCGCGTCGAAGCAGGAGCCGAAGAGAATCGTGTCCTCGGTGCCGAGGAACTCCGACAGGCGCTCCTCGAGCCCGCGGTGCAGCGCCTGGGTGCCGCAGATGAAGCGGACGGACGCCATGCCGTAGCCCCACCGGTCGAGGGCCTCGTGTGCGGCCGCGACCATCTCGGGGTGGTTTGCGAGACCGAGGTAGTTGTTGGCGCAGAGGTTGAGGAGCTCCCCGCGCTCGGCGACGCCGACGTGCGCGCCCTGCGGCGTCGTCATCACGAGCTCGCGCTTGAGCAGCCCGTCGGCCTCGAGCCCGGCGAGCCTTGCCCGCAGGTCGTCACGCACTGCGCCGTACATCTACCCGGCCTCCCTCCAGTCGAGAAGCACCTTGCCCGAGCCGCCGGAGCCCGCGATCGCAAACGCCTCGTCGTAGTCCGTGTACGCGAAGCGGTCGGTGATCACCGGCGAGACGTCGAGGCCCGAGTCGATCATCACGCTCATCTGGTACCAGGTCTCGTACATCTCGCGACCGTAGATCCCCTTCAGCGTGAGCATGTTGAAGATCACCGGATCGAGGTCGAGCTCCACCGCGGCGGTGGGGATCCCGAGGATCGCGATGCGACCGCCGTGGGCCATCTGCCCGATCCCGGTCCGGAGCGCGTCCGCGTTGCCCGACATCTCGAACATGACGTCGAATCCCTCGGTCATCCCGAGCTCTCGCTGCACGTCGGCGAGGTCGCGCTCGCGCGGGTCGACCGCGAGCGTCGCGCCCATCCGCCGCGCGAGCTCCAGTCGGTTCGGCTCGAGGTCCGTGACCACGATGTGACGCGCCCCGGCGTGGCGCGCGACCGCGACCGACATGCAGCCGATCGGGCCGGCACCCGTCACGAGCACGTCCTCGCCGAGGACTGGGAACGTCAGCGCGGTGTGCACGGCGTTTCCGAGCGGGTCGAAGATCGCCGCCACCTCGTCGGGGACGCGCGGCCAGTGGTGCCAGACGTTCGTCATGGGCAGGGCGACGTACTCGGCGAATGCGCCGGGCCGCTGGACGCCGAGGCCGATCGAGTGGGCGCACAGGTGGCGGCGGCCCGCCATGCAGTTGCGGCAGCGCCCGCAGACGACGTGCCCCTCGCCGCTCACACGCTCGCCCGGCGCGAAGCCGGTGACGTTCGCGCCCACCTCGACCACCTCGCCCACGAACTCGTGGCCGATCACGAGCGGGACCGGGATCGTCCGCTGCGCCCAAGCATCCCAGCGGTGGATGTGGACGTCGGTGCCGCAGATTCCGGTCGTGCCGACTCTGATCAGCACGTCGTTGATCCCGATCTCGGGCTCGGGAACGTCCTCGAGCCAGACCCCCGGCTCGGCGCGGCTCTTGACGAGCGCCTTCACGGCGGCGAATCGTACGCCGCGTCGGACGTTCGTGATCGCCTAGCCTACGACGATGAAGCGCTGGGATCTGATGTCGCTCCCGTCCTCGTCCGAGAAGCAACGGCCGCGGGAGCCGGGAGCGGATGCTCCCCGTGTGTCGAGGAAGGACACACAGATGCCGCTCGTCCTGTTCAGCTCTCCCGAATGTCGCGCGATCGCCGTGGATCTCCAGGCCGGTGAGACGATGGGCGACCACCAGGTTCGCGAGCGCGCGGTCGTGCAGGTCGTGACGGGCCGCGTGACGGTCGAAGCCTCGGGGGAGAAAGCGGAGTGCGACGCCGGCACGCTGATCACGTTCGAGCCGAACGAGGGCCATTCGCTGCATGCGCACGAGAGCACGCGGCTCTTGCTGATCCTGGCGCCCTGGCCGGCGCCCAAGCACTACACGGACGGGGAGCGGGCGCACGACGACATCCCCGACAACGCGATGGTCGATCCGATCGGTTCGACGGACGCCGCCACGGGCGCTCGCCCGAGCGGGTCGAGAGGAGACAGTACGTGAACGAACTCGGCGCGACGCTGCACCGTTGGGAGGACATCCCGAAGACGGAGATGAAGCCGGGCCTGCACCGACGCTTCATCAGCACCCAGCGGATGATGGTGACGCACCTCTACCTCGAAACGGGGACCATCGTGCCGCTGCACGACCACGAGAACGAGCAGCTCACGTGCATCCTCGAGGGGACGTTGCGCTTCTGGCTCGGTGAGGAGCAGTCCGAGGTGATCGACGTCCACGCCGGCGAGGTGCTCCACATTCCCTCCGGCGTGCCGCACAAGGCCGAGGCGCTCGAGCAGACGGTCGACATGGACATCTTCTGCCCGCCGCGGCAGGACTGGCTCGACGGGACGGACGCGTACCTGCGGTAGGGAGCACAGCCCAGAACCGCCATCGGCCTCATCGAGAGGAGCTGGCACGGCCTCCATTTCGGAACGCGAGAGCAGGCAGATCGAGGCAGCAAATGCCTCCGGTACGACTCCGGTCGTCTTCGTCCACGGGCTCTGGCTGCTGCCGGGCAGCTGGGCCACCTGGGCGGACTTCTTCGAGCGGGCCGGCTACGCGCCGCTCACGCCCGACTGGCCGGGCGATCCCGAGACGGTGGAGGAGGCACGGGCGAAACCTGATGTCCTCGCCAGAAAGACCCTGAAGCAGGTCGCCGACCACACGACCGAGGTCATCCGCGCCCTGGACAGAAAGCCGGTCGTGATCGGGCACTCGACCGGGGGTCTGCTGGCGCAGATGCTCGCGGGCCGCGGCCTCTCGGCGGCCACGGTTGCCATCGACCCGGGTGTCTTTCGCGGCGTCCTGCCGCTGCCCGCCTCGGTGCTCAAGGGCGTCGGCCCGTTCCTGCTCGATCCACGCACGCGCCGCCGCGCGCTCACGCTCACCTTCGACCAGTTCGTCTACGGCTGGGCGAACGCGCTGGACGAGACGGAGGCGAAGGAGCTCTACGAGACGTTCCACGTCGCCGGCTCCGGGATCGCTCTCGTACAGATGGCCAACGCGAACCTCAACCCGTGGACGGAGGCGAAGGTCGACACGAAGAACCCCGATCGGGGCCCGCTGCTGATCCTCGACGGGGAGAAGGATCACACCGTTCCCTGGGCGATCGCCAACGCTTCCTACAAGCGGCAGAAACGCAACCCCGGCGTCACCGAGATCAAGAAGATGCCCGACCGCGGCCACTCACTGACCATCGATCATGGCTGGGAGGAGGTCGCGCAGACTGCGCTCGACTTCGTCGAGCGGTTCGTCCCGGCCAACCCGAGTTGATCGGCAGCTCGATGGAATCGAGGACGAGGCTGCCGCCCGAGGAAATGAAGACGGCCCAGGCTCGAGCCCGGGCCGTCGGTCTAGCGCGTGGCAGGTGCGTGGCCCCGCTCCCCAAGAGCGCGGCGTTCGTTCCCCGTAAGCACGGCTGGCAGGAGCGTGGCGGCGAGATAGATCCCGGCCAGTCCGACGAGGCCGTAGACGATGCGCGTCACCGGGTTGGTCGTCCCGAACTCCTCGCCAAAGATCTCCGCAACGAGGTCGAACTTCGCGATTGCTACCAGTCCCCAGTTCAAGGCGCCGACGATCACAAGGATCAGCGCAAGGGCGTTCACTGCCTTCATATGTGCCTCCCGGTCGTAGGTGTCTCTGTACTATATCTATACAGATATTATCTAAAACCTATACGCGACCACCGACAGCCGGGACGAGTGCGTGATCGCGGTCACGGCGAGGTTGCGCTGGCCGACCTGCTCGCCAATCGGCGCTGATCGGGAGCACTCCGCGTCATGCGACGTCAAAACGTCGCATGATGTCGCGTGAACCGACGCGCGCTCACCGCGTCACATCAGACAAGGGAGGCGAACGATGAAGGAAGGCCGGTTTCTCCGCATCGGCGGCTACATCTCCGGGGGAGTCCTGATCGCCCTCGGGATCGTGGTGATCATCCTCGGAGCGTGGGGGTTCAGCTTCACGCGCGATCACATCGAGCGTGAGGGCATCACCTTTGGCCCCGCGACCGACCCTGCTGTTCAAAAGCACGCCGAGCAATGGGCCGGAGAGCCGGTCGACACGGGCAGGAAGGCGCTCGCGATGGCCGAGATCATGCGCGAGCACACCCTCGCAGGCACCGGTGGGCTGACCTACGCCGAGATGGGCCGCTATCAGTCCGCCGCGAACCCCGACGACCCGAAGGGGACGAACGACGAGGCCCAGGCCGCGAAGGACGAGAGCGGCCAGCCGGTCTCGAACGGTGCGCGCAACATCTGGGTCACGGAGACGGCTCTCGCGACCTCGCTCGACATGGGCTTCATGTCCGAGATGCTCTCGATCTTCAGCATCATCGTCGGGATCGCCTTGCTGCTGACGGGGATCGGCCTCGTCATCCTTGCGCTCGCCGTGTTCGGACGGTGGAGGCCGGTCGCGCAGCCCGCCGCCGCGCCGACGCCGGTTCCGGCCACGGGATAGGCGTCGGCGAACGCGCGAATCGTCGGGTGGGGGGAGACCCTCCCCCCACCCGCTCGACCCCGGACGTGGCAGCCCTCGGCCCCACTGCAATAGGTGCCCAAGGAGAGGCCGGGGTGTCGCGTGGCCCCCTATGCGACGTGTGCGCACCCCGCGGGCCACGAGTGCGCCCGTGTGCCCCGCGCGTGACGCGGGGCAGGGTGGCCCCTGCGTGCCGCCACGCGGCGGCGAGATGTCCACCGCAAGGCCGGCGCTCGGCGCGCCTTGCGCCGGGCGGGACCGCA
>JBIOTQ010000055.1:0-4317 GCA_044866075.1 Actinomycetota bacterium | reverse complement strand
TGTCCCGCTGGCGCGAGGCGCTGGATCACGCGCTGACCGCGGGGCGCCTGGGGTCCGTCAAGATCGCGTTCGATCCGACGAAGGAGTGAAACCCGCATGAGCCGTCCCGGATTCGTGCTCGAGGTCGACGAGCGAACGCCTCCGCTGCTGTTTCATCACGGCGAGGGGTTCCGGCTCGAGAAGCTCCCGCTCGGATCGCGCGTCGTCTATCCGTCCGAGCCACTTCCCGGACTCCGCGAGGTCGACGCCGCGATCCTCGACGCGCTCGAGCATCCGCGCGAATCCGAACCGCTGCGCGCGCTCCTGAAGCCGGGCATGCGGCTGACGATCGCGGTCGACGACATCTCGCTGCCCCTGCCGCCCATGAAGCCGCCGGACATCCGCGGCCGGATCATCGAGCACGTCCTCGAGCTCGCCGCGCGCGCCGGCGTTGACGACGTGAAGATCACGATCGCCAACTCGCTGCACCGGCGCATGACGCCGAAGGAGATCAAACGCGCGGTGGGGGAGCGCGTCTTCCGGTCGTTCTGGCCCGACGCATTGACGAACCACGACGCCGAGGACCGCCCGAACCTGACCTACATCGGCGCGACCGACAAAGGCGAAGACGTCGAGATCAACCGGCGCGCGGCGGAGAGCGACCTCGTCGTCTACGTGAACATCAACCTCGTTGCGATGGACGGCGGCCACAAGAGCGTCCCGGTCGGGCTCGGCTCGTACCGCTCGCTGCGCCATCACCACAACGTGCACACGATGCTGCACTCGCGCTCCTACATGGACCCGAGCGCGAGCGCGCTGCACGATTCGACATCGCGCATGGGGCGGCTGCTCGCGAACCATCTCAAGATCTTCACGATCGAGACGACGCTCAACAACGACACGTTCGGCAAGCCGTTCGAGTTCCTGCAGAAGCGCGAGTGGGAGTGGTCGGTGGCCGATCAGGCCGCGTACCTCGCTGCGAAGCGCGCGACCGACCGCGTGCCGGCGCACATCAAACGCCAGGTGTTCCACCGCATCGCCGCGCCGTACGGTGTCACCGGCGTGACCGCCGGCGAGACGGAAGCGGTGCACGCGATCACGCTCGAGAACCTGCACCGCCAGCAGATCGTCGAGGTCGACGGCCAGGCCGACGTCCTCGTTGCCGGGCTGCCGTACATCTCGCCCTACAACGTGAATTCGATCCTGAACCCGATCCTCGTGGTGTGCCTCGGGCTCGGCTACTTCTACAACATGTATCGCGGCCGGCCGCTCGTGCGGCCAGGCGGCGCGATGATCATGTTCCATCCGGTGCGCAAGGAGTTCAACGCTCTCCACCATCCGTCGTACATCGACTTCTTCGAAGAGGTCCTCGCCGAGACGACCGACCCGGCCGCGATCGAGGCGAAGTTCGAGGAGCAGTTCGCGACCGATCCGTGGTACGTGCACTTGTATCGCAACTCGTACGCCTACCACGGCGTGCACCCGTTTTACATGTGGTACTGGGCGGCGCACGCGATGGAGCAGCTCGGCGACGTGATCTTCGTGGGCGGGGAGCGGTCGACGGTGTCGCGCCTGGGCTTCCGGACCGCGTCGACGCTGGGCGACGCCCTCGACATGGCGTCCGAGACGGTCGGCTCGTCGCCGCGGATCACCGCGATGCGGTGTCCGCCGTTGATGCTCGCGGACGTGCGCTGATGGGCGCGCTGACGAAGGACATCGGCACCGTCGCCCGAGGGTGGCGATGGACGCACCGGCCGCTCGTGCCCCGCTCGGTCGAGCCACCCGCGCTCGAGCCTCGCGACTTCCCGACGGCGTGGGCGCGCACCGAGACGGCGAAGGCGGCGCGGCACGCGTTGCAGAGATACGCGCTGGCGCCGCTCATCAAGACCGAGGTCGACGTGCGGATCGAAGGCATCGACGTGCTTGGTGCGCTGCGGCCACCCGTGGTCTTCGTGGCGAACCACTCGAGCCACCTCGACGCGCCTCTGGTGTTGACCTCCCTGCCGCCTCGCTGGCGCGAACGGACGGCCGTCGGCGCCGCCGCGGACTACTTCTTCGACGTGTGGTGGCGGGCCGCGGCGACGGCGCTCGTGTTCAACGCGTTCCCCGTCGAGCGCGCGGGCGCGCGGAAATCGACGCGGCTGGCGCGCGACCTGATCGCCGAAGGCTGGAACGTCGTCGTCTTCCCGGAAGGCACGCGGTCGAAGGACGGCTGGGTGGGAGACTTCCGGCTCGGGGCCGCCCGGCTGGCCGTCGAGACCGGGATCCCGGCCGTCCCGGTCGCGATCCGCGGCTCGTACCAAGCGATGCCGCGCGGGCGCGGCTGGCCGGCGAAGGGCCGTCCGCCGGTCACCGTGCGCTTCGGCCGCGCGGTGCGCCCCGAAGAGGGTGAGGACTCGGCCGCGTTCAACGATCGCCTCCGCGCGCGGCTCGCGACGACGCTCGACGAGGACCGCACGACGTGGTGGGAGTCGCTCCGTCGCGAAGCGCGCGGCGAGCTTCCCGCCGTCACCGGCCCTTCCGGGCCGCGGTGGCGCCGCGTCTGGGAGGCCTCGCGACCTCTCCCGGCTCACGGGCGCACACGCGCCTGGCCTGCCCGGCGGCCATAATGGCCGCATGACGCGCACGGGCGGCGAAGAGCGGCGCAAGCAGCTGATCGGTCACGCCGTCAGGCTGTTCGGCCAGCGCGGCTTCGAGGGGACGAGCCTCGAGGCCGTCGCCGAGGCCGCCGGCGTTCGCAAGCAGACGCTGCTCTACTACTTCCCCGGCAAGGACGAGCTTTTCGACGCGTGCACGGCCGAGCTCGCCGAGCGGCTCGCCTCCACGCTCGAAACGGCTCTGGAACAGCCCGGCGAGCGTGAGCGTCCCGAAGCCGTCGTGCACGCGATCTTCCGGCTCGCCGAGGAATGGCCGGAGTTCCCCCTCTTCCTGCGCGAGGCGTCGCGTCGCGGTCCGGAGGCGATCGCGAGCGTGGCCGACGTCCTCGAGCCGCTGCGGAAGCGGGCGCTGCTGTTCCTCGAGCGCGGCATGGACGACGGGACGTTCCGCCGGCAGGACCCGACGCTGTTGCTCTTCATGATCTACACGGCGGTCGTCGGCTCGCTGACGGAGGCCGGCGTGCTGCGCGCTTTGGCAGGCGGGAAACCGAGCCGAGAAGCGCTGAAGAGACGCGAGGGCGAGCTGATCGAGATCATCCGCCGCGCGCTCGCACCGTGACGCGGGGCCTCACCGGTCGGAGGGTGCTCGCGAACCGGGCGCTCGCCGTCGGCGACGCCGCGGCGATCGTTCTCTTCGTGATCGCCGGACTCACCAATCACGACGAGGGCATCACCGCCGGAGGTATCGCGCGGACGGCGCTCCCGATCCTCGGCGTTTGGTTCGCGGTTGCGCCGGTGGTCGGTACGTACCGGCGTCCCGGGATCAGATCGATGATCGCGACGTGGGCTCTCGCCGTTCCCCTCGGCGTTGCCATCCGCGCCGCCTTTTTGCAACGCGGAGCCGATCGTTCACAGTTCACGTTCTTCCTGGTCGCGGCCGCCGCCACCCTGCTCCTGCTCCTGGCTTGGCGGGCGATCTGGGCCGTAGTCCGCGGCCGATAGGCCTCTGACCAGGGGCGATGGTGGTATCCGCTATCACATAAAATTTACCTTTTTCCATGGTTTGACCTGATACCTGTCGGGGTACTGCTTGAGTCGTCTGCGCACGCTGAGCGGGGGAGGTGAAGGACCAGATGCGTAAGAAGCTTGCGATCTTTGCGCTCGCCGTCGCCGCGGCGATCCCGAGCGCCGGGCTTGCGAAGGGCCCGAACTTCGAGTGTCCGGGTGGACCTCCGGGACATTGCAAGACGGCGGGGGGCGGCAACCGGAACAACAGCCAGCAGCAACAGCAGCAGCAGCAGCAAGAGCAGCACCAGTGCATCCTCGTGCTCGGGCTCCTGCAGCCCGCTGAGTGCTAGAGGAGTGAGGCGTCCGGCTTCGTCCTCCGAACCGTCGAGGTTCGTGAGGACGAAGCCGACGCAAGCCGAACCGCTCGAGGAGGACCCGAGATGAGAGTACGGAAAGGACTTCCGGCCTTGGCGCTCGTCGCGCTGCTCTTCGGTACAACCTCGAGCGTCCTTGCCGGTCCACCGGCAGACCAGTCGCGTCAGCGACAGAGGCAGCGACAGGAGCAGCACCAGTCCGCGATCCCCGGCGTCATCGACGAGATCCCCGGCTTGAGTCAGTCGGACAGCGACGCATCGAGCTCGCAATCGTCGGACGGGTCATCGCAATCGCAGGAACAGTCGCAGTCGCAATCGCAGTGCCTGATCTGCCCGTAGCCGCTCAGCCGTCCGCCGCG
>JBIOTQ010000054.1:0-21603 GCA_044866075.1 Actinomycetota bacterium | reverse complement strand
CCAGCTACTCTACGAACGCTTCTCGCGGCGCCTCGAACGGGCTGAAGACCTTCAAGTACGGCTCGGGGTCGCCGTCCCAGGAGAAGCTCCGGATCTGGTCGAGGCTGCGACGGCCGGATAGCGCCCGGAAGAGCTCGAAAGCCGGCGCCGTCACCGTCGCTTGCGGGATCCCGTCGCCCACCACCCACTCGTGGTCCCCGGCGCGGATCCGCAGCGCCGGCCCGCCGGTCGCCTGCAGGCGCATGTCGAGCCAGTAGACGGCCGACTCGAGGACCATCTCGATCGCTTCGGAGTCGCGGACCTTCGAGTCCACCTTCAGGGCGGACCAGATGTTGTGCGCGTTCTGAACAACAGCCCAGAGGTACGTCCATCCTGCGAACGGGTGGATCCCTTCCGGGAACGGCTCGTCCCCGTCCATCATCCTCTCGAGGTGAAGGGCGTGTGCTTCCCACTCGGCCAACAGCTCGGGGCCCGAGCGATCCCGGCGCAACATGATGAAACCGTTGAAGGCGTTGAGTAGGCGCTTTCGGACCTCGGGATCGGACCAAGCGTCGGAGTAATCTACGAGCCAGGCGCCCTCGACGAGCGCCTTCGCGAACCCCGCCAGCATGGCGACCGTGTCCCTCACCGACCATTCGGGCCGGACGGGGATCGTCGCCGCCCACGCGCGGTCGTCTGCGTCGTGGAGTTGCGCGCTCAGGGCGAGTCGTATCTCGCGAAATGCCGCGGCCAGCTCGGGCACCAGCTCTCCCCCTCCGGTTCCCTTGTGTGCCGGTTGGGGAGATTCGATGCGGCGGGCGCTGTGACCTGCCTCCATGCCGGCTCGGATTCCCGGCTTGCGACGCTCCCGTCTAGGATGACCGCGATGCCCGTGACCCGTCCCAAGACACGCACGTCCTCCTCCCGCGCGAAGGCGCAGGAGAAGGTCCTCGCGTGGTTCGAGGCACACGGCCGCAGCCTCCCGTGGCGCGAGACCCGCGATCCCTATCGCACGCTCGTCGCGGAGGTGATGCTCCAACAGACCGGGACCGGCCGCGTGGCGCCGGCCTATTCCGAGTTCTTGCAACGTTTTCCAACTCTCGAGCGCCTCGCGCACGCTCCGGCGATGGAGGTCATCCAGGCCTGGCGCGGCCTCGGGTACAACCGCCGGGCGGTCGGGCTGCACCGCGCGGCGCAGACGCTGGTCCGCGATCACGGCGGCGTCTTTCCGTCCGAGCCGGCCACGCTCCGACGTCTGCCGGGCCTCGGTGAATACACGGCGAGTGCGCTGGCGTGCTTCGCGTTCGACCGCCAGGTGCCGGTCGTCGACACGAACGTGCGGCGCGTGCTCTCGCGGTCGGCCTTGGGCAAGGACCCGGACGAAGTTCCCAACGATCGCATCGCCATCCTGGCGTCCGAGTGGCTTCCGGACGGCGAGGCCTACCGCTGGAACCAGGCCCTGATGGACGTCGGCGCGACGTTGTGCCGCGTCACGACGCCGCTCTGCGCGAAGTGCCCCCTGCGAACGAGCTGCGCGTACGCCGCCAGAGGGCGTCACCGGAAACCGTCGGTGCGGAAGCCCCGGCCGCAGGAAAGGTTCGAGGGCTCGCGCCGCCAGGCGCGTGGGACGATCGTCGATCACCTGCGCCGGGCCGCGCGGAAGGGCATCACGATCGGCGATCTCACGAAGCAGATGGGCGAGGACACGGACCCGACTCGGCTGGTCGAGATCTTGACCGCTCTCGAGAAGGAAGGGCTCGCGGAGCTCACCCCCGTGGCCCGGAGGGGGTCGGCCCGTGGGCTCGTCCGGTTGCCCGCGAGGATGCGCCGGCGATGAGCCTTCCCTTCGAGGTTCCGGGACCGGCGTACCGCGCGCGGCAGGTCGCCCGCTGGGTCTACGGGCGTTTCGCAACGAGTTTCGAGGAGATGACCGACCTGCCGGCGGCGCTGCGCAGCGAGCTCGCCGAAAGCGTAGGCCTCATCCGTCCGGCACCGATCGCGGTCCGGACCGCCGACGACGGCGACACCGTCAAGGCTCTGTTTCCCGGCTCGTACGAGGCGGTCGCCATGCGCTACCGCGACGGCAGGCGCACGGTCTGCGTCTCGTCGCAGGCCGGGTGCGGGCTGGGCTGCACTTTCTGCGCCACCGGGCAGATGGGATTGATCCGCAACCTCGAACCGTTCGAGATCGTCGCCCAGGTGTTGTGGGCCGGCGCGGAGTTCGGCGAGCGGCCCACCAACGTCGTCTTCATGGGGATGGGCGAACCGCTCGCGAATTACGACGCCGTGCTGGACGCGGTCCGCTCGATCCACGAGGACGTTGGGATCTCGGCTCGGCGCATCGTCGTCTCGACCGTCGGCCTGGTGCCGCAGATCGAACGTCTGGCGGCCGAGTCGCTACCGCTGACGCTCGCGCTCTCGCTGCACGCCCCGGACGACGAGACGCGCTCCCAGCTCGTCCCCGTGAACGCGCGCTGGCCGGTCACTCGTTGCATCGCGGCGGCGAAGGACTTTCGCCGCGCACGCGGTCGCCGCGTGTCGGTCGAGTACGCGCTGATCGCCGGGACGAACGACCACACGTGGCAGGCGGAGGCGCTCGCGCAACTCCTGCGCGGAACGGACATCCACGTGAACGTGATCCCGCTCAATCCGACGCCCGGGTATGGCGTTCCGGCGTCGACCCGAGTGGAGGCCTTCGCCGAGGAGTTGCGGCGGGCCGGCACCAACGTGACGATCCGCGACACGCGCGGACGCGACATCGATGCGGCGTGCGGGCAGCTGGCGACGGAGAGGAAGGGGCGGGCTACGTCTGCTCGTCGCGCCGCGGGAGCGGGATGATCTTCGCCTCCTGAGGCGGAGGCTTGAACATGTTCACGGCCTGAGCGCCGCCCTTCCGCGACCGCTTCATCATCTTGCGCATCCGGCGGAAAGCGGCCCAGGGCTTCTGCGGATCGACCGGGACCAGGACGAGACGCTGCTCCTCGTCGAACATGGCGCCGAGGTAGCCGGGCTTGTCCTTGTCTTCGTCCTGCATCGTTCGTCGCACCCCCCGCCGCAGGTTTTCTCCGACGAGGGCGTTTCTCCTGCTGGGGCCTTCCGTTTCTCCCCGAAGAGCGCTGCTGTCACACCCCGCCGCTAGGGTCCGCTCCATGGCAAAAGTGCGGTCGCTGGCTCGGTGCGAGGGCTGCGGGCAGACATCGGCGCGCTGGGTCGGCCGCTGCCCCGCGTGCGGCGACTGGGGGACCATGCGAGAGGACGCCGGGCAGACCCGCGCGAACGCCGAGCCGGCCTCGGCGCCGGGCCCGCTCGCGGCGGTCGCTACGGCCGGGCCCCGGCAGCGCGCCACCGGCATCGGCGAGCTCGACCGGGTACTCGGGGGCGGACTGGCGGCGGGCGGCGCGTACCTCGTCGCGGGCGAGCCGGGGATCGGCAAGTCGACCCTCCTCCTTCAGGTGGCGCGGCTGTCGGCCGCGGCCGGCGAGCGCGTGCTCGTCGTGTGCGGTGAGGAGACTCCCGACCAGGTGCGCGGGCGCGCCGAGCGACTCGGCGGCGTGCCGGACGAGCTGTGGGCGACGAGGGCGACCACCGTACCGTCGGTCCTGGCCGCTCTGGACGCGGCGTCGCCGGCGCTCGTGCTCATCGACAGCATCCAGTCGCTGGCGCAACCGGAGGTGCCCGGTGTGCCGGGCTCGATCGGACAGGTTCGTGCGTGCGGCGAGGCCGTCGTGCGCGCCGCGAAGGACCGTGGCGTGACGGCGATCCTCGTCGGCCAGGCGACGAAGGACGGGCAGGTCGCCGGGCCGCGCACGCTCGAGCATCTCGTCGACGCGGTGCTGTGGTTCGAGGGCGATCCCGGCCGTCCGTTGCGCGTGCTGCGCGCCACCAAGAACCGTTTCGGTCCGGCCCACGAGGTCGGGTGTTTCCAGATGTTCGGCGACGGGCTGCACGAGGTCGCCGATCCCTCACGCGTCCTCGTCGGTGAACGCGACGTCAGCATCCCCGGTGTCGCGGTGACGCCGCTCCTCGAGGGCAACCGGCCGTTGCTCGTCGAGATCCAAGCCCTCGCCGGTCCGACGTCGGTCCCGGCCCCACGCCGCGCGGGCTCGGGCATCGACGCGCAGCGCCTCGCTCTTCTCATCGCTGTGCTGGAGCGCCGCGGGCGCATGCGGCTCGGCGGTCACGACGTTTTCGTCGGAACGATGGGGGGCGTTAGGGCCTCGGAGCCCTCGGCCGATCTCGCCGTCTGTTTGGCGGTTGCCTCCGCGTTCCTCGACCGGCCGCTCGGCGACCGCACCGTGGCCGTCGGCGAGGTCGGTCTTTCGGGAGAGGTGCGCGACGCGCCCGATCTTCCACGCCGGCTCGACGAAGCGGCGCGCCTCGGATTCCGGCGCGCGATCGTCCCCGCCGGCCGGACCCCGCCTCGCTCGTCCGAGGTAGCATTGCTGCCGGTTCGCGACGTGACAGAGGCGCTCACGCATTTCTAGCCTCATGAGGGAGCCGCGTTCGGCCCCCCGCCCACCCGCACGCCGTGCGCCGCGCGCATGTCCCAAGAGAGAGATCGCAAGCATGAAGCCAGGCTCAGGGCGACCCTCGACCTGGTCGCGCCGGGCCGCGTGCTGCGCGAGGGCCTGGAGCGGATCCTCCGCGCCGAGTCCGGCGGCCTGATCGTCCTCGGCGACTCCGACGTCGACGGCGTCGTCTCCGGGGGCTTTCGGATCGACGAGGACTTCACGGCGCAGCGTCTGTCCGAGCTCGCCAAGATGGACGGCGCGATCATCCTCTCGGACGACGGCGCCAAGATCGTTCGTGCCAACGTACACCTCGTCCCGGATCCGTCGATCGCGACGGACGAAAGCGGAACGCGGCACCGAACGGCCGAGCGCGTCGCGCGACAGACCCGGCGTCCCGTCGTCGCAGTTTCGCAGTCGATGCGCGTCGTTACTCTCTACGTCGACGCCGCGAAGCACGTCCTCGAAGACATCGGCGCGATCCTCACGCGCGCGAATCAGGCGCTGCAGACCCTCGAGCGCTACAAGCAGAGGCTCGACGAGGTATCTGCGACCCTGTCGGCCCTCGAGGTCGAAGACCTCGCCACAGTTCGCGAGATCGCGAACGTCGTGCAGCGTATCGAGATGGTCCGCCGAATCGCCGCCGAGATCGAGACCATGGTCACACAACTCGGAACCGAGGGGCGCCTTCTGCGGCTTCAGCTCGATGAATTGATGGGAGGCGTCGACCAGGAACGGACCTTGCTCGTACGCGACTACGTCGCGCCGCGCCGCCGGCGGGGTGTCGAGACCGTCCTGGCTCAGCTCGACGAGCTGTCGACGGAAGACTTGCTCGATCCATTCGCGATCGCGCGCGCGATGACGCTCGCGACGTCGCACGAGGGACTCGATCACCAGGTGTCGCCGAAGGGATACCGCCTGCTGTCGAAGATCCCACGGCTGCCGGCCGGCGTCGTCGATCGGATGGTTGCGCGTTTCGGAACTGTTCAGAAGATCATGACGGCGTCGATCGACGATCTGCTTTCGGTCGACGGGGTCGGGGCGGCGCGCGCGACGTCCATCAAGGACGGATTGACCCGACTTGCAGAAACGAGTTTGCTCGATCGTTATCTCTGACGTGCGTAAAGCGCGCTCTGAGCAGCGCGTTCGTGTTGCGAACATCACGTTTTCGCGCTATTATCCATGGTCCCGCTATGGCGAAGCGATCATTCCGCGTCGGAGACAAGGTCGTCTATCCGCATCATGGTGCCGCAACGATAGAGGGCGTCCAGGATCGCGAGATGGAGGGCAACACCCGCAAGTACTACGTGCTGCGGTTGTCGTACGGCGACCTGACACTGATGGTTCCGATGGACGGCGCCGAAGAGGTCGGACTGCGCGGCGTCGTTCCGAAGGACGAGATCGATCAGGTCTTCCAGATCCTCAAGTCGCGGAAACAAGCCCCGTCGCCGTCGAACTGGAGCCGCCGCTTCAAGAACCACGTCGAGAAGCTGCGCTCCGGCGACATCTATCAGGTGGCCGAGGTTGTCAAGAACCTCACCCTCCGCGACAAGGACAAGGGACTGTCCGCCGGCGAAAAGCGGATGCTTTCGAAGGCCCGGCAGATCCTGGTCTCCGAGCTGACCTTCGCGCTCAACTCCAATGAGGACAAAGCCGAAGCCATGCTTGACGAGGTTTTGGGCCTTCAGTAGTCACCGGCGGTGACTCGTGAGCGCGGGAGGTCCCGCGCTCTTTCGTTTTCCGGGTGGGCGGGTGGAACCGAAGCGGTTCCCGCGTCGCAACCGGATGCGTGCGCAGCCGGCCTCGATGATGAAGACTGGGAGCGGCATGGAGGAGCACCACAAACGGGGCGCCGTGTTCGTCGAGCTGGTGCGGCTCGTCGTCGTCGCCTTCTGCACGGCGGCCGGCTACCAGCTCGCGCAAGGCATCGTCGACGATCCGGGGTCGGGGCGGATCGTCCTCGGCGCCGTCATGGGTTCCCTCGTCGGCTACGTCGTCGGCGGCGTTCTCGGGCGCACGGTGGCGCGACTCGTCGGCGCCGCCGAGCGGCGCATCGCGGCGATCCCGGGCGCGGACATGGTCGCAGGCAGCATGGGCGCCGTCGCCGGACTGTTGATCGGGGGCCTGATCGGCTGGCCGTTGCTCTTCGTTCCGCAGCGCGACGCCGGGCTCGCCGTGCTGGGGTTCGTCGTCCTCGTGTTGGCGTTCCTCGGCTACCAGGCGGGGATCACGAAACGGGAGGACATCCTCCAGCTCTTCGGCCTGTCGTTCCGCACGCGCGCGCCCGATCTTCGCGTCCTCGACACGAGCGCGATCCTGGATCCGCGTCTGCTCGACTGCGTGCGCTCCGGATTCATCCGCGGCACGCTTTTGCTGGCGCCGTTCGTGCTCGAAGAGGTACAGGCCATCGCGGACGCCGCCGATCAGGTTCGCCGCAACCGCGGGAAGCGCGGGCTCGAGACGCTCTCCGCGCTGCGCCGCGAGAAGCTCGTCGACATCCGGCCGGTCGAGAAGATGTACCCCGAGTTCGCCGAGGTCGACGCCAAGGTCGTCGCGCTCGCGCGCGAGCGGGGCGCGTCGATCGTGACGAACGACGTGGCGCTCGGCCGCATCGCCGAGCTGCAAGGCATCGAGGTTCTTTCGCTCAACGCGCTGGCCGAAGTCCTGCGCCAGCCCCTCGCGCCCGGCGAGGAGATCCACGTTCAGATCACCAAAGAAGGACGCGAGGCGAACCAGGGCGTGGGGTATCTGGACGACGGGTCTATGGTCGTCATCGAGGGCGGACGCGCGTTGATCGGCACGACCACCGACGTCGTGGTGACGAGCGTCGTGCAGACCTCTGGAGGACGCATGGTGTTCGCGAAGCCGTTGGCGACCCAAGAGCGTCGCGAGGCGTGAGCGCCTGGGCGATCATCGCCGCCGCCGGCGAGGGGATGCGCCTCGGCGCCGGACCCAAGGCGTTCGTGCCGCTCGGCGGCCAGCCGATGGTGGCGCATTCGCTGGTGGCGTTCGCGAAGGCGTCCCCCATCGAGGCCATCGTCGTTGCGGCTCCGCCGCAGATGGAGGACGAGGCGCGCTCGATCGCGTCGTCCACGGTTCCGGCCGCGCGGGTCGAGGTGGTCGCCGGCGCCGGGACGCGCCAGGCCAGCGTGCGCGAAGCGCTCAGCGCGATCCCCGATCACGTGTACAGCGTCGTGGTCCACGACGCGGCCCGGCCGCTCGTGACCGTCGAGCTGATCGAGAACGCGTTGGAGGGCCTCGAGATCGAGATGGCGTCGATCGTCGCGGTGCCCGAGCGCGACACGCTGAAACGTGAACGCGACGGACGCGTGCTCGAGACGGTGTCGCGCGCCGGCCTGTGGCGCGCGCAGACCCCGCAGGCCTTCCGCACGGGCCCGCTGCGGCGCGCCCACGACCGCGCCGTGGCCGACGGTTTCGACGCAACCGACGACGCCATGCTCCTCGAACGGATCGGCATCGAGATCGCGATCATGCCGGGCGACGAAAGAAACCTGAAGGTGACGACGCCCGACGACCTCGCGCTCGCGGAAGCGTTGCTCGCCGCGGCGCAGCGAAGGCCGTGATGGGATCCTTCGTCGGCGTGGGTTTCGATGCGCACCGCCTCGCGGACGGTCTCCCGCTGATGCTCGGTACAGTGGAGGTCGATCATCCGCGAGGCCTGGCCGGTCACTCGGACGGCGACGTGCTCGCGCACGCGATCGTGGACGCGATCCTCGGCGCGGGCGGCGGCGGAGACATCGGCGGGCGGTTCCCGTCCTCGGACCCGCAATGGCGCGACATCGCGAGCCGCGTCTTCCTGGACGACGTCGCCGCGTGGGCGCGCGAAAGCGGCTTCACGATCGCCAACATCGACGCCACGGTGATCTGCGAGCAGCCGCGGATCGATCCTTACCGCGAGAAGATGCAGGACGCGCTCGCCGACGCGACCGGCGCGCGCCGCGTCAACGTCAAGGCGACCACGACCGACCGAATGGGCTTCACCGGGCACGGGGACGGCATCGCGGCCTTCGCCGTCGCTCTTCTCGAAGACTAGACTCGCCGCGCCATGGCCCTCGCCGTTTACAACACGCTCACCCGGCGCAAAGAACCCTTCGAACCATTACAGCCGGGCCGCGTCGGCATGTACGTGTGCGGGCCGACCGTGTACGACCACCCGCACCTCGGGCACGCGCGCGCCGCCGTCGCGTTCGACGTCATCCGCCGCTCGTTCGAGTTCCTCGGCTACCGGGTGATGTACGTGCGCAACGTGACCGACGTCGACGACAAGATCATCGCGCGCGCCGCGGAGGAGGGCCGGACGCCCTGGGAGGTAGCCGAGGAGTACACGCGTGTCTACGACGAGCAGATGGCGGCGCTCGGGGTGCGGCCGCCGAACGTCGCGCCGCGCGCGACCGGCCACATCCAGGACATGATCAAGCTGGTCTCGGAGCTCGTGGCGTCGGGGCACGCCTATCCCGTCGACGGCGGCGACGTCTATTTCTCCGTCGAAAGCTTCCCGTCCTACGGCCGGCTGTCCAACCGGAGCCTCGAGGACGTTCGCGCCGGCGAGCGCGTCGAGCCGGACCCGCGCAAACGCAACCCGCTCGATTTCGCGCTGTGGAAGGGCGCGAAGCCCGGCGAGCCGTCGTGGACCTCGCCCTGGGGAGAGGGGCGTCCTGGATGGCACATCGAGTGCAGCGCGATGTCGACGAAGTACCTGGGACAGACGTTCGACGTCCACGGCGGCGGCCAGGATCTGATCTTCCCCCACCACGAGAACGAGATCGCGCAGGCGGAGGCCGCTACCGGCGTACCGTTCGCCCGCGTGTGGCTGCACAACGGGTTCGTCACGATCGATCAGGAGAAGATGGCGAAGTCGCTCAAGAACTTCGTGACGGTGCGCGACGTGCTGGCCGACTACCCGGCTCCGGCGGTGCGGACGCTGCTCGCCGGCGCGCAGTACCGGTCGCCGATCGACTTCTCGCCGCAGGCGCTCGACGACGGCCGCGCGACGTGGGAACGCCTGGCGACGTTCGGACGCAACGTTGCAGCGGCGCTGGCAGGAAATGAGTCCGAGCCTGCCGAGGAAGGTCCCGTCGAACCGTGGCGCTCGAAATTCACTTCCGCGATCGAGGACGACTTCAACACGCCGGAGGCGCTCGCGGTGCTGTTCGATCTCGTGTCGATCGGCAACGCTTTGCTCGAGAAGAGCGACCGCGGAGACGCCGGGGCCCTGCGCGAGCTCGCGACGCTGCGCCGCGAGTTCGACGCGCTCGCCGAGGTCCTCGGCGTCAGCCCCGGGCGCGATTGGCCGCAAGCCCGCGGCAATGCTGCGCTCGCGCCCCTCGTCAATTACTTGCTCGAGCTGCGCGAGGAAGCGCGGCGTGGGAAGGACTTCGCGCGCGCCGATGAGATCCGCGACAGGCTCGCCGCAGCCGGCGTGACGGTCGAGGACCGTCCGGCGGGGCCGCGCTGGTACGTCTAGTCCTCGTGGCGCGAGATCAGATCGAGGGCCGCAACCCCGTCCGTGAAGCGCTCCGCGCCGGACGCCCGATCCACCGGGTTCTCGTCGCGGATGGCGCCGCCGCGCGGGGTCCTCTCGCCGAGATCATCGCCTCAGCTCGGGCGGCCGGCGTCCGCGTCGATCGCGTGCCGCGCGAGAAGCTCGACCGCATGGCGACCAGCCGGGCACATCAGGGGGTCATCGCCGAAGCGGAAGGCTTCCGCTACCGGTCGTGGAAGGAGGCCCTCGAGCGGGCGGCCGAGCAAGGCCAGAAGCCGCTCCTCCTCGCGCTCGACGGCATCACCGACCCCGGAAACCTCGGAGCGTTGCTCCGCAGCGCCGAGGCCGCCGGCTGCCACGGGGCCTTGATCCCCGGCCGCCGGACCGCCGACGTCACCCCCGTCGTGGAGAAGGCCTCGGCCGGCGCGCTGGAGCATCTGATCCTCGACCAGGTGGGCAACCTGGCCCGCGCTCTGGAGGGCCTCCGGGCCGAAGGACTTTGGGTCGTTGGTTTGCATGGAGACGCCCGGGGAACCATCTGGTCATGCGAGCTCCTGACGGAGCCCGTCGTCCTAGTGGTCGGGGCGGAGGGCCGGGGCCTGAGCCGATTGATCGCGGAGCGGGCGGATGCGCTCGTCCGGATTCCCATGGTGGGCCGCATCGAGTCGTTGAACGCCGCCTCGGCCGGGGCGGTGGCTTTGTTCGAAGCGGCAAGAAGGCGCCACGCGGAGCGCTCCCCGCAAGCGCCCTGAGACGCTGGTACTTTTTGTCCGTTTCTGCAGCTAGGACTAGTCAGATTTGCCTATGAACGTCACCTTGACCCGTAGTTCTTTCGGGCTATACCATGCGCGCCGAGCGTCCGACGCTCGTGTCAGTTGGCTCCTCTAGCGGCGGGGGAGAAGTTGCGTCAAGAGATAGGCGCGCTGGAAGTCGACGAGCGGATCCGTGACGCCGCCGATGAGGAACTCGTCGAGCAAGCTCGTTCGGGTGACGAGGTAGCTCTCGAGCATCTCCTCCATCGCTACAAGAACTTCACGCGCGCGAAAGCGCGCTCTTATTTCTTGGTTGGTGCCGACAAGGAAGACATCGTTCAGGAAGGAATGATCGGCCTCTACAAGTCGATCCGCGATTTCCAGGCCGAGCGCCAGACCTCGTTCCGCGCGTTCGCCGAGCTGTGTATCACCCGCCAGATCATCACGGCGATCAAGAGCGCCACGCGCCAGAAGCACATCCCGCTCAACTCCTACGTGTCGTTGAACCGGCCCGTTTCACACGACGACGGTGATCAAGATCGCGTTCTCGTCGACGTCCTTTCGACGCACACCGCGGCCGATCCCGTCGAGCTCGTGATCTCCTCGGAAGAAGTCAAGAGCATGCAGACGTCGTTCTCCGAGATCCTGTCGGACCTCGAGGCTCACGTCCTGCATCTCTACCTGGAAGGCAAGAGTTACCAGGACATCGCCACGAGCCTGAAGCGCCACGTGAAATCGATCGACAACGCGCTGCAGCGCATCAAACGCAAGGTGGAGGCGCACATGGACCGGAGACGCGTCGAGACGTACTAGACGGGTCTCTGTGCGGAGGCGCGGCCGCTAGGGCCGCGTTTTTCTGTTTCCGGACTTAGTGGTTGGAATTCCCCTGTCCGTTGCCCTGGCCGACGCCGCCGTTTCCGTTGTTCCCGCCGTTGTTCCCGCCGCCGTTTCCGGAGGTCGGTGAGGGCGTGGGTGTGGGTGTCGGTGAGGACGTCGGCGTGCCGTTCGAGGAGACGCCCGCCGTACAAGCCGTGGTCTTGTTCTGGATGGACTTTCCGGAGCAGTCGAAGTTCGAGGACGTGGTTTTGCCGAGGAACGACACGGAGAGGACGATCACCGCGGCGATCCCCACGACCATCACGGAGTACTCGACCGCGGTGGCACCGCGCTCGTTCCGGAGGATCTTCCTCAGAAGGCTCAACATGCCCGTACTATCGGGGCAGGGCCCGGCCGCCCGCATGAGGCGCCGGGACCAAAGGTGCTCTCCGGTTCTACGTAGGGCCGACTAGGGCAAGTGTCCCGGTTCGGGCTGGTGCCCGTGCGACTCGCTACGCTCGTTCCGAGATGTCCGGGGTCCTGCGGAGCCGCAGATGGGTCGTCCTCACCCTTTTCGTCGTGGCCGCCGTCGCCGTCATGGTCGAGCTCGGGTTCTGGCAGCTGCGCCGGCTCCACACGGTTCGGGAGGACAACGCGCGAGTCCGCGCGCGCCTCTCGGAGCCGGTCGCGGACATCGGCTCCGTGCTGGCACCGGGCGTCGATGCTGCCGACGTGGTTTATCGGAGAGTGCGCGTCGCCGGTCGGTACGACCGCGTGTCGGAGATCCTCTTACGTAATCGTTCGTTCGAGGGCGAGCCGGGCTCGCACGTCCTGACGCCGCTGGTTCTGGCCGACGGTCGCGGCGTCCTCGTCGATCGCGGATGGATTCCACAAAACTTGTCGGGCTCCGCCGAGGAGAGAACGCGGCCTCCGGTATTGCGGCCGGTGGAGGTCGTCGGCGTGCTCTTCCCGAGCGAGAGGAAGGGCGCGTTCGGGCCGGCGATCCCGCCGACGGGGCGGCTGACGACGATCCCGCGGATCGACGTCCCGCGGATCGGCCGGCAGGTCGACTATCCGTTGGTGCCGCTCTATCTGCGGCTTCAGTCTCAGACCCCGCCGCAGAGCGGCGAGCTTCCGGTTCCGCCGGGCCTCCCGGATCTGAGCGAGGGCCCACACCTGAGCTACGCGATCCAGTGGTTCATCTTCGCGGCGCTGGCGGCCGGTACGTACGTCGTGCTGTTGAGGCGCGAGGTCCGGCGCGGACCCAAGACACCCGAAGCGTCTGACGTGTCTGACATGTCTGCGTAGGAGCTGGGAGCTGGGGGCGGGAATCGAACCCGCACGCTCTCGCTTACAAGGCGAGTGCTCTACCGATTGAGCTACCCCAGCGCGAGACCGTCTCAAGATAGCGCACCCGCGGCGTTACACTGGACCGCATGACGAACGCGTGGGCGACCGCGCTGTCGCAGCTCGACGAAGCGGCCGCCTTCATGGGACTCGAAGCCAACCTCCACGAGGTATTCCGCACCCCGAAGCGCATCCTCACCGTATCCGTCCCAGTCGAGATGGACGACCACAGCGTCGAGGTCTTCACGGGCTTCCGCGTGCACCACTCGATCGCGCGCGGCCCGGCCAAAGGCGGGATCCGCTACCACCCCGAGGTGAGCGAGGACGAGGTCAAGGCCCTCGCGATGTGGATGACCTGGAAGTGCGCAGTCGTCGGCATCCCGTACGGCGGGGCGAAAGGCGGCGTGCGCCTCGATCCGAAGCGGCTCTCCGACGGGGAGCTCGAACGTCTGACACGGCGCTACGCGAGCGAAATCCTCCCGTTCATCGGCCCCGAGCGCGACATCCCCGCGCCGGACGTGAACACCGACGAGCGGATCATGGCCTGGATGATGGACACGTACTCGATGAACTCCGGGTACTCGGTTCCCGGCGTGGTCACGGGCAAGCCGGTATCGATCGGGGGCTCGCAAGGCCGTACCGGTGCGACGAGCCGCGGCGTGATCACTGTCGCGATGATGGCGCTGAAGCAGCTCGGTATGGCGCCCGAAGGACACTCGGTCGCGATCCAGGGGTTCGGGAAGGTGGGCGGCTTCGCCGCGCAGCTCTTCCACGACGCGGGCTTCAACGTGATCGGCATCGCAGACTACAAGGGCGGCGTCTACAACGCGCGCGGGCTCAACCCGAGCGCGCTGATGCGCTACAAGGCAGAAGCCGACACGGTCGCCGGCTACCCCGGCGCGGACGTGATCACGAACGAAGAGCTGCTCGCGCTCGACTGCGACCTCCTCGTGCCGGCTGCGATCGAGGATCAGATCACCGCTGCGAACGTCGACAACGTGAAGGCACGGATCATCGTCGAGGGCGCCAACGGCCCGATGACACCTGAGGCCGATCACTCGCTCGCCGACCGCGGGGTCCTCGTCGTGCCCGACGTGCTCGCGAACGCCGGGGGCGTGACGGTCTCGTACTTCGAGTGGGTGCAGGACATCCAGGCCTACTTCTGGAGCGAGGACGAGGTCAACGCGCGCATGCGCGAGGTGATGGAGCGCGCTTACGAGGAGTGCCGCGCCCTTTCGGAGGAGAAGAACGTGCGCTTGCGCCTCGCGGCGCTCGCGATCGGGATCGGCCGCGTCGCCGACGCGCACCGCGCACGCGGACTCTTCCCCTAAAAAACCCTCTCGACGGGCTTCCGGGTCCACCCACCCACCCCTGTGGCAGAATCACACCGTTGTGATTCGCGCGGAAGGGGTCGTGTGGTGGAGCCCGTCGCCGAACAGCTGACCGACCGGGACCGCGAGATCCTGGCGTTCGAGCGCGAGTGGTGGAAGCACGTCGGCGCGAAGGAACGCCAGATCCGCGAGCGATTCGGCGTGTCCGCGACGCGCTATTACCAGATCCTGAACGAGCTCCTCGCATCGCCCGCGGCGATGCAGGAAGATCCGATGCTCGTGCGCCGCCTGCAACGGATGCGCGCCGCACGGCAGCGTCAAAGGGTCGCTCGCCGCCTCGGTCTGCCAGAATAGCCCGCGATGCCCGGAAAGCACGCGTCGGCTTCGCCGCGTTCCTTCTACCTGTCGCTCGCGCGCGCCTTCGGCGCCGCGCTCGGCGCGGTCGCGCTGATGGTGATCGCCGTGCTGGTGCTCTTGAACCGCGGCGACGGGAAGAGCGAAGGGTCGCTCCCGATCGTGTCGTCGCCGCCGCGATCGACGTCGACCTCGCCGTCACCCTCTCCCTCGACATCCCCGACCCCGACCCCGACCGCGACGCGGAGCGTCCTGCCGGCGAACCGCGTGACGGTCGAGGTGCTCAACGGCACGACGCAGACGGGTCTCGCGCGCGAGACGGCGAGGAAGATCGAGGATGAGGGCTACAAGATCGTTCAGGTCGGCAACCAGCGACCGCCGATCTCCAAGAGCACGGTCTTCTACCGGCCGGGCCGGCGCGCCGAAGCGCTCGCGTTCCAGGAAGCGTTCCGGGAATTCACCGTGGTGCGCGAACTGAAGTCGCTGCCGTCCGGCACGATCCTTCGCGTCGTGATCGGCGCCGACTACTCCTCGGGCTAGCGCACCGTCCGGCGCGTCAGCGTCAGCGACGTCTTCGTCGTGATGACGACGCCGCCTCCTTGCGCGCCGGCGCCGGAGACGGCGAGGCGCGCCTCCGCGTCGGATCGCACGCTCACCGGGAACCCTTGGCGGAACGCGAAGGCGATCTCTCCGGCGGCGAACTCGACGCCCTCGAGCCGCAGCGCCGAACCGCCGAGCTCCCTCTCACGCGAGACGGGACGGCGCGTCGACGTCGCGACGATCGCGCAGTCGTAGTCGTCGATGCGGCGGAGCGACGCGAGCCGCGCGTTCTGCGTTCCGCTCTGCGCGCCGGATGATCTTCGCGTCCAGCGATCGGCGAGGTGCACGCGACTCGGGGGAAGAGGAGGGCCGATCAACGGGACGAGATCCTCGATGTCCGACGCTTCGAGCGTCTGCGTTTGGCCGCCGAGCGGTGTCACGTCCGTGACGCGGCCATCCGAGGCGACCTTCATCCGCACCTGCTGCTCGGCGGGGACATCCGCGCTCTTCCCGTCTCGCGTCAGCGAGCGCGGGGTGATCGTCAGAAGAACGGTGGTGACGCCGCCGGTGATGCTCTCGACCGCGAGGCGCGTCGTGGCGAGGAGGCGCGAGCGTTCGACCTGCGACGTCGTCGCGGCGTTGATGCGGACGACGGCGTCCGCGACGAGCCGGTACTCGCGAACCTCTCCGGCCGAGAAGCGCGGCTGCAGACGGAAAACGGGCGTCGCGCAGGCGGCGACGACGAGCGTGAGACAGAGGAGGATCGCGGCGCGGCGCACGGGTTCCTAGTCTACGGGCGGCCCGGAGCGATCCACGGAGGGCTCGGCGGGTGAACGCTCCGATAGCATCGGGCGATGCGCACATGCGTTGAGATCGCGGGGGCGCGGTGACCGACCTCGCCGAGCTCGTCTCGGCTGCGCCGGAGGCCGGCATCTTCTGCGACTTCGACGGATGCCTGGCGCCGATCGTGCCCGACCCCACGACGTCCGAGGCGTTGCCCGGGGCGCTCGAGACCCTCGAAGCGCTCGCACGCCGGTTCAAGGTGGTCGCGATCGTGTCGGGGCGTTCCGCGGCCGACCTCGCGCGGCGCGCGCCGGCAATGGGCGTGTGGCTCGTCGGCTTGCACGGCATGGAGGAGCTGCGCGGCGACCGCGTGTGGACGTCGCCAGAAGCGGAGGCCGCGCGCGAGACGGTTCAGCGCGTGGCCGAACGCCTCGAGCACGAACTCGCCGGCGTCTCCGGTGCCGTTCTGGAACCGAAGGGGCTGGCGCTCGCCGTTCACTTCCGCCGTGCGGAGGATCCGCTAGAGGCGGAGCTGAAAGCCACGCCCATCGTGCTCGACGCGGCGGAGGAGGCCGGACTCTCCGTCGTTCCGGGGCGGATGATCCTCGAGGTCCGCCCGCGAGTGGGGGGCGACAAGGGCGATGCGGTCCGGCGGATCATCACGACGGAGGGGCTGGGCGCGGCCCTCTACGGCGGGGACGACGTCGTGGATCTGCCCGCGTTCGAGGCGCTCGGCGCGCTGGAAACGGCGATCCGTGTGGCCGTAACGAGTCCGGAAGCGCCGGCCGACCTCACGGCCGGCGCCGACATCGTTCTCGACTCACCGGAGCAGTTCGTGCGGTTGCTGCGGCAGATCGCGGAGACCGCTTAGGTCCGCGCGCGTTCCAGGTCGCGAAGCTGCGCTTCCATCCAGCGTGCGGGCGAGCGTCCGCGCGCGAGGCGGCGGAGCCGCCTCGCGCGCTCCTGCCGCTCCTCCTCGCTCATGTCGAGACCGTCGGAGATCGCCTGCGCCGTCCTGTCGACGTCGACCGGGTTCACGACGAGCGCCGCCGGCGCCAGCTCGACCGCCGCGCCGGCGTTCCGCGACAGCACCAGCACGCCGCCGCGCCGGTTGAGGCACGGCCCCTCGCGCGCCACGAGGTTCATCCCGTCGAAGACGGGGTTCACGACGAGCACGTCGTACAGCGTGTACGCGGCGAGCGAGCGCGGGAAGTCGTCCGAGATCTCGAGACGGACCGACTCGGGGCCGAACCGCGCGTTGATCCGCTCGGCCTCTTCCGTACAGCGGTCGATGTAGTCGCGATACTCGGGGACGGACCGTCGGGACGGCTGCAGCAGAGCCAGGTGGACGACCCGCCCGCGCAGGTCCGCCCGTCGCTCGAGCAGCAGCGCGTACGCCTGCAGCCCGCGGAGGATGTTCTTCGACAGCTCGGTGCGATCGACACGAAGGATCAACTTCCGGTCGCCGAGCCAGTCCTTCAACTCGTTCCGGATCCGTTTCACGGCCGGCTCGGCCGCGATCTCGGTGAGGTGTGCCGGATCGACGCCGATCGGGTATGCGCCGGCGCGCACCCGGCGGTCGCCCACGACGATCGTGCGGTCCCGCGCCCGCAATCCCTCGACGGCCCGCACGCCCGTCAGGAAGTTGCGCAGCCAGCGGTCGGTCTGGAACCCGAGAAGATCCGCGCCGAGCATCCCGTCGAGAAGGCCGTCCACCCACGGATCGGGCAGCAACTTGAGGTAGTCGGGCTGCGCGAACGGGATGTGCCAGAAGTGACCCACGCCGAGGTCCGGCCGCAGCTTGCGCAACAGCTGCGGGACGAGAGCGAGATGGTAGTCCTGGATCAGCGCGACGCCGGCCTCGGGCGCCGTCTGCGCGACCGTCTCCGCGAATCGGCGATTGACGTCCGTGTACGCATCCCACGCCTCGGCCTCCGCCCGCCCGAACGTGGGCGTTCGGGGGGGATCCCAGAGGTAGTGGTGGACGAACCACAGGACGCGGTTCGAGAACTCCTCGTAGTACGAGCGATACACGTCGGCGGGGATGTCGACGAGCCGCACGGCGAGTCGCGTGCCACCCATCTCAACGTCGTGCGTTGCCCCGCCGGCCGCGACGGACCGGTCGCCGTCGGAGATCGCGCTCGCGATCCAGAGGCCATCCCGGTCGCGGAGCGCGCCGGAGACCGCGGTGACGAGACCGCCGACGCCGCGGCGCGCGACGCGTTCGCCCGTGGGGGAGACGTCGTACGTGACCGGACCGCGGTTGGAGACGACGACGACGGGGGTGCTCACGGGGTGGCTGGGATCATGAAAGCGTCTCGAGGAGCGCCAGATGATCGTCGAGGTCGCGCGTCGAGAGGAAGCGCTCCTTCACGAACGCTCGCGCCACGCGGCCCATCTCGTTCGCCTCTTCTTTGTCGCCGAGAAGGTCGAGGATGCGTTTCGCGCAGCCTTCCACGTCGTCCACCAGGTAGCCCGTCTCTCCGTCGATGATCTGGAGCCGGATACCGCCAACGTCGGATCCGATGACAGGCTTTCCCTTCCACATCGCCTCGGAAACGACGAGCCCGAAGCCTTCGCGGATCGACTTCTGTACGACGACGTCGGCCGCCCGCTGGAAGGCGTTCACGCCGAGTGCGCCGACGTCGTTCAAGTTCGACAGAAGGAAGATGTCGGGGTCCCCGTCGCGATGCTCCTCGGTTCGGGTGTAGTACTCCCAGCCCTCAGGGTCGTCGTGCGCCATCGAGGCGACGAGCACCAGCTGCAGGCCGGGAACCTCCTTCTTCGCGATGCGATACGCGTCGATCACTCCGAGCGGGTCCTTCCACGGATCGAAGCGCGATACCTGGGTGACGAGCGGCCGGGTCGTATCGATCATGTAGCGGCGCATCACCTCATCGACCATCCCGCCGTCCATCGGGATGTTCTTGATCGCGAGCGGGTCGATCGAGGGAGGGATGATGGCGATGTGCGGGACCTCGAGGCCCGGCTTCACGTAGTCCGGCAGAGTGAAGATCGCGGCGTCGTACGCCTCGACCAACGGCTTCACGAATTCCCAGACCGGTTCGTACGGTTCCGTCAGGTCGATGTGGCACCGCCAGATCCATTTTCCCGGCTTCGTGCCGCGGTCCTCGAGCAGTTCCGGAAGCAGGGCGGCGGGCTGCGAATCGTGGACGATCACGAAGTCGTAGGAATCCTCCATGAACACTTCGGCATTGTCTTCCGACACGGACAGGAACAGCGCGCGCATCTCGCTGGTCCACGGGACGGGGCCTCCTTGGAGCGCGTTGTGCATCGCTTTCGTCACGACGAAGAACTCGTCGGGCGCGCGGATCAATCGCCACTCGGCGTCGATCCCGAGGTCGCGCATCAGTGGGACGACCGTGTAGAGGAGCTCGGCAACGCCGCCGCCGAAGGCGGTCGAGTTGATGTTGAGGACGCGGGCGCCTTTGAAGGGTTCGGCGCGGGCGCGGAGCCTTGCGACCGCGTCAGCGCCGACGACGGCGGCGTAGTCCCCGAGGGACTTCGGCGGTGTCGGCACGAGCGTCAGCATCCGCGTCCGCCATGATAGTCAATGGAGGCAACCCAATCCGATTACGTAGTACGGGCGTTCCCGAGAAATTCGGTTGGTTAGAACTGGGAATTGAGGAGACGCAGCTTCTCGATCGAGCGCGTCCGGCGCCGCTCCGCTTCCTCAGGATCGGCGGGGTGCAGAACACTTCGGATCGTTTCCAGGAGAGCCACCGGGCTGAAGGGCTTCATGATGTAATCGGCCGCCCCGCCGGACCAGCCGCGCATCTGATCCTCGCCCTGCACGCGCGCCGTCAGCATCACGACCGGAACATCCATCATCCCCGGGTCGGATTTCAGCGCTTCCAACACATGCCAGCCGTCCATCGTCGGCATCATGACGTCGAGGAGGACGAGGCTCGGGTGCACCGCGCGCGCCTGCTCGAGCCCATCGACGCCGCTGGACGCAGTCACGACCTGATATCCCTCGAACTCGAGGTTCACACGGCAGAGGAGAAGGATGTCCTCTTCGTCGTCGACGACGAGGATCGTCTCGCGCGGGTTGGCGTCCATGCGCCGATATCGTCGCACCGCCGCCGGGACTGGCACATAGTCCCGTTGGGCTATTTCCTCGTGGTCCTTGCGTTACTCGTCAACCATGTGCGTGCCGGGGAGGCGCCTGACCGGGGGCTATGATGGCCGGACATGGCCACGTCCGCGCCCGGATCGAGCCTCGGGGACCGGCTCCTCCATCCAGAGACGGTCTGGGACCGGATCGTCCGGTGGGGGATATTCTGCGCGGCGCTCGCGGCGATCGTCGGCGTCGCCGGGTCGGCGTGGTACTTCCTGATCTGGCCGCTCCGCGTCATCTTCCCGCCGGTGGCGCTCGCCCTCGTCGTCGTTTACCTGCTGAACCCCCTGGTGAACCGCCTCCAGCGGAGAGGCCTCCGCCGCGGACTCGCCGTCGCGCTGATCTACGTCGCCTTCGTCGCCGTGCTCACTACCGCGCTCTCGTTCATCATCCCCGCGATCGCGCACCAGATCAGCGGGTTCATCGAGAAGCTGCCGACTTACGTGCAGGATGTCACGGATTGGGTCAATAGGTTCGCGGCCAAACGCGGCTGGGATTTCAAGATCGACCTGACGACCGAGAAGATCCAGCAGTACGTCACGGACAACCGCGAGACAATCATCGGCGTGCTGGGCGGCGTGCGCAGCTTCGCATTCAGCCTGATCCACATCCTGATCACGCTGATCATCGGGATAATCCTGTCGATCTACATCCTGCTCGACCTGCCGAAGATCCAACGAAGCGTCCGCGCGATGCTTCCCGAGAATCGGCGGGAAGAAGTCCTGGGGCTGACCGAGAAGATCGGTGGCGCGCTCGGCGGTTTCTTCCGTGGCCAGCTGCTCGTCGCGCTGTTCGTCGGCGTCGCATCCGCGGCGCTGCTCACCTGGCCGGCCCGGATCCCGTTCGCGATCGTCGTCGGGCTGATCGCCGGCGTCTTCAACCTCGTGCCGCTCATCGGCCCGTTCATCGGCGCCATCCCCGCCGTCATCCTTGGACTGCTGTCGGGGCATCCGAATCGGGCATGGGTGGCCGCGCTCATGCTGCTTCTGGTCCAGCAGATCGATAACCACATCATCAGCCCGAACGTGATGGGGCGGACGGTGAAGCTCCACCCGATCACCGTGATGCTGGCGCTCCTCGCCGCGGGGTCCCTTTTCGGGATCTTCGGGATGCTGCTGATCATCCCCACCATCGCCGCGATCAAGGCCGTCGGGCAGCACCTTTGGAGCAAACGTACGGTGCGCAACGCTCTCGCGGAGGCCTATCCGGGGAGCGAGGCGCCGGCGGTGTTCGCGGAGTCCGTCGTCGTCGAAGAGGTGGTGGAGTCGAACGGCGAGGACGTGGTCGTCGAGCAGACGACCGTCGTCAAGACCGGCGGCGACGGGAAGGGTGGACGACGACCTCGCGCAAAACGTCGACCCAGCCAAGGTTCCCGGGGCGCGTCGTCACGTAAACGTTCTCGATAGCGGCCGCCGCATCGGCGAGCGCCGCGTCGGCCCCAACGGCGTCTCCGACGAGCACGAGCGCTCCGACCTCGCCGGCCATCGACAGGTCGGCGATCGCGTCACCGACGGCGATCGTCTCCTCGCGGGTCAGGCGGCGCCGTTCG
>JBIOTQ010000053.1:0-12873 GCA_044866075.1 Actinomycetota bacterium | reverse complement strand
CTCGACGGCGGAGCGGAACGCCGGCCAGGCGTCACCGGCGGCTTCGCCGCCGAGGGACGGATAGAAGGCGGCGAGATCCGGCGCTTTTCCTTCGAGCGCGACGCGATGGACCGACCCGACGAACCGCAGTGCCAGTGCCGACCCGAGGGGGTCGCCCTCGTGTCCCCGCATCACGTCCCAGACCGGTCCGCCTGCTTCCGCGTCGTCGGCCGCCTGCGGCAAGAGCGAGGCATAGAGAGGAGAGCCCAAGGTCTGGCACCACTCCGCCTGGACGCGCAGGATCGTCGCGATGATGCCGCGCGCCTGCTCGGAGGTCAGATCCAACCGCGTTTCTTGAAGAACGTGTAGAGGCCGCCGGCGCTGATCACCATGAGCCCGATCGCAACCTCGAAGCCCCATTCCTGGTCGACGGGCGTGAGCCGGTAATTCATGCCGTAGATGCCCGCTATCAAGGTCGGTATGGCCACGATCGCCGCCCAGCCCGTCAGCCGTTTCGTCACCTCGTTGAGCGCGTTGGCTTGTTCGACCCGCCGCAGATCGATCAGGGCGTCCGAGAGATCCGTGACGTTCCGCATCTGATCGATGATCCGCAGCATGTGATCGTGCACGTCCCGGAAGTACGCGCTCGTCTCGTCGGGAACGGCCGTACTGGAAGGCGAGAACATCGTCGAGAGGATCCGCTCGCCGGGAACCGCGTACCGGCGGAGACGCGCGATCCGCTGCTTGACCGAGTAGAGCTGCTTGTCGATCTGCGATTCCGGGTGGGCGAGGACGAGCTCTTCGAGCTCCTCGACCTCGTCCTCGATGGCATCCGCCTTGTGCTGGTAGTCGTCCACGATCACGTCGAGGAGCGTGTGCATGATGTGCGACGGGCCGCGCTCGCGCGGCTTCGGCTGGGCGCGCAGCCGGCGCTCGACCTCGTCGAGCGTCCGCTCCGCGTGTTCGTGAACGGTGAGCACCCATCCCTTCCCGATGAAGCACGCGATCTGTTTCGCCTCGAGCTGACCATCGATCAGGTCGAGCTGGTGCATCACTGTGAAGAGGTGGTTCTCGTACGCCTCGAACTTCGGGCGTTGCTTGAGGCTCACCGCGTCCTCCACGGCGAGCGGATGGAGACCGAACTCCTCGCTGACCGTTCCTGTGTCCTTGGCGGTGAGGGTCGCGACGTCCACCTCTGCCCAGACGACGTTACTGTCGGATTGGATGAGGTCGGAGATGCGAGCGATGTCGTGGACCTCGGTCCAGCCGGAGCCCTCGACGTGGCAGATCGCTTTCAGCATCGCGTCAGACTGTATCCGAGCGTTTCACGAGGGCGTGAACCTGCTTGGTGAGGTCCAGGATCTGGCGCGAGACCTCGAGGAGCTCTTCGTTCTGCTTCTCCTCCTGTTGCACCAACTCCCATTGATGGTCGGCGAGCGCTTGCCGTTTCTCGTCGGCGCGGTTCTGGCTGATCATCACGAACGTCGACAGGAAGATCGCTTCCAACGAGACGATCATGGTCAGGAGGCCGAAGGGGAACTTGTCGAAGACGATCCGGTCGCCCAAGAAGCCCTCATTGATAAGGATCCATGCCAGGAACCAAACGACGTGGATGTAGACGAAGTTCATCGACCCCGCGAACGCGGTGATGTGATCCGCGAGGTGTAGCTGCATGCTCTCCTGGCGCTCGTCGCGGTAGCGGATGAGGGCGGGATGCAGCGGTGGCCTGATGCGGAGCTTCTCGGCGCGGGCGGCCATGCGGTCCTCCTCGAGACGGCGGCGACTCCATCACAACCGTAGCGGGCGGGAACCGGGAAAGAGCGGAGGGCCCCCCTCTCGGGAGGCCCTCCACGTTCCGGAAGCCGGCCTGTAAGCGGGCTCCTGTCCGCCGCTTCGGCTCGCGCCGCCGCGGCGGGGTGACCATCTCTCTGGGACCGACGTTACCGCCGGCCTCGTGCGGCCTACCCGGACACCGAGGCCGCTTTCGCGACCGTTCCGACGGGCCGCCGGAAACGATGCCCTGCTTGGCCTTGCTCCGGGCGGGGTTTACCGAGCCGCGGAGGTCGCCCTCCACGCTGGTGAGCTCTTACCTCACCGTTGCACCCTTGCCCGCACCGCCGACGGGGTCTGGCTCTCGCTCGACCCAACGCCTGCGGCCGCTGGCGGTGTGATTTCTGTGGCACTGTCCCCGGATCGCTCCGGGTGGGTGTTACCCACCGCCCTGCCCTGCGGAGGCCCGACTTTCCTCGACCCGCCTCGCGGCGAGCCGCGGCCACCCGGCCTGCTTCCTGCAAGAACAGTCTAACGCTGAGCTTGGGAAGAGTCTGCCTCGAAGACGATCCGCACCGCGGCCGGCGCGTTGGGAGTCGGAGGCTTCAGCCCGCCGCATGGGTCGGAGGAGACCGCGATCGAACGCGTCGCGCAGCCGATGCCGGCGCCGGTGGCTTCGATGGAAGAGAGCTCGAGGGTGTTCATGACCTTCAAGATGTCGGGTCGCGGCGCTTCCGGGAGCATGGCGAGCGGGCGCTCGGCAGTCCTGCCTAGGGCGGGTGCTTTAGAAGAGGCTTTCCTGGTCCGGATCGTCCATGGGTGGCTCGTCCGGGTGCTCCGCGAGCCAGGCGTCGACGGCCAGGTTCACGAGCTGGTCCGCGCGGCGGTTGCGCTCGCGCGGCACGTGCTCGTACGCGACCGTCTCGAAGCGGCGCGCGAGAGCGCGGACCTCGGCGTGCAGGCGTTGCAGCGTCGGATTCTTCACGCGGTAATTGCCCTTCAACTGTTCGATCAGGAGCTTCGAGTCCGAGCGGATCAGCACGTCGGTCGCGCCGAGTTCGGCGGCCCGTTCGAACGCGCGCTTCACCGCCGTGTACTCGGCGACGTTGTTCGTCGCGGCGCCGATCGCTTCGGAGACCTCGGCCAGTACCTTCCCGCGCGGCGAACGGATCGTGACGCCGATGCCCGCGGGCCCCGGGTTGCCGCGCGCGCCGCCGTCGCAGTTGGCGACGACCTTCATCGGCACGGGTCTCGCTAGACGCGGACGAGGATTCGCCGGCAGTTCTCGCAGCGCGGAAGCTCGTCCGCGGTCGCGCGCTTGATCTCGTCCATCGCCATCGGTGAGAGCGCGACCCCGCAGCCGCGGCACACGTTGCCTTCGAGCGCGGCGGCCGCGACACCGCCCTTCTTCGGGCGGAGCTCCTCGTAGGTCTCGAGCAGCTCCGGCGGAAGGTCGGGAAGGATCGCCGACCGGGCCTCGCCGTTCGAGGTGAGCTCCGTCTCGATCTCGACGGCGGCCGCGTCGCGCGCCGCCTCTGCCTCCTGGGAACGACCCTCGAGCTCTAAGACGCGACTCTCGAGGTCGGCGAGCTCTTTCTCGACGCCTTCGCGCCGCTCCATCACCTCGAGGTCTTGGTCCTCGAGATGGTTCTTGCGCCGGCGCAGCGCGTCGAGCTCCGCCTGGATGCTCGCGAGTTCCTTGGGGCTGGTGATGTCTCCGCCGTAGAGACGCTCGGACTCGTGCTTGATCTTGTCGTCGATCATCTGCACGTCGCCCTCGAGGCGGGACTGGTCGCGCGCGATCTCGTCCATCTGCGCTTTGAGGGTCCCGTACGCGGAACGGACCACTTCGAGTTGGGCGGTGATCTCGTCGAGAGCGCGCTGTTCGGGAAGGTCGGCCTTGCGTTGCTCGAGCCGGTCGATAGCGGTGTCGACCCGTTGCAGATCCAGCAGTCGCTTCAACGGATCGTTCGTCGCACTCTCCTGGTTATCGGGGGCGAGGCTTCGATTCCTCCCGCCCACCCTGGGACCGGCTGCAGTTATCAAGCGCGCGCGGGGAACCTATCATCCCCGCGAGAGGGGCGCGACCTCGACGCCGGCGCCGTTCAGCGTTTCGCGAACGGCCTGCGCGATGGCGACCGCGCCGAGCGTGTCGGCGTGCAGGCAGATGGTGTCGGTGTCGATCACGAGCGAGCCGCCGTCGACCGTGGCGATCGGTTGGCCGGTGGACAACGCCAGCGCCTGCGCGGCGGCGGCGCTCGGATCCTCGATGAGCGCGCCTCCCGTGCCGCGCGGCGCGAGGGTGCCGTCCGCGAGGTAGGCCCGGTCGGCGAACGATTCGGAAGCGACCGGTATGCCGGCAGCGCGCGCGGCGGCGATCATCTCGGATCCCGCGAGGGCGATGAGACGCATCCGCGGATCAAGGATCGCTAAGACGCGGACGACGACGTCGGCGAGTCGGCGGTCGACGGCGGCCTGGTTGTACAAAGCGCCGTGGGGCTTGACGTGAACGACGCCGAGGCCCTTCTCGTGCGCGACGGCGTCGAGCGCGAGGATCTGATCCGCGAGCGACACGGCGAGCTCCTCGTCGGCCATGCTCATCGGCACGCGCCCGAATCCCTCGCGATCCGGGTACCCGGGGTGCGCGCCCACGACGACGTTGAGGTTCTTCGCTTCGGCGACGCATCGACGCATCGTCTCGACGTCGCCCGCGTGCGCGCCGCACGCGATGCTGACGGAAGTGACGAGCGGGAAGACCGGGAGGTCGTCGGCCCCCTCGCCGACGTCCGCGTTGAGATCGATGCTCACGCGAGATCCTCGATGTCTTCGGTCAGAGCGCGTTCGCGATCGCGCCACGCCGCGCGGGCTTCATCGAGAGCGACCTCCACGAAGCGCAGGCTATCGCCGGGCCGCGCCTGCGCGATGACACCGAGGTCCGCGGCGATGACGGTGGCGATCTTTGCGTAGCCGCCGGTCACGGGACGATCGGGGCCCAACACGATGGGGAGGCCGTCGCCGGGGATCTGGATCGCGCCGGTGACGACGCCCTCGGGGTCGATGTCTGCCGTGGTCGCCAGCTCGATGGGGTCGCCGTCGAAGCGCACGCCCACACGATCGGAGCGCGGCGACACGCGGAAGGGTTGCTTAAAGAACTGGGTGCGTCCTCGTTTCGTGAACGCGTCGAGTTGGGGGCCGGGGAGAACGCGAACGATGCCCGAGTGTTCGCGGATCTGCATACCTCGCATCGGTCCGTCGGCCGACCCCCCTCCGATCCGCAGGCTGTCGCCTGCTTGGAGCGCCCGTCCTTCTACGCCACCGAGGTTCGCGCTGACGAGAGTCGAGCGACTGCCGAGGACGGGCGGGACATCGATGCCGTCGCGGATGGCGAGGTAGGCGCGTACTCCCGTCGTGCACTGCTGAAGCTTCAGCGTCGACCCTCTCGCGATGCGGGTGGTTTCCAGCGTGGGGACCGGGATGCCGTCGAGGTCGGCGTCGACGGACGCCCCGGCCAGGGCGATGAGGGCGTCGGCGTCGAAGCGGAGCGTCGGACCTCGCATCGTGATCTCAAGACCAGCGGTGTTGTCGTCGTTGCCGAGAAGGCGGTTCGCGGCGCGCAGCGCGAAGGGGTCCATCGCGCCGGAGGGCGGGACGCCGGCGGAGGCCCAGCCGTTCCGGCCGAGGTCTTGGATGGTGGTGAACGCGCCGGGCGCGACGACGTGGATCGTCATGCCGGCACGAAGCGCACGCGGTCGCCGGGGGCGAGGCGGGCGGGCGGCTCGCGCGTCGCGTCGAAGAGTTGGAGGTCGGTGCGCCCGATCAGCCGCCAGCCGCCCGGCGTCGCGCGTGGATAGACGCCGGTGTACGCGCCGCCGATCGCGACGCTGCCAGCGGGGATACGCGTGCGTGGTGTCTCGAGGCGCGGCGTCGCGAGCTCTTCAGGGAGCCCCAGCAGGTAGCCGAAGCCCGGGGAGAACCCGATGAACCCGACCGTGTACGTCGCGGCCGCGTGCCGGAGCACGACCTCCTGTTCATCGAGTTTCGCGAGACGCGCGACGTCGGCCAGGTCCGGTCCGTCGTCGCCGCCGTAGCGAACGGCGATCTCGACGACGGGGCGACCCTCCAAGCCGCGAGCTTCCGGCGACGAGCCGAGCGCCGTGAGGAGCGCGGGTGATGGCTCGCTGCCGGGCTGCAGCCTCACCAAGACCGATCGCGCGCCGGGCACGACGTCTTCGATCTCGGGGGCCGAGGTCTGGTGCACCGCGTTCGCGAGCGCGTGCGCCATCGCGTTCGCCGTTAGGAGGTCGTCGTCGAAGTGACGGAGCAACGCATGCTCCCCCACCCACCGCCACGGCTCCGCCACGACCGGCCGAGCATAGCGGCCCGGCCGGGCGCGGAAGGGTTAGCGGCGCTTCAGATCGAGCGACGCCGAGTTGATGCAGTAGCGCAGCCCGGTCGGCTCGGGACCGTCCGGGAAGACGTGCCCGAGGTGCGAGCCGCACCTTTTGCAGAGCACCTCGGTGCGGACCATGAAGTGGGTCAGGTCCTTGCGCGCTTCGACGTTGGCGGCGACGGCCGGCTCGGTGAAGCTCGGCCAGCCGGTGCCCGACTCGAACTTGGTCTCGGCGTCGAACAGCTCCGCCCCGCACGCACGGCACCGATAGACGCCGTCGTCGTGACAGTCCCAGTACTTGCCGGTGAACGCCCGCTCGGTACCGGCTCCCCGCAGGATCTTGAACTCCTCGGGCGTCAGCTCCTTCCGCCACTCCTCTTCGGTCTTGGCGACCTCACGAACAGGCTCTTCACGCCTCAGCTTCATGCGTATCCCTCCTGCTTATCAGTCTAGGCGCAGGGGGCTTCGTTACTCATGGGCCGACCAACCGTCGGGAGTTCATGGCTGCGAAGCTCGCAAGAGCCTCGTTAGCGTCGCGGTGACCGATGCCGGGTCCGAGGCAGCGGGGGCCGGGCAAACGAACTATCGACCAACATCCCCCGTCCGGTCCCCGCCTCCCTCGGGCCCCGTCGGTCCATCCAACTGAGCGAGGGCGCTTGCCAGTTGAGTCCGAGAGCTCACCCCGAGCTTGCGGAAGATCTTGTTCAAATGGCTCTCAACCGTCTTCCTGCTGATCGAAAGCCGGAGCGCGACGTCCGGATTGGACGCTCCGTCGGCAACCATCTGCGCGATCATCGTCTCTTGCGTGGTAAGGGAGTGGCTCACCTTCTGCTTCCGAGGGCGCGCCACTTCGCCGGTCGCCCGAAGCTCCGCGCGAGCACGATCGCCGAACGCTCGCGCGCCGATCGCGTCGAACATCTCGGCCGCCGTCGTGAGCGGAGCACGCGCGTCCTTCCGCCGACGCCGGCGGCGGAGCCATTCGCCGTAGACAAGGAGCGCGCAGGCACGCTGCGGGGTCGCGTCGGCGAGTTCGAGGTGCCGTATGGCCTCCCGATGGAGCTCCTCCGCCGCGCCTCCCTCCGTCAGCAGCGCCCGGGAGCGGGCCGCCAACCCCAGACCGAGAGGCGTGCGGCTGGGTGCGACGGTCTCGGACAGCCGGTCGCACGCGGATGTGGCCGTGGCGAGATCGCCGCAACGAACCGCGGCGTCGACGAGCTCCGGGAGAGCGTGGATCGAGAACGTCGATTGATCGTTGCATGCGCTCTGCGCCGCGACGAGCGCCTGAGCGTAATTCCCCAGCCCGAGCTCGAGGACCGCGCGGGCATGGTCGGCGTGTGAGACGAGGGCGCCTTCGCCGCGCGTCCGCGCATCCGCGATCGCGGCCTCCGAGAGGAGCTGGAATCGGGACGCACCACCACGCCACGCTTCCACGAGTAGCTCGGCGGGGGCGTGCTTCACGTAAGCGCGCGCGCTGCCCGTCGCGGCCGCGATCTGCTTGACCTCGTTCATGAGCGCGGTCGACGCCTCGAATCGCCCTTGGATCACTTCTGCGAACGCAAGGTTGACGAGGCTGAGAGGAAGGACGGTGAGCGCGCCCGACTCCCGTGCGATGGAGGCCATACGGGTTGCGAACTGACGAAGCATGTCGTTGTCCCAAAGCCGGACCGCCGCCACGCACGCCCACCCCAAAAGCCGGACGTCTTCCGATCCTCGCAGCGCGAGCATCGCCTCGCGAAGAACCTCTCCGCCCCGCCGGAAAGCGCCGAGACTCTCCGAGGCAAGGCCCTCGAGCAGGAGGTCGGTCGGGGTCGGATCCCCCGATGCCTTCGGGGCCGCGAGCGCCGCGCGTGCAGCGTCGACGATCGAGGTACGTCCGGCGAACGTCCCGAAATAGTAGGCGGCGCCCATGGCCTCGAGGTGGGTGTCTCGTGCCAATCGGGCGTCGAGCGGCTCGTACGCGGTGGCCGCGCGAACCAGTGTCACCGGCGCATCCATCCGTCCGAGATCGAACGCCACCATGCCGAGGAGTCTTTCGGCGCGCGCCCGCCGACGACCGTCCGACGATTCCTTCTTCGCCGAGGAAACGAGTTGCTCGGCTGCCTCCGGCGCGCCGCCGGCGAGTTCCAATTCCGCAGCCGCGAGGTAACGCTCGGCGCGTGCTGGCGGCTCCGATGTGAGCTGTGCGGCCCGTTTCAGGAACGCGGCTGCGCCCGTGTATCCGCCGCGCCTGATCGACCTGGCCGCCGCGCTTTCCAGCTCGGCAGCGCGGGCGTCATCGGCGCCAACGGACGCGGCTCCCAGGTGCCACGCACGCAGATCCGGATCGCGTTCCGGATCCGCAGCTTCGCCGAGGATCTGGTGAGCGCGGCGCCGCTCGACCGTCGTCGCGCCGGTGTAGACGGCCGACCGGATGAGGGGATGACGGAAGACGACCCGGCTGCCGCTCCGGACCAGCCGGATCCGCTCGGCCGGCGCGAGGTGCTCGGCGACCTTTCCGGCGCGATCGGCCGCCGTCCAGAACAGTTCTGGGTCGCAGCGGGGATCGTTGATGGCGGCGAGAAGGAGCAGCGATCGCGTCTCGGCCGGGAGGGAGTCGATCTGACGGCGGAAATGCTCTTCGAGTCGTCCCTTCAGCGGGATGGGACCCAGCAAGAAATCGGTGCCGTCCAACTCGGTCGCGGTCAATGCGGCCGGTAGTTCCTCGATCGCAAGAGGATTGCCGCCGGCCGCGAACAGGATCTCGTCCCGCACCTTGTCGGCGATGGGGCCAGGCGCCCGGGAGGTCAACAGTTCTCGCGCGTCGTCCTCGGCCAGGCCGCGCACGCGAAGCTCGGGCAGCCCGACGAGCGGCTCGATTCGGCCCTCGAGATCGCGCGCCGCGAAGATGACCCCGATGGGATCGGCCGCGAAGCGCCGGCACGCGAACGCGAGGGCATCCGCCGACGCGCGGTCGAGCCAATGGGCGTCGTCCACGACGCAAAGGATCGGTCCATCTTTGGCGGCGGCCGTCAGCAGCGTGAGGATCCCGGCGCCGACGAGGAACCGATCCGGCGTGCCGTCGTCGACGAGGCCGAATGCGGCGCGGAGAGCTTCTCTCTGACGAAGGGGAAGCGCGGGCAGACGCTCGAGCATCGGAGCGAGAAGTTGATGAACGCCGGCGAACGCCAGCTCGACCTCGGACTCCACCCCGACGACGCTCGTGACATGTATGTCCGTTGCGGAGCTCACCGCATGATCGACGAGCGCCGTCTTTCCGATGCCGGCTTCGCCCGTGATCACCAGCGTTGCACTGTGTCCACTGCGAACCGCGGCAAGGAGTCCGTCCAGCGCGGCGCGTTCGGTGCGCCGTCCAACGAGGGGCATCGTCGCTGTCGGCCCTGGATCCAACAGTCGAGTCAAAACGCGGTGAATCCTACCGGCCTCATTCGTGATTTGTTCGTGGCACCGGATCGCTCCATTCACCTGAACGACTGCTCACCACGCGTTCCTGCAGAGCAATAGGGAGTTCATGGATGCGAACCGGCTATAGCGGCGCGAGGCTCGCACAGCAGCACCGCACGGCGACGCATGCCGACCGCGAAGGCGCTCCTCGCCCTGTGTCAGGGTTCTCATCGAATCGGATGAACCTGGAGGTGGACGGGGATGAGCCTGAGGATCGCGGTCATCGAGGACGACCCCGACGTCGCCGAGCTTCTTCGCAGTCTCCTCGGCCTCGAGGGATATCAGGTCACGGTCGTACCGGACGGTCGCCGCGCGATGAGCACGCTCGCCGGTGGCGGCTTCGACGGAGCCATCCTCGACGTGATGCTCCCGGGGAAGGACGGCGTGGCGGTGATGCGCGAGATCCGTGCGAACCCACTCACCCACGATCTTCCCGTGCTGATGCTCACGGCGAGGAGCGACAGCGCGACAACGTGGGATGGATGGCAGGCCGGGTGCGATCTCTACCTCTCGAAACCATTCGACCCGGAGAAGCTCGTCAAGGCGGTGCGACAGGTCCTCGCCGTTAGTAAGGAGAGCCGAGCCACCCGTTGAACGGATCGGGATAGACGGACGTGGTTGGGCACCGCCGCGGACCGTTTCTCCGGCGTGACGGCGGTTTCGGGCCGGTAGCCTGTCGGGGCCATGATCTCGATCACCGGTCTCGACCAGGGGTTCGGCGTGCGCCGTCTTTTCCGAGGCGCGGAGCTCCGCATCGGTGCGCGCGACCGGCTGGCACTCGTCGGCCCGAACGGGTCCGGCAAGACGACGCTCTTCGAGATGATCGTCGGGCTCCAGGACCCCGACGCCGGCTCCTCTCGGTCACCCGCGGCGCGCGGCTCGGCTACCTTCCCCAGACCACCGACGCCCTTCGCGGTGGGACGATCATCGAGGAGGTGCTCACTGCAGCGCCGGCGCATCGCGCCTCTCGAAGCCGAGTGGGACGCGCTGACCGAGTAGAGGCGACATGCTCGGGAGACCGTCGCATGATCGCGCGCCAAATAGTCGATGAAAGGCTGACGACTCTGTTTGGTCACGCGCTGGATGCGTCAGTACTTCCTCGGGACACAGATCCAGTTATCTGACAGTCGTTCAGCTGCTCACTTTCGGTGCGATGTTCGGCCCGGGCATCGTTGTTAAACCGGGACCGGGGCCAAGGGCAAGGGAACCCTTCCGTTGGGAGGCCCGCCGCTCGGCAGCAGATTCGATATGGGCTTCATTAGGGGCGCAATGTGCGACCCGCCGATGCTGTTTCCGGAGGTAGGAAGGTCATGCGAGCCGGACCACACGGCTCCACCACGCCAGGCGTTGGCGACGTAGGTGTAGGCATACACCTGAAGGCCGTAGGTGCCCTTGCCGCAGGGGACGTCGGGGTAGGTATAGGACCTCTCGACGGTGGCGAAGTCATTGTCGTAGGTGACGTGATCCCAGTAGAACCATCCCCAGTGAGTGCACTCACACCAGCCGTTGTTTGGGTTGGTGCAGTCGCCGCCATATCTGTAGAGAATCTGGTACATCGCCATGTCATACGTCGATCGGGTGCTGCAGTAGTAGGTCCCGCTCTTTATCGATCTAGCCTCGCCGAGCTGATAGCCCTTCCCTGTGGAGCCGTGACTGATCTGGGCATACGCGTAAACGCACGTATTGATCACTTCCGGACCGTAGACCTGGGCGCCTTGGTATACGTAATGAGCCTCACCAGGAGTCGCCATCGCAAGCAAGGTTACGAAGGCCACAGGAAGAATCTTCGCGCGACGTCGCACAGGCCACCCCCCAACACGATCACGTCTGTCTTCTTTCCAAGCTTTCAAACATCACTACGCTCGAGAAGAGCAGATCGTTTCGCTATTCGTTCGCTCTATTAACGAGCGGGAGCCGCCAGGTCGTCTCAACCGCACCTTGCTGTCCCCCACCGTGTAGGCGGGTGGAGAGCCCGCCCGCTTCGTTGAAAGATCGCTCGGCGATGAGCGGCGGTTCGGTTGCTCTTCGTGGGTAATCCGTCCAGACGTGCCGGCCTCTCTCGTCACGTCAGCGGAGGTTTAAGTATGAGGCCCGCAATCAAGTTCGTCGTGATGGACCCAACTCAGGCGACGCTCCAGGAGTAGCTCCGCCGCCTGAGGGATCGAATTGCGGTTCTGGGGACGACGAGCTGCTCGGGGTCTGTTCTCGGGCCAACTCAACCCCGTCGACGTCCTTCGCTACAACTCGTGCGGGGTTCGCTCTCTTTGACGTGACTGCCCAGAAGAAGGAGACATCGAATCCATCGGGATCCTCAACGAGTTCAGCGGCGCCGGAACTTCCGTCCTGATACTCGATCACCACAGACGCTACGTTCTTCGCTACCGGAGCCCAAATGAACACCTCATTCGCTCCAGGCCAAGGCGCTTCAGCCATTCGGAGCTCGCCCAAGATGCGTTGGGAGGGAACGTCTGTCCAACACGAGCCGGGACCGCCAACGTGAGCTGCCTCCTCAAGCACAACACAAGTTCCGTAGCTGCTCCTGTAGGCCACGAGCTGCCAGCTGTGGTTCTGCGAAACCCCGCTCGCCAACTGATAGCGGGGGCCAAGCCGCGTCTTCTCTGGGCCGAAGCCAAACAAGTTGATCGGGAGCGCCATCCGCTCGGCCTCGATCAGGCCGGAGGCGGCGGCCTCCTCGAACCACTCCTTGACCCGTTGCAGCGGGTTCACATCGCCATCGCGACGTACTTGATCTCCAGGTACTCGTCGATCCCCTCCGGGCCGCCCTCGCGCCCGAAGCCGGACGCCTTGACGCCGCCGAACGGCGCCGCGGCGTTGGACACCATGCCCTGGTTGAGCCCGACCATGCCGGTTTCGAGCTTCTCGACCACGCGGAACGCCCGCTTGATGTCGCGCGTGTAGACGTAGGCCACCAGCCCGTACTCGGTGTCGTTGGCCGCCGCCAGCGCCTGCTCCTCGGAGTCGAAGGTGGCGATCGGCGCCACCGGGCCGAAGACCTCCTCCTTGAGCATGCGCGCGTCCGGGCTGACGCGGCTGAGGACGGTGGGCTCGTAGAAGTAGCCCTGGCCGTCACGGCGCGAGCCGCCGACGAGCGCCTGCGCGCCCTTGCCGAGTGCGTCGTCCACCAGCTCCTGGACCTTGCCGCGCTGGGTCTCGTCGATGAGCGGGCCCACCTCCACGCCCTCCTCGGTGCCGCGCCCCACCTTCATCGCGCCCATGCGCTCGCCGAGGCGCTCGGCGAACTCGGATGCGACGCCCTCGGCGACGTGGAAGCG
>JBIOTQ010000052.1:0-10499 GCA_044866075.1 Actinomycetota bacterium | reverse complement strand
CGTCCCGCCGACGCACGCCGACGTGTCAACGCCGGAAGCCTTCGGGCCCTACGCGGTCAAGGCCACGCGGGTGCGGATCCCGATGCCCCCCGACCCGAACGGCCCCGACGGAGTGCTTCCCGCCGTCGATGCCGACCTCTACGTGCCGCAGGGTGCCGGTCGGCGTCCGCTGATCGAGCTCGGCCACGCGTGGCCGGGGACGCTGGCCGAATTCCCGCTCTCCGGGTGGGGGAACCGGCTCGCCAGCCGCGGCTTCGTCGTCATCGTCGCCGACCGGCGCGCCGGGACGGCGGCGTCGAACCTCGGCGACGTGCGCCGCCTCGCAGACATCGCCGACCTCGACTCTGATGTGCACGCCGAAGACATGCTGCGGATCCTGCGGTGGGCGATCGCGCAGAGCGCCGCGCCCGGCACACCGCTGACGGGCGCCGTCGATCCGGCCAGGCTCGCGATCGGTGGTCACTCACTCGGGGCGTACATGGCAACGTTCGCGGCGGTGCGCGCGCAGACCGAAGGGCCGAACCTCTCGACGCTGGTGCTCCTCGATCCTGCCGATGAGCGACTGGGAAATCTCACGTTGGACTCGTCCCTTGCACAGACGCCAAAGCTAAACATCCCGACGATCGTGCTCGCGAGCGAGGCGGACATCCATCCGATCCAATGCGACATGGACGACGGCGTCGACTGCACGCTCGTGCCGCTGCAGCAGTACGCCGCGCTGATGACGACGAGGCTGGGGATCAAAGTCGTCGGTTCCGATCACGAGGATGTGGAGGATCCGCCGACCACCGGCAACCCGCCGGCGTTTCTGCAGATGTATCAGCGCTACGCGATGGCGTGGCTCGAGTATTGGTTGACGGGCGACTGCGGAGCCGCGGGATGGCTGGGCGGCCCCGCCTCGACACCGGACCAGACGGCCGGGCGCATCGAGGTCTTGGCGGGTGGCTCGCCCCCACCCGTCTGCCTCTAAGACCGCACCGGGACGGCACCACGGCCGCCTCGTTTGTTTCGGGCCCTCGCCCGTATCCTGCTCGGGGCGAAAGAAGATGAACCAGGCGCACATCGAGTTCCTGTCCAGTCCCCAGTGGGCGCGCATGCTCGAGGCGGACCTGCTGCCGTGGGTGGAGGCCGCCGGGGACCTCGGAAGTGACGTGTTGGAGATCGGTCCCGGTCCGGGACTAACAACCGATCTGCTGCGGACGCGAGTGAGCAGACTGACGGCCATGGAGGTCGACGAGCAGCTGGCAACCTCCCTTCGAGAGCGCCTTCGCGGGACCAATGTCGAGGTCTTGTGCGCCGACGCCACCGACTCGCGGCTCCCGACAGGCAGGTTCTCCGCCGTGACGTGCTTCTCGATGCTTCACCACATGCCTTCTGCTGATGATCAGGACCGGCTCTTCTCGGAGGTTCTGAGAGTCCTCCATCCGGGTGCGCTCTTCGTCGGGGCGGATTCGCGAGACCTGGAGATGATCCGGACCGGGCACGCGGACGACATCTTCACGCCCATCGACCCTGAGGCCTTGCCCTCCCGACTAGAGACCGTGGGGTTTGAGAGGACGAGACTCGATGTCGGCGACTATCAATTTCGATTCGTTACCTGGAAGCCGTCCGAACTGCGATGACGTGAGGGGAACGTTGTCCGCCGTTCAAGCACCCGAACTCTGAGCCTCAGGACGACCCGGAAGTGTGGAGCCGCTGCGCTCTGGATACGTTAACGGTGTGAGGGGTCACTCGCGCGGGGTGGCGATTGTCGGGCTCCTGGCGGGCCTCGTTTTCTCGATCGTGACCCCACCGCACCTAGCGTCTTCCGCTTCGCCGCCCCTCTTGCAACACGTGCAGGTCGCGAGCTTCGATGGCACACCGCTCGACGGCTGGATCCTCCGACCGGCTCACGTCGAACGGCTCCCCGTGATCCTCTGGTCGTCTCCCTACTTCGGCACGACGTATCCGAGCGGCAACGATCCGGCGCTCTGGACGAACGATTCTGCTGCGTACGCCGTTCCGGTGAACCTTTTGCTCTCGCGCGGCTACGCGGTGGCCATCTTCAACGTTCGCGGATCCGGGAACTCGGGCGGCTGCTTCGAATGGTTCGGGCCCAACGAACAGCGCGATCAAGCCTTCCTCGTCGAATGGCTTGCCGCCCGCCCCTGGAGCAACGGGCGCGTCGGGATGATGGGTCTGTCGTACCACGGGACGACGCCGTGGGAGGCGGCGGTCCAAAACCCGCCGCACCTCAAGACCATCGTCGTCGCTGGGATGATCAGCGATCCGTATCTCTTCACGCACACGCCGCAAGGGGCGACCTTCACGGCCGGTCCGGCGTTCGAAGCAGAGTTCTTTGCGGTGACCGGTTTGGTCGCGCTCGACTCGAAGGACCGTGACCCGGGTTACACGGCGACGGCTCTCGAGCAGTTGCCGCAGCGGCTCTGTCCCGAGGTCCTCGAGTTTCTGACGACGGACTCGCGCGGCTTCGTCTCGGATCGGTCGGCGACGTTCTGGTCGGAGCGCCGGCTCATCGATCGATTCCCGAAGATCCGCGCCTCGGTGCTCCTTACTCACGGCTTCCAAGACCTGTGGGTCTCCGGCCATCAATCCCAGGAGAGTGAGGTGTGGGGCGTCCTTCGCGCCTCGAAGCGCGAATACAAGGGCCAGTGGGGACACGAGTTCCCGAACTTCAACAGCGTGCATGAGGGCTGGGTGCTCGCCGACTGGAACGCACGCCTGCTCGCGTGGCTCGACTACTGGCTCAAAGGCCGAGGACCGAAACCCGAACTCGGGATCGTGAGCTACCAAGACGGTTCGGGACGGTGGCGTCGGTCGCGTTCGTGGCCTCCTCGCGAGGCGCGTCGCCAGGTTTTGTACCCGGCCGGGACGGCGCTGTCGCCGAAGCCGTCCGCTCAGGACGCAAGCTTCCGGGCTTTCCCGCGTAGCGTGGGGGCTGGGGTTCTTGCGGGCGACGGGACACCGAGCATGAACGGTTACAGCGAAGCTTTCCGGGCGGCGTGCGCGGACGCGGATCTTCCCGGAGAGGTCGCCGCCGGTCGGGTGTTCATGACCGAACCGCTTCGCACGAATGCAGTCATCGCCGGCAACCCGTTCGCATATCTGAAGCTGACGAGCGACCAGCCGGGCGGACAGGTCTCGGTCCAGCTCGTCGACGTCTCGGCGGACGCTCGATGCGGTGCGATGCCTCCGTCGGAGGGAACGGCGCGCCCGCTGTCGGCAGGGGCCGCGGACCTTCGATTCCTCTACGGGAACTACGCGGCCGCGGGTTTCCCGGTGGGCCGGGCGACGTGGGTGCGCATCGATCTCACGCACCTCGCGGAAGTGATCCCCGCCGGGCACCGGCTGGCGCTGGTGGTCAGCCAGGGCGACATCGTCGACCGGTTATCGATGCCGTACACGCCGCACGTGGTCATAGATGGTGCGAGCGAGATCGTCCTCCCCGTGATCACCGGGTCGTTCGGCGGCAAAGCCCCCCGCCACCGTTATCCCCCTCGTCCGTTCCTTCCGCGAAACTGATCGCCGCTCCGAAGATCCGATCGTCGCTGTCAGCCTTTGAGCTCGCCCATCATCGCGCGCATGTTCTTTTCCATGACGGCTTCGGTCTTCGCGAGCTCATCCGTCGGGCTGAAGAGGACGTACTGACTGTCGGCGGTCGCTGCGGGCGAGTGACCGACCGGTGGGATGTAGAAAAGGTCCCCGGCCTTGTAGATCTGCTCGGTGCCCTCCACGACGAAGCTGACCTCACCCTTGGTCACGTACCCCCAGTGCGCGCAGTGGCACTTGTCGTCCGGGAGGCCCTTCAGCAGCGGAGCGCCGTCGACCGTCGCATTGAAGGTCACGACGCTGAGCGTGTACCCGTCTGCCTGTCCCCGGCGTTCCTCGACGGGGCCGGAATCGACGACCTCCACGGTGTCCCTGAGAAGCTTCGCCATCTTCCTCATCCTCCTTCACTGGGCTGAGGTCACGGTACGAAGGACGGCCGCCCGGTTTCATGAGGCGTTCACCCCATTTCCGGAGCTGGTTCCGATAGTCTCGGCGGGATGACGGGGGACGAGCGGGGGCGCGTTCGGCTGGCCGAGTTGCTCGCGGCGCTTTCGTTGGGCGTCGATCTGGGTTTCGGCCAGCCGATGGAACATGTGCTGCGCCAATGCTTGATCGCGCTTCGGCTCGCCGAGCGGATGGGCCTCGACGAGGAGACGAAGCTCACCGCCTACTACACGGCGCTCCTCGTCAACGTCGGGTGCCACACCGACGCGCACGAGCAGGCGAAGTGGTTCGGCGACGACATCACCTTGAAGGCAGATAAATACGATCACGAGCTCCGGAGCTTTCGTGCGATGGCATCGGGGATCCGCCGGCTGGGCGCCGGCAGTCCGGTGCTGCAACGATTCCGCATCGGCGTCGAGTTCGCGCTCTACGGCCATCGCGAGCTCGACGGAATGGTCACGCACCACGCGGGCATGGCGCGTCGGCTTGCCGAGCAACTTCGCCTGCCTTCTTCGGTGATCGACGCCGTCGCGTGCGCGTACGAGCAGTGGGACGGCAAGGGGTGGCCCGGAGAACGCTCCGGGAACGGCGTGCCACTTCCGACGCGGCTCGCGTCCATGGGGGAGTTCGTCGAGGTGGCGTATCGGGTCGGCGGCGTCGACGCCGCGGTCGAGCTCGCGCGCTCACGGCGCGGCAAGCAGTTCGATCCGCAGCTCTCCGATCTCCTTTGCGCGGATCCGAAAGACGTTCTCTCGGGACTTGACGCGGTCGGAGCGTGGGATGCGGTGATCGATGCCGAGCCGGCTCTCAAGATCCTCCTGACGGAGGATGAGTTCGACGAGGCCCTGGGCGCCGTCGCCGACTTCGTCGACCTGAAATCGCCGTACACGCTGGGACACGCGCGCGGGCTCGCCGCGATCGCGCAGCGGGCCGCCGCATCGCTCGGGATGTCCCCCGACGCGCAGCGCACGGTGATGCGCGCCGGCCTCGCCCAAGGGCTCGGCCGTCTCGGCGTGTCGAACTCGATCTGGGAGAAGCCCGGGCCGCTGGGCTCGGGGGAATGGGAGCGCGTGCGGTTGCATCCGTACCTCACCGACCGGATGCTCCGGCAGTCGGAGGCCCTTGCTCCACTCGGCGCGATCGTCGCGCAGCATCGTGAGCGTCTGGACGGGTCCGGGTATCCGCAGGGCTTGTCGCGGAGCGCCATCTCGCGCGCCGCGTTGATCCTCGGGGCCGCCGACGCGTACCAAGCGATGCGCGAGCCACGACCGCACAGAGAGCCTCATTCTCCCGACGCTGCTGCGGCGGAACTGCGCCGAGAGGCGACGGCAGGGCGGATGGATGGATACGTCGTGGAGGCCGTTCTCGGCGCGGCCGGGCACCGCGCGGTGCGCCGGCAGGAGGGACCGGCGGGGCTCACCCAACGCGAGGTCGAGGTGCTTCAGCTGGTCGCGCGCGGGATGTCGAACAAGGCGATCGCCGAGCGACTGTTCATCTCCCCGAAGACCGTCGGGAATCACGTCGAGCACATCTACACGAAGATCGGCGCGTCGAACCGCGCGGCCGCGAGCCTGTTCGCCGTGCAGAACGGTCTCATGCCCGAAGACCAGGCGTGAACAGATCTAACTCCCGTGCGCGCGATAGAGCTCGGCGATGTCGATCCTGCCCATCTGCAGCATCGCGTGTGTGACGCGTGCCGCCTTCTCCGGGTCGGGGTCGCTCATGAGCTCCATGAGTGCGGTCGGGACGATCTGCCACGACACCCCGAAGCGATCCTTCAGCCATCCGCACGGGCCCGGCTCGCCGCCGTTCGCCGTGAGCTTCTCCCATAGCTCGTCGACCTCTTCCTGATCCTCGCAGTTCACGAAGATCGAGAATGCTTCGGTGAGCGCGTGGTCCGGGCCTCCGTTGAGCGCGATGAACGGCTGCCCTGCCAGCCGGAAGCTCACCGTCATCACCTTGCCCTTCACGCCCGGGGGCTCATCCCCGTAGTGGCTGACGGTCTCGATCTTTGAGTCGGGCAGCAACGATACGTAGAACTCGGCGGCATCTTCGGCCTGATCCTTGAACCACAGGAACGGGACGACCTTTTCCATGACCGGCTCCTTTCGCCGTCGGCTACCCGGTACGTCGAGCCCGGACCCGGGTTCTCGACACCCTAGGCGAAAGAATTCCGAGGGCTACTCCAGCAGCTTCTTCAGGTTGCCGAGCACCATCTCCCAGCTGGACTCCGAGGTCGACTTGGCCTCCTCGGAGGGCAGGTTGACTTCGGTGAGCGTGAGCGTCGTCTTCCCGTCCGCCTCGGACAGCGACCACGTGACCTCTTGGTAGTTCTCCTCGGTGTCGGGAACGCCCGACATCGGGCTCCAGTGGGTGTGGACCAACGTGTTGGGCGGATCGAATCTCACGATGCGGCCTTTGTCCTCGTACGGCTTCCCTTTCCACTCTCCGCGGTGGACGATCGGGCTGCCTTCCTTCCAATCGGTTTCTGTGTCGACGCCGAAGAACCACTGTTTGATGAGATCGGGCTTCGTCAGGGCTTCCCACACCTTCGTTGCCGGCACGTCGATCGTGACCGAGTGCTTGGTCTCGAGAGCGGTCGGCATTGGCAGATCAGCCTCCTCCATGAGGGTTCGATAGGTCCTTACCCGGGGAGGTGGGAGCGACACAATCTGTCAAGCGCACATCGGCGCGAAATGCTGGAACGACGTCCGGACTTTCAGCAGGTTGCGAGGATCGTCGAGATCGTTGTCCTTGATCAAGAGGATGTGCAGTAGCGCGCCGTCGGGCGCCGGATGGACCGCGATCCCTTCGAGCTCGCTCGGCTCAGGCCATTCCATCGAGAAGAGCCGCGCGACGCGGCCCGTCTTGAGATCGATCTTGTAGATCGTGTGCTGCGCGTCGTCGCGCGCGACGTACATCGCGCCGCCCGCGATCTCCCCGCCCTGGATCCGCGAGAGGTGGAAGCCGGCGCCGAACGAATCGGGATAGCGGAGCCGCAGGATGCGCTTGAGATTCATGTGAAGATCGAACACGTTGAGCGTGTCGGTGGGCATGCCCCACTCGCCTGTGTACGCCTCACGCCTCGCTTTGTCGATGGCGATCCACGGGACGCCGTCCCGCGAAAGCTGGTGGGGGACGGGGTACCGCACGCCCGTGTAGAGAAGCGTCTTCGCGTCGTACAGTTCGATGAACGACTGCCGATATTCGGGGTCGTTGAGTGTCGCCACGCCGACGTCGAACCCGCCGTCCTCGAAGGGCGCGTAGATCAAGCCGTCGACGGTGTCGACGTCGCCGATGTGCGTCCCGCCGAAGTGGTTCGTTCCATCGGGATGCACCTCGGGCTGGTACACGGTGTCCGGCGGCCATGTCGCGAGGGCTCGCGTCGTGTAGTCCGTTGTCGTGCGTTCGAGCCCCCCTTGCCAGGAGAAGATCCAGCCCGTGTCGTCGTGCGTCACGCCCTGGGAACGGAAGAGAACGAACGGCCCGCCGAACTCCTCCTCACCGACCTTGGTCCACCGTTCCCGGCAGCCATGCGTGCGCGCGGTAACGGACGGTCCGGCCACGACGACCGTCGAGATGACGACGGCGAAGGCGAGGAGGGCGCGCGCGGATCTCATGCGCGTACCTTTCGGCGTCGGGCGGACCGGTTCCTTCGGCTAGCGGATGCGGTTCGCGATGCTGCTCGCGATAACCGCGGCGTCCTCGCCCATGCCGAGGAGCGTCGAAGACTTTCGCTTTCGCAAGAAGTGAATCCCGACGAAATAGAGGCCGGGCAGGACGGTGCTCGCGCCGTCTCCGTGGATGGGGAAGTGGCGCAGGTGTGACGCGCACACAGCCCTCCTAACGTCGTGGTCCACGACCGCACCCTAAATGCTCGGCAGCGCGGTAAGCCAGGCAGGATCGCCCTTCCCTGCCCTGAAAAGGAGTATCCGGCCGCGGCGCAGAACTGAGTGAGTGAGATGGTGACGACCGTTCGGAACCGATCTCTCTTCGGCGCCGCGCTGGCCGCGAGCCTCCTCGCGGCCGTGCTGCTCGTGCCCTCTTCCGGCAGCGCCGCGCCCGTCTTGTTCCGCGTGGGCGCCGCCGCGCGGGACGTCAGCCCGACGCCCGCCGAGATCGCCACCGGCCGCTTCTTCATGGGGGGCTATGGCTTGGGCTCCGGACGGATCGGGTCACAGGACCAGTTCCTCCAGTTGCCCACCGGAGACCGGCACGCGGTCGGCGTCATGGGGAAGGACGCGGCCGGTCGCGATCTGATCAAAGACAACCCGTTCGCGCCGTGGGTGCGCGCGTTCGCGATCGGGGACGGGAAGAAGACGATCGTGCTCGTCGACCTCGACAACCAGGGAACGTTCCCGTCCTTCAAGCCGAATCCGAGCACGGGCGCGATGCGTCCGTACGGCTTCGACGACATCCGCGCGGCGGCCGCCGCAAAGGTTCCCGGTCTGGAGGCCGGATCGATCGTGATCTCGTCCGATCACTCGCACGCCGGGCAGGACATGACCGGCGTCTGGGGCTTCGTTCCGGACGAGTACCTCGCGCGGGTGAAGGATCTCGCGGTCGCGGGGATCGCCGAGGCCGTCAAGAAGATGCGTCCGGCGATCCTCAAGCAGTCGGCGATCGAGACGCCGCAGCCGTGTGGCCCCCAGTCGGCATCTCCGCTGCGCATCTTCGCGAACCAGTTCTGCGGCGGCAGCCCCGTCGGGATCGTCTCTCCCGAGATGGATCACGCGAACGACAACACCGACACGCAGGTGCGGATCCTGCGCGCGTTCGATCCGAAGCGTCCGAAGGCGCCGCCGTTCGCCGTGCTCGTCAACGCGGCGATCCACGCGACGGTCGGCGGGAGCGACAACCTGTACGTCTCGTCCGACTGGGTCAGCACGCTGTCCAAGTACATCGAGCGCCGGTACCGGGGCGCCACCGCGGTGACGATCGTGGGCGACGTCGGGCGCACCCAGCCGAACGACCGCTCGTGCGCCACGGACAAGGCACATCCGGGAAAGTTCCTCGAGCCGCTGAGCGGCCTGTGGGTCGCATTCGACCTCGACAAGAGAGCACCGGATTCGTGCCCGATCTCGCAGTTCGCGCGGCGCGTCGAGGCGTGGGTCGTGCGTGCGATCGCCGGCGAACGCACCATCACCGTGCCCGGCGTCGACTACCGCGAGCTTTTCATCCGAGACCTGTCGGATTCGGTGATCCTTTTCGGGCTCGACTACGGAGGCGACTTCGCCGGCGCGCCGATCGCGCGGGGCGTAACGCCGCCGTACCTCACCGGCACGATCCTCGGCACGTGGGTCGGCGCGTATCGCGTGGGCGACATCCTGATGGTGTCGGCGCCGGGCGAGGCGTACCCGAGCATCCGCGACGGCGTGGTCGCGGCGGTCAAGACGACGCAACCGACGTGGATCTTCGGTCTCGCGAACGACCAGCTCGGTTACCTCATCGCGCCGTTCCCCGAGGGATACCCCGAACCGATCCGCAAGTCGTTCTTCGACGGCGACCCGCAGGAACCGGCGACGTGGGGCGTCTCGCCCGTCGACAACGACAACTACTTCTTCAACGTCTCGAAGACGATCGGCGACCACGTGATGTGCACGATGATCAAAGGCGCGTTCCAGCTCGGCTTCCCCGCCCTGGGCGGCGCGCCGGCCAAGTGCACTCCGTGGATGCTGGAGCCGAACGTCTCCGGCCCCGGCGACCCCACCTGGTCTCCGTAACCCCGCCCCGGCCCGTTCGACCTCCGCCCCGACCTCGGTTCGCTTTCTACGGGCAGGATGGCCAGACTTTCTTTGCGCCCTGATGTCGAAAGCCGGCTGGCCACCCCGACGTCCCCGATGAGAGCGCCGGACGGCGGCGCCGGGACGGGAAGGAGTCGTCATGAAGTACCTCGCGATGATCTACAACAACCCCGACGCGTTCGAGTCGTTGTCCGAGACCGACCGCGACGCCCTGATGACCGAGGCCGACGCGTTTATCAAGGAGTTCCAGGACACCGGAGAGTTCCTCGGCGGGTCGGCGCTCGCGCACCCGGCCACGGGACGGACCGTGCGCGTCCGCAACGGGACGACCACCGCGACGGACGGGCCGTTCGCCGAGGCCAAGGAATACCTCGCCGGCTACTACGTTCTCGATGTGGACAGCATGGAGCGCGCGGTCGAGATCGTCTCCCACGATCCGGCCTCGCGGTTCTGGGCCGTGGAGGTGCGACCGATCATGGACGAAGCCGGCGCCGAGATGTGACGACGCAAACCTATTCCGAAGACCTGCTCCGCCAGTTGGCGCCGCAGGTCCTCGGCGCGCTCGTCCGCCGCTACGGTCACTTCGACGCGGCGGAGGACGCCGTCCAGGAAGCGCTCCTCGCGGCGTCGGTGCAGTGGCCGCAGCACGGCATGCCCGAAGACGCGCGCGCATGGTTGATCACCGTCGCGTCGCGGCGCCTCACCGACCAGCTCCGGAGCGACGAGGCGCGCCGCCGGCGCGAGGACGCGACGGCGGCGCTC
>JBIOTQ010000051.1:0-3875 GCA_044866075.1 Actinomycetota bacterium | reverse complement strand
CGCAGGAGCACGATGTTGTCGGCGATGAAGGACAGCCCGTGCGCAAGCTCGAACGCCGGGCCGAAGAACGCGGCCGTCTCGCTCGTCAGCACGCACGTGGCGCCGTCGTTGCGGAGCCCGCTCACGAGCGCCCAGAGATAGTCGCCGAAGCGGTTCCCTTCCGAGGCGCGCTCGAGCTCGGCGATGCTGTCGATCACGACGCGCGTGGCGCCGATCGACGTCGCCGCGGCGCGTATGTCCGCGGCGATGACGTCGAGCCCGATCTCGACCGGCTGTTGATGCACGATGGCGAGCTTGCCCTCGGCGATGGACTTGTCGAGGTCCCAGCCGAAGTGCGCGGCCTTCGCGCGGAGCGCGCGATCGCTCTCTTGGAACGACGCGTACACACACGACTCGCCGTTGGCCAGACCGTTCGTTAGGTAATGGAGTGCTATGACGGTCTTCCCGGCGCCCGACGGGCCGGCGATGATCGTCGCGCCACCGGCCGGGATGCCGCCCTCCAGCATGGTGTCGAGGCCTTCGATGCCGGTCGACAGCCGCCTGTCCGGGGCCGGGCCAGGCTTCGCGAGGGTCGATTCCGGTCGCGGGAACACCGCGATGCCGGTGGAGCCGATGCGGAACGTGTGCCGGCCGCCGAGGTAGTCCGATCCTCGCAGCTTCGCAACCCGCAGCCAGCGGCGATCCTGGTAACCGCTCGACTCGTTCGCCAGGAAGATGATCGCGTCGGCGACGGCGAACTCCGCGGCCGTGCGCATGTCGTCCGGGTCGTACTCGCCAACGAGGATCAGGACCGCGTCGGTATGGGAGACACGGCTCGCGAGCTCGTACACGGCCCGCCGGAAGCTCGGCCCCCCGTCCGCATCATGCAGAGCCTTCGACGAGTCGATGACGATCACCGACGGCCGCTCCTCGAACGCCTCGCGTACGACCTCGGTCGTGACCGCGGCGATGGACACGTCGCCGGCCCCGCTGCGGTCGGCAAGAGCGGCGAGAGAATGGAACTGAACGGTCTCGCCGACCGCGGTGCCGTCGAAGAACGAGAACCCTTCGAGGTGCTCGACGAGTTTCGAGTGCGGCTCCGACAGCGTCGTGTAGTAGACGGCTTTCGTATCGGTGCGCGCGTTCGCGAAGCACACCTGTTGCGCAAGGATTGTCTTGCCGGTCCCGGGTGCGCCTGCGAACACCACGCACGACCCGGCGGGGAATCCGCCGCCGAGGACGAGATCGAGTTCGGCGATACCGGTCAGCGCGCGGGTCACGCGGCTCCTCCGACGAGCTCGCCGATCACTCGCGTCAGATCTCGCGGGTTGAACGGTTTTCGCATAACGCGATCGGCTCCGACGCTCCGATCGGGGTTGGCGCTCAGAAGCATGATGGGCACGTCCGCCGTCTCCGGCCTGGAGCGGACGCGGCGGATCAGCTCACGGCCGTCCATCACCGGCATCATCAGGTCGGTGATGATCAGCGTCGGCCGCGTCTCCTGGATGGTCTCAAGAGCTTCCGCTCCATGCGCGGCTTCGACGACCGAGTACCCGGCGGCCTCCAGTGTCAGCCTTAGAAGAAAGAGAACATCGGGCTCGTCGTCGACAACCAGGATCGTCACAGGCTCTCCGGGCTCCGAAGCGTATCGTGAAACCGGCTCTTCGCGAGGCACGTCGTGAGCCAATTTAAGCGTCACCTCGAAGCGCGAGCGCGCGGGCTCGGAGCGTTCGTAGACGATCGACCCGCCGAAGGCTTCAACCAGCCCAAGCACGATCGACAGCCCGAGGCCCGTCCCGCCGGCTTCCGCGCGGAACGGTTTGAAGAGATGCGGCACCAGGTCGACCGGGACGCCCTTGCCATCATCTGAGACCCTCAAGCGAACCTTAGCGTGGTGGTTTCGGGCCTCCACTAGGATGTTTGGACCGCCGTAACGATACGCATTGGTCAGAAGGTTCACCAGTACGCGCTCGAGTCCGGATGGGTCCGCCATGACCAACAGGCGGGAGGGAATCATGACGGTGAGGCGCTTATCAGGAGGAGGCACGGCCAAAGTCAATGCCCTCTCCACTGCGCCGGCGAGCTCGACGGGCTCGAGCGTCAGATCGAGCGTTCCCGATTGCAGCCGCGACGCGTCGAGCAGGTCCTCGAGGAGGTTCACCAAGCGGGTCGCCTGTTGTTCGATCCGGCCGATCGCGTCGTCGACGTCACCGGACCGCATGGTGTCGCGCTGCGCGAGCAGCGTCGCCGCGAGTCCGTAGATGACCGTTGTGGGCTGGCGAAGCTCATGGGCCGCGATCGAGAGGATCTCGGCGAGAGAGGACTGCCCTGCCGGCTCGGTTTGTCGGGTTGCAGGGATGGCGGCGTTCACCCCAGATGCATCCTCCGTCCGGCCGGTCCTACCTGGTTTGCTCCGCCCCATAGAACCCCATCCGCCGGCGGGATTGAATAGCCTCGCCGAACTAGTTTCCCGAGCCTGAGACGTTCGTCCGGTTCTGGGTATTTCTACAAGAGTTCTTCGGGCGCCTTCCCATGGATCGCTTTTGTTACCCGTGCGCACGCCGCCTGCAAGCGCGCAGCGTACTCGGGCACACGTTCGGCCGGAACGCCGCCGAGGAAACCGATCAGGAAGAGGCCGAGAGACACCTCGCCGTCCGGGCCGAAGACGGGGGCGCCGATGTGGTTCAGCCGGTAGGACGACGACCGGTCGAGGTCGATGAGCGCGTACTCCTCGATCTCAACTCCGCGCACGCTCTCTTCGAGCGTCGGCGCGTGCGCGCCGCGCGTGCGTGCCTGAGGAGAACGGGGCGGCGGTGGGGGTCCTTCGAGGCCGACGGAGTATCCGCGCATGCGAACGGAGGTGATCGCGCGCCGATATCGTTCGAGCCGGTCCTTCGAGACGCGCGGACCGACCTTCGCCAGGTACGACTCGATCTCATCCTCGCCGGACCAGGCCACGAACACGGTGCCGAGCGGGGGTGCCAGCGGGAGCCTCTGGCCGGGCTGCACGTTGACGCCGAACGGCCGCGGAGTCCCGGTCCGTGAGAGGATCACGATCTCGTCGTGGATCGCCGCCGACGCGACGCAGTGCAGACCGAGCTCGTCGGTCAGCGACTGCATCTCCGGCAGCGCGTAGTCGACCGCCGAGAAGGTGCCGAGCGCCGAGTTCCCGAGCGCGACGAGCGCCGGGCCCAATCCGTACGTCTTTTGCTCCGGGTCACGGGACAGGTATCCCGCGTCGGTCAGCGCGCCGAGGATCGCGTGCAGCGTCGCCTTGTTGAGCGTGAGGTCGCGGGCGATCTCGGAAAGGCTGAATCGCTCGCCGGTATGCGCCGCGAGGTAGTTGAGCACGGCAACAGCGCGCTCGACGGCCGGGGCGCGCCGGGCCACTAGACGGCCCCCGTGTCGAAGTCGTCGACGAGCGCACGGACGGCCGGGCCGAGCGCCGCCGCCAGCGCGCGGTGCCCGTCGTCGTTGGGGTGGATGCCGTCGGCGAGCTGTTCTTCGGTTACGAGGGGGAAGCCTTCGATGAGTCGGATGCGGTCGTCGCCCCCGTCGATGCGCTCGCGCACGACCTCCTCCATCGTGCGCCGGAGGTCGGCGAGGGTCGCGCCGAGCCTGTTCGTCTCGGCTTCCGCGTCGGGCCGGATGATCGGCGACGCGACGAGGATCGGGGTGTCGGGATGCCCTTGCCGCACGACGTCGACGAACCCGCGCAGTCCCTCGCGGAACATCGGCACGCTGTGCACCGTGCGGGTCCAGCAGTTCGTGCCGTGCGTGATCGAGATCACGGCCGCCGCGAGCTCGGCGATGTGCTCGGCCGACACGATCTCGCCGCGTGCGGCGCCGGCGTAGCCCATGTTGACCACGTCGAGCGCATGATCACGGCCGGCGAT
>JBIOTQ010000050.1:0-7926 GCA_044866075.1 Actinomycetota bacterium | reverse complement strand
CGGGCGCTTGGCTTCGGCCTCGGCGTCGAACGGACGGGAGGCCAGAACGCTGACGCCGCCGATGCCGTCGCGGCCCGTCTTCGATCCCATCAGGATCCCGATGTTGCCTACGCCTTCCGCGCGGGCGTGGGCGATGCGGTCGCGTGTCGTGATGCCGATGCACATCACGTTGACGAGCGGGTTGCCGGCGTACGTCGGGTCGAAGGCGACCTCGCCGCCGACGGTCGGGATGCCGATCGAGTTGCCGTATTGAGAGATCCCGGCGACGACGCCGCCGAGCAGCCAGCGGTTGCGCCAGGTGTCGGGCTCGCCGAACCGCAGCGGGTCGAGGATCGCGACGGGCCGCGCGCCCGTCGCGACGATGTCGCGCACGATGCCGCCGACGCCGGTCGCCGCACCCTGGACGGGTTCCACGGCGGACGGATGGTTGTGCGACTCCAGCTTGAAGACCGCCACGAGGCCGTCGCCGATGTCGACGACGCCGGCGTTCTCGCCGGGCCCCATCACGATGTGAGAGCCTTCGGTCGGCAGCGTCTTCAGGTGGACCTTCGACGACTTGTACGAGCAGTGCTCGGACCACATCGCCGCGTACATCGCGAGCTCGGCCTTGTTCGGCTCGCGGCCGAGCGTCGCGACGATGCGCTCGTATTCGTCCTCGGTGAGGGCGAGCGAGAGCGCGAGCTCGAGTCCGGTCACGCGCGCACTCCCGCCAGCGCGTCGATCAGCGAGCCGAGGATCGCCGTCCCGTCCGCGGAGCGGATCCCGACGCCGGGGTCAACGGCGTGCTCCGGATGGGGCATCATCCCGAAAACGTTGCCGGCTTCGTTGGAAACGCCGGCGATGTTTGCTGTGGCGCCGTTCGGGTTCGCTTCGGCGACGACCTCACCACTCGCGGTGCAGTAGCGCAGCGCGATCCGGCCGCCGTCTTCCATCGACCTCAGAGTCGCAGCGTCGACCACGTAGCGTCCTTCCCCGTGTTTGATCGGGATCGTGAGAACCTCTCCCACGTTCGCGCGGGCTGCGAACAGCGAGCCGTTGTCCTCGACGCGCACGTTCACCGCTTCGCAGATGAACGATAGGCCTTCGTTCCGTACCAGCGCGCCGGGCAGCAAGCCCGCCTCGCACAGCACCTGGAACCCGTTGCAGATCCCGAGCACCGGACCGCCGGCGCGCGCGAACTCGACCACGGATCTCATCACAGGCGAGAACCGCGCGATCGCGCCGCAGCGCAAGTAATCGCCGTAGGAGAAGCCGCCGGGGAGGACGACCGCGTCCACGCTGTGGAGCTCCGCGTCGCCGTGCCACAACAGGACCGCGTCCGCGCCGAGCCTGCGCAGAGCCCAGACCGCGTCGCGCTCGTCGTTCGATCCAGGGAACTGGACGACCCCGATCGTCACCCGCATCCCTCCCAGCTCGACGTGCAGAGCACCTTGCCCGTGTCGTCCTGGAACGTGAACCTCGGCTCGACAGAGGTGAACAGCTCGCGCGCGTCCAGTTTCACCATCTGGAAGCCGCCCTCGCGCGGCCGCACGCGGATGTGCGCGGTGTGATCTTCGAAGCTGGCTTCCTCGAAGGCCGCACCGACCAGGTAGAGGACGAACTCTTGGGTGTAATCGATGTCGTCGTCGATGCCCGGCGGCAGGTTCACGCCCGGGTAGGCGTCGCCGGTCCCGGGAGACTTCCGCGCGCAGCCGGACAGGCCCTGGCAGGGGACGAAGCGCGGGCGCCCCGCCGCCGCCGACGTGAACGAGCGGTCTTCGGCGATCACGCGTCCGGAGATGACGGTTCCGGGGAGAGGGGTGCCGCTCTCGAAGGCCGGATGGGGAGACGAGGAGCATGCGGTCAGGGACGCCCCTGCCACTGCGACCGCCGCCACGAACCTCCTCACCGCGGGAACCCGGCGCGGACGAGCAGATCGACCGCGCGTTTTTGACCCAAGCGAACTATAGCGTCGGCATCGGCGCATCCGCGCGGGTAGTTCTTCACCTCGAACAAGAAGCGGCAAGCGCCAAGCTCCGCCACCCGTGCGAAATACTCCTGGGCTGCCGTGACGGGGAGGCCCTTCGCGATGTGGTAGCCCTCGTGCGCGAGCAACGGCGCGATCGTGAGCGGCGGAACGTTCGTGCGCGACAGGGCGACGGCGATCAGGATCCGGTTGTTCGAAAGGTCGGTGGTCGACAGGTCGCCGGTCCGCTTGAACAGCGCGAACCGGATACGCGCCTTGGCGAGTGCCGCGATGGCTTCCCGCAGCTCGGCCGGCGCCCCGGAGCTCGCGCGGACCAGCGGGCAGAGAGCCTCGAGCGCGGTGGGGCGCTTGTCGGGATCGGGCCCGACGATCCGTGCGACGGCCGGCGGTCCCCCCTCGATAACCAGACCGGCGACCTCCGCGCACGGAACGCTCACCCGCGGCAGTGGATCCGGGACGTCGACGAGACGGGCTAAAACTACGTCGTGCGTGAAGGGGTCGACGGGCGGACTGCGCCGCTCCGCGAGCGGCAGCTCCGTCCTCGTCGGCGGGTTGCCGACCAGGTACACGACCAGCCCGATCCCCGCCGCCGCGAACACGAGGAAAATGATGAGGAGAGGCCTCGGCATCGAATCGATGAAGCGGATGCTGCGGGTCTGCTCGGTCCCTTCGGCGTCGCGCGGGCCGGCGTCGGGGGCGCGGGCGGACATCTAGGCGGAGCCGTCCTCGATCCGGTAGGTGAAGTCCTCGATCACGGGGTTCGAGAGGAACCGGCGCGACATCTCCTCGACGCGCTTCACGACCTCGTCGCGCGATCCGCCCTCGATCTCGAGCGAGATGTGCTTGCCGATCCGCACCTCGGACACGCCCTCGAAACCGAGCGACGGCAGGCTCTCCTGCACCGTTTTGCCCTGCGGATCGAGGATGCCGTCCTTCAGCATCACGTCGATCGCGACGCGTGCCTTCATCGGTTAAGCCATTCGTCGAAACTCTTGCCGGTGATCCGCTCGTACGCCTCGACGTACTTCGCGCGCGTGTTCTGCACGACGTCGGGCGGGAGGTCCGGGCCCGGCGGCGTGTGGTCCCAGCCGCTCGCGTCGAGCCAGTCGCGCACGTACTGCTTGTCGAACGACGGCTGGCCGCGGCCGGGCTCGTACTCCGGCGCCGGCCAGAACCGGCTCGAGTCGGGCGTCAACGCCTCGTCGATCAGGATGACCTCGCCGTCGAGGAGCCCGAACTCGAACTTCGTGTCGGCGATGATGATGCCGCGCTCGCGCGCGTGCTCAGCGGCCGTGACGTAGAGCTGCAGCGTGAAGTCGCGCAGCGCCGTCATCGTGTCCGTGCCGGCGATCTCGGCGGCCTGTTCGAAGGTGATGTTCTCGTCGTGGCCGGACTCGGCCTTTGTCGCCGGCGTGAAGATCGGCTCGGGCAACTGGTCGCTTTCCGTCAGGCCCTTCGGCAACGCGATGCCGCACACCGATCCTGTCTTCTGGTACTCCTTCCAGCCCGATCCGGTGATGTAGCCGCGCGCGACGCACTCGATCGGCACGGGCTCGGTCTCGCGCACGAGCATCGATCGCCCGCGCAGCTCGGCCGCGTGCTGCTTCGCTTCCGTCGGGTAGTCGTCGACCTGCGTCGAGATCTCGTGGTTCGGCACGATTCCTTTCGTGCGCTCGAACCAGTAGGCGGAAAGACCGGTCAGGACGGCGCCCTTGTCGGGGATCGGCGTCGGCAGGATCACGTCGTACGCGGAGATCCGATCGGAGGCGACCATGACGATCCCCGCTGGCGTGCGGTACATCTCCCGAACCTTCCCCTGCTTCACGAGCTGCAGCCCTTCGAGCACGTGCCCCTCCTTAGAGTCGTTCCAGTCGCTTGAAGATGCGGTCCGCGTGGACCAGGTAGCGCTGCGGATCCATGATCGCGTCGAGCTTCGCCTCGCCGAGGCGTTCGCGCACGGCCTCGACGGCGAGAAGGTTGTCCCGGAACACACCGCCTTGCTCCCACGTGCGCATGCCGGCGCTTTGCACGATGCCGTACGCCTCCTCGCGCGACGCGCCGGCGTCGACGAGCGCCAGCAGCACCGCTTGCGAGTAGACCAGCCCGCCGCTCGCGTTCAGGTTCGCGAGCATGCGGTCCGGGTAGACGCGCATGCCGTCGATCACGTTCGTCGTCAGGTGCAGGATGTAGTCGAGCGCGATCGACGCGTCGGGCAGGAAGACGCGCTCCGCCGACGAGTGGGAGATGTCGCGCTCATGCCACAGGGCCACGTTCTCGAGGCCCGGCGTAACCGCCGCGCGCACGACGCGCGCGAGCCCGCAGATGCGCTCGCACATGATCGGATTACGCTTGTGCGGCATCGCGCTCGAGCCTTTCTGCCCCTCGCGGAACGGCTCCTCGGCCTCGCGCACCTCGGTTCGTTGCAAGTGGCGGATCTCGGTCGCGATCTTCTCGAGCGTCGACGCGGTGATCGCGAGCGCGAACAGCCACTCGGCGTGCCGGTCGCGCTGCAGCACCTGCGTCGCGGCCTCCGCGGGCGTCAGGCCGAGCTCCTTGCAGACGTGCTCCTCGACGAACGGGTCGACGCTGGCGTAGGTGCCGACGGGCCCGGCGATCTTGCCGACGGCGACCGTGTCGCGCGCGCGGGCGAGCCGCTCGCGATCGCGCGCCACTTCGAACGCCCAAACGGCGAGCTTCAGCCCGAACGTCGTCGGCTCGGCGTGGATGCCGTGCGTGCGGCCGACGCAGACCGTGTCGCGGAACTCGAGCGCGCGGCGCTTCAGCGACTGCAGCAGCGCGTCGGTCTTCGCGAGCAACAGGTCCGAGGCCTCGCGCAGCTGCAACGCCAGCGCGGTGTCGAGCAGGTCCGAGGACGTCATCCCGTAGTGGATCCAGCGCGCCGCCTCGCCGACGTTCTCCCCGAGCGCGGTCAGGAACGCGACCACGTCGTGCTGCAAGGTCTCCTCGAGCTCGTCGACCCGCGCCGGGTCGACCTCGGCCGCTTTCGAGCTGATCGCTTTCAGGTAGGCCTCGGGGACGACGCCGAGTTTCGCCCACGCCTCGGTGGCGAGCAGTTCGATGCGCAGCCAGTGGCGGTACTTGGCACGTTCATCCCAGACCGCGCCCATCTCGGGAAGCGTGTAGCGCCGGATCATGGGTGCTCCCCCGCGCGCGCGAACGCGTCGGCGACGACCTTCGCTGCGCCTTCTTGGCCGTCCCACCCGCCGGTCTCGGTCTCCTTGTGTTCGAGCATCTTGTAGACGTCGAAGAAGTGCTCGATCTCGTTGAGGAGGTGATGTGGAACCTCGTCCAGCCGCTCGATCGAGCTCCACAGCGGATCGGAAACGGGAACGCAGAGCACCTTGTGGTCGATGCCCTTCTCGTCGCGCATCATGAACACGCCGACGGGGCGAACGTCGATCTCGCAACCGGGGAAGGTGGGGTCCGACACCAGCACCAGCGCGTCGAGCGGATCACCGTCCTCGCCGAGGGTGCCGTCGATGAACCCGTAGTCGGCCGGGTAGTGCACGCTCGCGTACAGCGTGCGATCGAGGCGGATGCGACCGGTCTCGTGGTCCATCTCGTATTTGTTCCGCGATCCTTTCGGGATCTCGACGATCACGCGGACGGTGTCGGCCACGCTAGAGGCGGAGCCCCTCCGCCAGCTGGTCCTTGAACTCGCGCAATCTCTTTCGTAGCTCCTCGTCGTTCGCGGCGAGGATCTGCACGGCCAGGACGCCGGCGTTCGCGGCGGCGTCGATGCCGACGGTCGCAACGGGCACGCCGCTCGGCATCTGAACCGTCGACAGCAGCGCGTCCATGCCGTCCATGACACCGCCGGACAGCGGTACGCCGATCACCGGTAGCGACGTGTGCGCGGCGACGACGCCGGCGAGATGCGCCGCCCGGCCGGCGCCGGCGATCAGCACCTGAAGTCCGCGGTCCTCCGCACGGCTCGCGTACTCACGGACACGCTCGGGCGAGCGGTGGGCGCTCATCGCCTCCATCTCGAACTCCACGCCGAAGCGTTCGAGAAGGGCCGCCGCGTGACCCATCTTGTCCTTGTCCGATGGGCTTCCGTAGACGATTCCGACTTGCGCCCCCATCCGATCAACCCCCTTACCACTCGGCGGCTTTTTCCGCGATGTCCCGGCGGTAGTGCATGCCCTCGAACCGTATCTTCTCAATCGCGGCGTACGCGCGCGAACGCGCAGCGCCGAGGTCGGCACCGAGCGCGCTGACGGCGAGCACGCGTCCTCCAGCCGTCACGACCGCCCCATCGCGCCGTGCGGTGCCGGCGTGGAAGACCTCGATCCCATCCCGCTGAGCGGCCTCGTCCAAGCCCTCGATCGCGAACCCCGTGCGGTGCTTGCCCGGGTATCCGCCCGAGGCGAGCACGACCGCGACGCACGCCTCGTCGGTCCAGGCCGGCTTGTAATAGGAGAGGTTCCCTTCGGTGCAGGCGAGCAGCAGCTCCGCGAGGTCGCTCGAGAGCCGCGGGATGACCGCCTGCGTCTCGGGGTCGCCGAAGCGGCAGTTGAACTCGAGCACCTTGGGCCCGTCGGCGGTGAGCATCAGCCCGCCGTAGAGGCAGCCGACGTAGGGCGCGTCCTGGTCGTGGAGCGTCTGCACGATCGGCTCGAAGACCTCGCGCACCGCGCGCTCGACGATGTCCTTCGGAGCGTGCGGGACCGGGCTGTACGAACCCATCCCGCCGGTGTTCGGACCGCGGTCGCCGTCGTCGATGCGCTTGAAGTCCTGCGCCGGAACCAGCGGCAAGACGTGGCGGCCGTCGGTCAGGCAGAGGATCGAGAGCTCCTCGCCCTGGAGGAACTCCTCGACGACGACGGTGGTGCCGGCATCGCCGAACGCGAGGTCGATCAGGCACTCGCGCAAAGCCTGCTGGGCGCCCGCCCTGTCCATCGCGACGGTCACGCCCTTCCCCGCGGCCAGGCCGTCGGCCTTCACGACGACCGGCGCGCCGAACTCATCGATCGCCCTGAGCCCGTCCTCCATGGTCGTCACCGTCGCGCTGCGCGCGGTGGGCACACCCGCCATGATCATGAGCTCCTTGGCCCACGCCTTCGATCCCTCGATGCGGGCGGCCGCGCGCGACGGGCCGAAGACGTTGAGGCCGCGCTCGGCGAGCTCGTCGGCGAGCCCGGCGACGAGAGGAGCTTCCGGTCCTACAACGGTGAGGTCGATCCCGTGCGCCTCGGCGAAGTCGGCGACGGTCGCGGGGTGTGTGATGTCGAGCGGCTCGCACTGGGCGACCTCGCCGATCCCGGCGTTGCCCGGCGCGGCGAAGATCTTGTCGATCGTCGGGTTCTGCGCGAGCTTCCAGGTCAGCGCGTGCTCCCGTCCGCCACCACCGATGACGAGGATGCGCATCGCTACGCTCCGACCCGGATCGGCTCGCGGCGCACGGTCTGGTCGCGCGACGGTCCGACGGAGACAAGCGTCACCGGCGTGCCGGCGAGGTCCTCGATACGGCGCACGTAGGCCTGCGCCTGCTCGGGGAGTTCGGTGAAGGTCCGCGCGTCCGAGATGTCCTCGCTCCAGCCGTCGAGCTCCTCGTAGATCGGCTCGCACTTGTGGAAGATCGTCTGGTGTGGCGGGAACTCCTCGTACACCTCACCCTGATAGCGGTACGCGACGGCGAGCTTGATCGTCTCGAACCCCGAGAGCACGTCGAGCTTCGTCAGGAACACGTCGGTCAGCGAGTTCACGCGCGTCGCGTAGCGCAGCAGCACGCCGTCGAGCCACCCGCAGCGGCGCTTGCGTCCGGTCGTGACGCCGAACTCGTGGCCGCGCTCGCCCATCGCGTCGCCGTCGGGCCCGGTGTCCTCGGTCGGGAACGGCCCGGAACCGACGCGCGTAACGTACGCCTTCGTGACGCCGATGACGCGGCCGATCTCCCGCGGCCCTACGCCGCCGCCGGTCGACGCGCCGCCGGCGAC
>JBIOTQ010000049.1:0-3836 GCA_044866075.1 Actinomycetota bacterium | reverse complement strand
GAGGGATGTCGATCGCGTACGCTCCGGCGGGGAGACTGAGGTCCTTCGGGAACCATTTCGGGATCGGCGCGCGCGGGCCGGGAGGACACCGGATCGTGGGGCGGCCTGCGAACGGCGACGAGCTCGGCCTGATCCTCGCCCCGGGGGTCGGCAGCGCGGCCGAGCTCTTGCTGCTCCGGTTGGACAGGGTGATGATCGCACCGACGAGCAGCAGCGCGATCGCGATCGCGAGGAACCGGATCCGGGTCGTATCCACGCGCGCATGGTGCACGGCGCGGCTCGGGTCTGCAACGCCACCCGGCTCGCGAAGGATGCTTTGGTAGGGTTTCCGGCCGGCCTCGAGCGTGGAGGGTTCATGAAGAAGGTTTTCGTGCTTCAGCTCGTCCTCGCTGCGGTCCTCGTCGCATGTGGCAACGATTCCGAAAAGGAACCCACAGACGAAGTCACCGGCAAAGAGGCGCAGGCGTGCACGTCGACGCCGACGCCGATCGCGTCGCCGACGTCCTTGCCGACGACCTTCCCGAACCCTGTTAGCGTGACCTACACGTCGACGCAGACCCTGGGCCCGACGCACATCATCAGGGGGTACACGTCGGCGGAGTTCGAGGACGCCTTCGATAAGTACAAGGACGCGATGGCCACCGGCGGCTACTCGGTGACCAAGAGCGAGAAGGAAGAGGACGACGCTGAGGTCAATTTCTCGGGCCACTCCACGACGGGGCAGGTCAAGCTCGAGGTGGAGTGCAAGGATCGTACGTCGGTGCGGATCACCGTACGGCCGGCGTAGCGTCGGTGCCGCGCTGGCGGCGGCGATGGTGATAGTCGCGGCGGCGCCCGTCTGGGGCGCCGTCGTTCGTATCCCGCTGCCAACGCGCCCGGCGCCGATCGCGCCGCCCGGCGGGCTGCCGGGAAAAGATCCGCTCGAGGTCGATCACCTCCCGAAGGGGGGCCGCATGTCCGATGTGGAGGTCGTCCGCGTCGGGCTCGCCGCCGACGGGTCCGTCGACTCGGTCGTCGTCGATCAGACGCTGACGATGACGGGCACCGGCGATTACGCGTTCCACCTTCCCGGCCCGGCGCTCGACGTCACAGCGCCGCCGGAGGACGCGACGCGGCCGGGCCTCCGGCGGGGCGCCGTGCTGTGGCAAGGGTTCAGCTCCGGGAAGCGGGTCCTCCGATCCACGGTCACGCTCGATCACCGGAACGACATCTTCCGGCGGCTCCCGGTCGCGGTTGCGGTCGCCGTGAACAAGGACGGGCGTGCGACGCGGCTGCCGACGGCGGGGCCGGTTCGCGCCCAGATCGATCTGACGAACGCGACCGCAGCGCCGGTGGTCGTGTACGACGCGGACCCGGATCGGACGGAGCTCGCGGATCTTCTGAACGACATGCACAACGACCTCGCGCACGGGCGGCGTCCGCTGGCCGGCCGCGGCCGGATCCCGGCCGCGATCGCCGGCGACGGCAGGCTGACCCACAGCTCGGTCGAGGTCATCGTCCCGATCGCGCTGACCGCCACGATCGGCTTCCGCGGCGAGGGTGTGAGCGTGACCCGCGTCGTCGGCGGACGCCGCGCCGAGGGCAACGAGCTTCGCGTCGAGGCGCCGTCGCTCGGCGAGGTGCCGCTGTCGGTCAACGCGACCGTTTCGGCGAAGCGGCTCACGGAGATACGGATCGAGATGCGCGCTCACGCGATCCTTCCTTCGGCCCGCGCGGTCGCGTCGCCGAACACGCGGGGTTGGCGCGTCACGCTCGGGAAAGCGACGCCGGCCGAGGCGCGCCGCTACCTGGCGCTCGCGCAGGTCGTGCTGTGGCGGGTCTTGCGGTTCGCCGATCTGCAGGCGTACCTGGGGAACCCGGCCCGCGAACCCTCCCGGACGGAGTACGTGTTCACCTCGGTCCCGTTGCGCGCCGCGCCCGCCGCGCCCGCGGGCCGCGGGGTTCGGTCGGGCGGCGTCGCGCTCGCGGCGGTGGCCTTCTTGCTGATCGTCGGGAACGCCGTCGCTATCTGGCGGTGGGCCTAGACGGTCTGCTTGATCGGCGGCAGCGTCGCCGACAGCGCGTCGTCTTTCACCGGGTACCAGATCATGTCGCGGATCACGGCGAAGAAGACGTCGTCGTCGACGACCCCCTCGTGGTTCCGTTCGTTGAAGCCGCGCTCGTCTCCGTTCGCGCCGTGGACCGAGACGAACTCGAGGGCGTCGATCAGCTTGGTGCCGGGCTTCGCGGTGCCGGCTTCCTCGATGCCGGCCGCCAGGACGTTGACGAAATCGTAGGAGTACATCGCCTGGTCCGGCGGCTGGACGACGTCCTTGCCGGCGGAGCGGACGCCGATCCGCTCGACGCCGAACCGCCGTTCGTACGCTGCTCGGAATCGCTCGAACGGTTTCGGCCCTTGCTCGGCCGTCAGGCGCGAGCTCGCAAAAGTCATGCCTTCGATCCATTCGGGGTGATCGGACAGCTGCTGCCGCACGAGCGGGTCTCCTCCACTCGTCGCAGCGAAGATCGGGACGTTCCACCGCACGCCGCGGGCGTCGCGGATCGCTTGCGCGACGAGTTGCGGGCGCGCCCACACGAGCAGCGCCGTCGCGCCGCTGCGCCGCGCGCGGACGATCTGGGCGGACAGGTCCGTCGCGGCGGCGGGCACGCCGATCGTCGCGGCGACAGAATCGCGGTTCCGCGAGAACGCGTTCGCCAGCGCGTCCGCCCCGCCGGCGCCGTACGTCGAGTCGTCGTGGATGATCGCGACGCGCAGGTGCTTGGGCACGAGGTACTCGGCGAGCCGGAACGACACGCCGCGGTCGGTCGGGGCTATGCGGAACACGTTCCGGCGCGTGGCTGGATCGACGAGCGAGCGTGCGCCTTGGTAGACGATGCCGATCGGCAGGCCGGCGTCCGCGGCGATGCGGTAGCTGGCGTCGACGCCGGTTCCCTCATCGACCACCGCGACCGCGCCGAGCCGCGCCGCCTCCCGCACGTTGGCCGCGCTTCGCTCGGGCGACAGACCACTGTCGAGGACGCGGACGGACAGCTTTACCCGTCCGCCGTCCGCCTCCAGACCGCCGCGCGCGTTGATCTCCGATACCGCCAGCTCCGCTCCGCGCTGGATCAGTCGCGCGACGATGCCCGCCCGCGCGAGTGGCACGTTGACCACGATCACCGCGCTTCGCTCGGGTTGTCGTTCCTTGCCGCTGCACGACACGAGGGCGAGCGCGAGCAACGGGACGGCGACGAGGCGCGTCCATGGGCGCGACGTCCGGCTGCTCATCGCGCGGAATGGTAGTCGCGCTCTCCCCGAGGTAGAGGGACTGCACCTCCGGGTCGGCTGCGATCTCCGCGACGGTCCCCTCCGCGACGAGGCGCCCGGCGGCGAGCACGCTCACGCGATCGCCCAGTGTCGCCACGAGACGGAGGTTGTGCTCCACGAGCACGATGGTCAGTCCGGCGTCGCGCAGGCGCGTGAGGACCGCGCGCAGCGTCGACTCTCCCGGCGCGCCGAGCCCCGCCGACGGCTCGTCGAGGAGAAGCACGCGCGGGCGGGCAGCGAGAGCGCGCGCGATCTGCAGCAACCGCTGTTCGGCGCCGGTGAGCTCCTCGGCGGGTCGATCGGCGGCATCGTCCAGACCGACGAGAGCGAGCGTCTCGCGAGCGCGCCGCACGAGCTCGTCCTCTTCTCTGCGGCCGGCGGGCGTCCGGAGGATGGCCGCGACGGGACCCGCCCGTCGCGCGGGTTCGAGACCGGAGGAGACGTGCTCCAGCGCCGTCAGTCCGGGAGCCACTGCGAGACGTTGGAACGTTCGCGCGACGCCGGCGCGTGCGTGCTCGGCCGGCCCACC
>JBIOTQ010000048.1:0-27601 GCA_044866075.1 Actinomycetota bacterium | reverse complement strand
GCGGTTCGTCGGGTCGGTCCATCGCGTCGCGCTCGAAGGAAAAGCGCCGGATCTCGCCGCCTTCTATCCGTCCCTCGGCGGCGAAGCCGCCGGTGACGCCTGGCCGGCGTTCCGCTCCGCCGTCGAGTCGAGCAGCGACGAGCTGCGTGCTCTCATCGAACTTCCGGTGCAGACGAACGAGGTCGGGCGCTCGGCCGCTCTGCTCGGCGGATTCCTGACCGTCGTGCGCGAGACCGGCGTGCCGCTCCGCGTCCTCGAGATCGGCTCGTCCGCCGGCCTCAACCTGCGGTGGGACCGCTACCGGTACGAGAGCGGCGCGTGGGCCTGGGGCGATCCCGCATCGCCCGTCCGCTTCATCGACGCCTTCACCGGCGCGACGCCGGAGCTCGCCGAGGCGACGGTCGCCGAGCGCGCCGGCTGCGATGCCTCCCCGATCGACGCCGCGACGGAGGAGGGGAGGCTCGCCCTGCTCTCGTACACCTGGCCCGATCAGGTGCACCGCTTCGCGCTCCTGCGCGGCGCCCTCGAGGTCGCCGCGCGCGTGCCGGCCACGATCGATCGCGCCGACGGGCCATCGTGGGTGGGGGAGCGGCTCGCGCAGACGCGGCCCGGCCTGGCCACGGTCGTGTTCCACTCGATCGTCTCGCAGTACCTGGAGGCAGACGGCCGCGCCCGATTGGCGTCGGTCCTTCAGGAGGCCGCCTCCCGCGCAACCGCGGACGCGCCGCTCGCCTGGCTCCGGTTCGAGCCCACGCGACCCGAGGGCGGTGGACGCTTCCTCGTGCACCTGACGACCTGGCCGGGCGGCGAGGAACGGCTCCTCGCGGAGGCCCACCCGCACGGCCCGCCGGTCGACTGGCTCGCGTCCGCCTAAGCCCGGCCGAGCAGCTCCTTGAGGCCCGCCCGCGGCGGGCTGAAAACGTCGATGATCAGGCAGCCCTCGTCGTGCGCGCGGGCGCCGTGCGTCGCGCCGGGCGGCGCGTGGTACGTGTCGCCGGGCCCGAGACGCTCGCTTTGCTCGTCGTCGAAGAAGTCGCACGACCCGCTCACCACGTAGCCCATCTGCTCCTCGTCGTGCGCGTGCGCCGGCGCGACGGCGCCCGGCGCGAGCGTGACGATGTTGATGTTGAGCCGCTCGCCCATCAGCGGCTCGGCGGTTATCCCGTCCGTCAGCGTCACCTGCGGATGCTTCCCCTTGAAGATGATGCGCATCGCCGTGCTCGTGGCCGCCTCCTTGCTGAAGTACTCACCCATATGTCCCTCCACCGATCCGGACCCCAGCCTATCCTCGCGTCGCGCCTCCCCATTGTTGTCGTACCCCGCTGTTAGTCTCCGCGGCGATGGAGGTAGTGATCGTCGCCTCGGCTCGCGACGGCCTCAACGACCAGCAGCGCGAGGCCGTTCAGGCCGTCCGCGGCCCCGTGTGTGTCCTCGCCGGCGCGGGCACCGGAAAGACCACGACGATAACGCACCGGATCGCGCACCAGGTGGCGTCCGGGGCCTTCACCGCGGACGAGATCCTCGCGGTCACCTTCACCGAGAAGGCCGCGCGCGAGATGGGTACCCGCCTCGCGCGTCTCGGCGTCGAGGGCGTGCGGGCGCGCACGTTCCACGCCGAAGCGCTCGCGCAGTACCGGCGCTTCTCCGCGGAGACACCCGAGATCCTGGGCGCGAAGGGCCAGCTGCTGCACGCGATCGCGCAACGCCTCCCGCCGCCCTACAAGTTCATGCCTCTGCGCGACCTCGCGACCGAGATCGAGTGGGCGAAGAATCGCCGCGTCGGGCCCGATGGCTACCTCGAGTCCCTCGACGATCACGAGCCGCCGATCCCGCCGGACCTCATGCACCGCGTCTTCGTGGAATACGAGCGCCGCAAGCAGAAAGCCGGTCGCATCGACTTCGAGGATCTCCTCGAGGGCACCCTCCGCCTGCTGACGGACGACGAGCGCGCCGCCTCGATCGTTCGCGCGCGTTACCGGGCATTCACCGTCGACGAGTACCAGGACGTGAACCTGTTGCAGCAACGCCTTCTCGAGGTCTGGACGGGCCGGCGCCCGGACGTCTGCGTCGTGGGCGACGACTACCAGTCGATCTTCGGATTCACCGGCGCCTCGCCCCGCTACCTGCTGTCGTTCCCCGATCGCAACCCGGGATGCCGTGTCATGCGGCTGGAGCGCAACTACCGTTCCACCCCCGAGGTGCTGGCCGTCGCCAACCGCCTCGCGCCGGCGATGCAGGGCTCATCGAGGAGCCTCGTCGCGACCCGCACGCCGGGCCCGCCGCCGTCCTTCCGCGGATTCCCCACCGGCACCGAGGAGGTTGCCTGGATCGTCGCCGAGGCCCGGCGTCTGCACGAATCCGAGGGGCTGCCGTGGGAGCAGATCGCGATCCTGCATCGGATCAACGGCCGTTCCGAGGATTTCGAGGAGGCCTTCTCGAAGGCACGCATCCCGTTCCAGGTCCGCGACGGTGCTTTCCTGCGCCGGCCCGCGGCGAGGACCGTTCTCGCGAGGCTGCGGCACGACGCCGCAGGCGACGTCTCGGACATCGTCGCCCGCGCCGTGACGGCGGCGGGCTACGACCCCGAGGGCCTCGACGAGCATACGGGCGAGGAAGCGACCCGGCAGGCAGACCTCGGGCGCCTCCTGCGGCTGGCCCAGGAGTTCCGCGGTACCACCGCGGCCGCGTTCGTGAAGGACCTCCGCGCGCGTTTCGCCGAAGAGGAGGAAGGCCGCGGCGTCGTGCTTCTGACCTACCACCGCGCGAAAGGACTCGAGTTCGACGCCGTGTTCCTGCCGCGTCTGGAAGACAAGGAGCTGCCGTTCGCGCTGGCGAAGGGCGACGACGACATCGCCGAGGAACGCCGCCTGCTCTACGTCGGCCTCACGCGCGCGCGGCGCATGCTCTACGTGTCGTGGGCGACGTCCCGCGAAGGGGAGCGGCGCAGCAGACCCCGCCCATCGCCTTTCGTCCAAGACATCATGCCGCGCGATGCCGCTCCCGCTCCTGTGCTCCGCCTCGCGCGCAGTCGCCCGGACGTGGCCGAGCCGGCCGCCGACGATCCGCTCTTCGACGTGCTGCGTGCGTGGCGGCTGCGCGTGAGCCAGGAGAACGGCGTCCCCGCCTACGTCGTTTTCGACAACAAGACGCTGGCGATGATCGCGGCGGCCAAGCCCGTGTCGCGCGCGGCCTTGCTCGCGATCCCGGGGGTCGGTCCCGCGAAGCTCGACCGCTACGCGGAGGACGTTCTCCGGATCGTCAAGACCGCGTGACGTCGCTCATCAATAGAGACTCAACCCGAGTCCTTCGATCCTGACGAGCTTGCCGGATGTGTACACGCGGATCTTGTACCGCGCGGCGGACGTCACCGACGAGTACGTCTTTATGTTGATCAGCTGTCGGTATCGGGTCGACGAGGAGCGCAGCGAGATCCGGGCCAGCCGCGTCGACCCGCGATAGACCTCGATCGTCCCGCACGTCGAGCACTTCGTCGCGATCAGCACGATGCGCTTCGCCCTGTAAGAGCCGGAGAGCAGATACGCACCCTGGGTCGTGCTCTGCGCGTAGGTGCCCATGTAGTACGCGGACCCGCTCCGGGAGCTCCACCCGGACGTTCGGCTCAGGTGGGTGTCGTCGATCGGCACCCCCGTGCACCGATCGCCGCTGAAGTTGGACTGGTTGCCGACCCCATCCCGCGCGCGGACGCCGAAGCACAGGGTCTTCCCCTCGGCTCCGGTAAACGGCGAACGGAACGACGTTTGCGTTGTGTAGGAATAGATCGGCGAGTACGCCGAGTACGTGCCGGCGAGGCTCCCGTAGCGCCAGCGCAGGTCGTAGTTCGCGATCCCGCTGAGCGCGTCCGAGCCGGACCAGGGGATCGTGAAGGTGACGGTGCCGCCGTTCGACCGGCTGGCGACGAGTTGCCAGAGCGCGAGTCCCGACGTGACGCCGGCCGTGGGCGGGGTCGCGTCCACGGTGAACGGCGCGGAGAACGCCTCTCCCAGTCCGTTCGCGGCACCAGACGTCAGGACGCGGACCCGGTAAGAGCTGCTCGAGACGGTGGGGGTAGCCAGCCAGTCCTGGCTTTGGGCGTCCGGTGCCGTCGCCGCGTTGATGTCGGTCCACGTGAACGTCGGCGAGTTCGTGAACGAAAGGTCGTCGAGCCCAACGACGTTGCCCAGGCCCACGTCGGCTCCGGAGTCGTCGCGTTCGTAGATCCACGTGAACGTGTGCGTCCCCGGCGGGACCGGGAAGTCGGCGTGGACCCAATCGGATGAACCTGCCGAGGCGTCGTACAGTTGATCGTCCACGTAGAACGACCAAGGATCGCCGATCGGATCGGTGGACCACGTGATGTTGAACCCGACCGATCCCGCTCCCGCGAACGTGCGCGTTACCGAAAGCGTGGATGTTTGATCGGCGCCGACGGCTCCGGATCGGACGGACCGCAACCCGCTCGACGCGAACTCTGTGGTCGTCGTCCAACCCGCGTCGCCTCCCCCGATGAATCCTGCGGGCAGTGAGGTCGTTTCGAACCCTTGGCCGTAGGACGACGCGCCGGACGGAACTGCGTACTGCACCGCGAACGTATGTCCGTCGGTCCCCGACGCCGACCACGCCACGGTCGCCGGGTCGCCACCCTTTATCTGATCGCTCGCCGTCGGCAACAACACGACCGGCCGCGCGACGATGCCCACAGCGTCGAAGGCCTTGACGACAGCCTGGGCTTCTGTGGACCCGGCGCCGTGAAGATCCGTCGCGGCGACGTACACCGCAATCTGGTTGTACTCGAAGTCGGCGAGCGGGACGAGATAATGCGTCAGCGCTCGATACATGATCTGTTCCGTCTTCGCTTCGCCGATGCCGAAAAGCACGTCGTTGGCGAGAAGGTACGCGGCATGACTCGGGATCAGGCTGTTCGCGTGAATGCCGCCGTTGTCGTAAGCCGTGCGCACGAATTGGCTCATCGACGAGGGGTCGGGCGGAGAGTCGAGCGCAGGGTTCGCAAGGTGACGGGCCAGCGAGCCGAACGATGCCTCGCCCACAGTCCAGTCGCTCGCACGAAGAGCAGCGAATACATCGGAGTAGGACTCGTCCAGCGCGCCTGATTGGCCGAGGGGGATCAATTGTGCGGTCGACCCCGTCACGGCGTGGGTGAGTTCGTGGGTCACGATGTCCGTGTCGGCGGCGAGTGAGTTCACACCGCCCCCGAAATTGCCGAACACGAGCTGCTCGCCGCCCAGGCCGGCGCCGTAGTAGTCCGCGCAGTCCGACGGGCACCAGAACGCGTTGTTGAAAGCGTTGCTTCCGAAATGAACGGTCGAGGCGATCGTGTGACCCGTTCCGTCGTATGAGTCCCGCGAGAACTTCGTGGAGTAGTAGTCGTACGCGAGCCCGGTGTTGGTGTAGGCGTCGTCGACCTCGCCGTCACCGCCGACGGCCGGACCTCCTTCGGCCCGCGCCGGCGTGGCGGTCGCCGGGTCGGGGAGGGTGCAGTCGGGCTCGCCGATGCCGCTGTCGCAATCCGGATCGCTGGTGCTGTCGAAGATCTTCCGGTCTACGACGGCCGCGTGCACGTCGTCGTAGGACGCGAGAACCGCGCCGCTGCGAGCATCGACGAACGTCTTCCAGAAACCGAAGGGACGCGCGGTGGGCGTGGTGACGCGCCACGCGAGATGGGGTACTCCGGCGGCCGTCACGTAGACCAAGAGGTCGGGAGACCTCTTCGGTTGCTTCGGCCCGCGCGAAGCGTGGTGGGCACGCGCCGTCGCGTTCGCCTTGGAGGATGAGACCTTCGGCGATGTGGGCACCGTGATCCCCGGCACGAAGTCGCCGTTCACCGCGGTGACCGCACGATCGCGGATGTGAACCATCAAACGACGCCCGAAAACGCCCAGGTCTTCGTAGATCTGATCGAACGTCACGTGCGACCAGCCCTTCCCGTCGGAACGGGTGCTCCGGCGCTTCAGCTGCTTGCCCGGGTCGGACACGCCGAAGACGGCGCCGTAGGTCCGGAAGAAATCACGGGCGATGTCGGCGGCCTGCTTGCTCTCCGAGAAACGCTCGACGGGGATCTTTCCGGTGATGAACGACACGCGGCCGTCCGCGCCGCTGTGCACGGCGACGTCGCGACCGTCGGCCCGCAGGCGGGCGGCCGCACCGTCACGCGTCGGCGCGGCGGCGACAGACGAAGGAACGAATCCGAGACCCGCGGCGATCAGCGAGCACAGAACGATCCCGAAAAAGAAACGGCGCGTTATACTCATGAGCTCCCTCGGTCGATGGAAGCGCGAACGCCCAACGGCGCCACGCCCCCCGGCGTGCGTCGGGCGCGGACCCTACCACGGCCGCTCGAGAATTCCAGCGATTCTCGGACGGGGCCCCGTCGTTCTTCCACGAGGGCCGCACGCTGCGGATCTTCCGTGGCGCCCCTCGTTACGGTCGTGTAACATCGGCGTCGAGAGCAAGGGCGCTCCGAGCGGGCGCCCTTTTCTTTTGTCCGGAAACAACAGGTCTGGGGACGATGTGAAGGCTCGGAACAAAGCAAGCTGGCATCCCAACGAGAGGTGGGATCCGGCCGTCGAAAGGGACGCCTGCGGGATCGGCTTCGTCGCCGACGCGTCGGGACGGGCGAGTCGCGCGATGGTCGACTCGGCGCTTGACGCGCTGTGCCGCGTGCGGCATCGCGGCGCCGTCGCGGCGGACGCGAAGACCGGCGACGGCGCGGGGGTTCTCCTTCCGATCCCCGGCCGGTTCGTCGCGCGCGTGGCCGCGGGGCTGGGACTTCCGGGAGCCGATCCCGACTGGCTCGGCATCGCCATGGTCTTCGTCTCCGACGACACGCCGCTCACTGACGTTCACCGTTTCGTCGAGGAAGCGTGCCGCGCGGAGGCGATCGACGTCGTCGCGTGGCGCGACGTGCCGACGCAAGTCGAGCACCTCGGCGATCAGGCCCGGCGCACCATGCCGCGCATCCTCCAGGCGCTGCTCCTACGCCCGCCGACGCCCAACAAGGATGACGCCGAACGCGCCTGTCACCGCGCCCGGCGGCGCGCCGAGGCGTCCGTGCGGAAGGAGAGCCGGCTCGTCTACTTCCCGTCCTTCTCCTTCTACACGGTGACCTACAAGGCGCTGGTCGTCGCGGACCAGCTCGCCGAATTCTTTCCGGACCTCAACGACCCCGACGTCGAGGCGCCCTTCGCCATCTTCCACCAGCGCTACTCGACGAACACGACGCCGACCTGGGAACGCGCCCAGCCGTTCCGGCTGATCTGCCACAACGGAGAGATCAACACGATCGCCGGCAACGTCAACCGGATGCGGTCGCGCGAAGGCCGGCTCGGCAAATGGTCGCTTCTGGAAGAAGAGGTGCTCCGGCCGGTTATCGACGAGTCGGGATCCGACTCCGGGATGCTCGACAACGTCATCGAGCTCTTGACGCGCGAAGGTCAGTACCCGGACGACGCTCGGGATGTGCGCCACGCGCTCGCGATGCTGATCCCGGCCGCGTGGGAGGGTGACCCGCGTCTCGACGACGAGGTTCGTGACTTCTACCGGTGGCACGCCTCGCTGATGGAGCCGTGGGACGGCCCGGCCGGCCTGATCTTCACCGACGGCGTGCGCGTGGGCGCCTCGCTCGACCGCAACGGCCTGAGGCCGCTGCGGTTCGCGGTCTGCGAGGACGGCTTCATCTCGTGTGCGTCGGAGGTCGGCGCCGTGAACGTGAGCGGACGCGGGAAGGTGCGGCGCGGGAAGCTCGGTCCTGGCCAGATGGTCTTCGTCGACCCGGCGGACGGCGGGTTCCAGGACGACCCGATCGCCGTGATCGCGCGCCGCCGTCCGTACGGCGCGTGGCTGGCGGAGGAGCGGCTCGTGCAGACCTCGGGGGAGGCGAAGATCGAGATCCCCGAGGACCTCGCGCGCCGGCAGGTCGCGCACGGCTTCACGCGCGAGGAGATGACCCTGATCCTGCGGCCGGCCGCGGCCAACGGGAAAGAGCCCACCTTCTCGATGGGCGACGACACGCCGCTCGCCGTCATGAGCGATCAGCGCCGGCCGCTCTATCACTACTTCAAGCAGCGCTTCGCCCAGGTCACCAACCCGGCGATCGACCATCTGCGCGAGCGCTTCGTCATGAGCCTGCGCACGCTGATCGGACCGCGAGACCCGCTGTTGTGGGAGCGCCCCGAGAGCGCCGCGCTGCACGAGTACGAGACTTTCCTGTTGTTCCGCCCGCCGGGCGGCGTGTTCCTCGACGCGACGTTCTCGGTCGCCGAGGGACCGGAAGGGCTTCGCGCGGCGGTCGAGGCGCTGGCCGACGCCGCGGTGAAGACCGCGCAGCACGGCTCCGGCATCGTTCTGGTCTCGGACGAAAATGTCGCGGCGGACCGCGCGCCGATCCCGTCGTTGATGGCCGTCGGCGCCGTCAACACAGCGCTGTTGCGCGCCGGGCACCGCACGCGGACGAGCATCGTCGTCCAGACCGACGACGCGCGCGAGTCTCATCACTTCGCGTGCCTCCTCGGGTACGGGGCGGAGGCGATCTATCCGCGGCTCGCGCTGGCGAGCGTCGCGGCGATCGCATCGGCCGGCCGCGCGCGCGACGTCGCGTCGCCCGAGCAAGCGATGCTGCAGTACCGCAGCGCGATCGAGGAGGGCGTCCTCAAGGTCCTTTCGAAGATGGGGATCTCGTGCGTCGACTCGTACCGCGGCGCGCAGATCTTCGACGCCGTCGGCCTCGCGCAAGACGTCATCGACCTTTGCTTCGAAGGGACACCGTCGCCGCTCGGCGGCATCTCCTTCGAGGAGATCGCGCGCGAGATCCTGACGCGGCACGCGGAGGCGTACGGCGATCAGTCGCAGCCCAAGCTGCCGAACCCCGGCCTCATCAAGTTCCACCGCGGCGGCGAGTACCACGCGACGAACCCAAACGTCGTGCGCGCGCTGCACCAAACCGTCGACCCGTCGGGCGAGGTGCTGAAGTCGACGCAGGCCGGGGACGAAGACGAGATCGACCTGACCGACGACGCGCCGGCCGCAGATGGCGTCAACCGGGGTGGGCGGGGGGCCGATAGCTCCGACCACGTCACAGCCCAAGAACAACGGGCCGCGCACGCCTTGCACCGCGCGGTCCGCGACCCCGGCGACCTCTCGCACTACCAGCGCTACACCGAGCTGGTATCCGCCCGGCCGCCGACGGAGCCGCGCGACCTGTTGGAGCCGACCCCCGCGGGGCCGCCCGTTCCGTTGGACGACGTCGAACCGGCTTCCGAGATCCTGCGCCGGTTCTCCACAGGCGCGATCTCGCACGGCGCGATCTCGAAAGAGGCGCACGAGACGCTCGCGATCGCGTTCAACCGGATGGGAGGCAAGGCCAACACCGGCGAAGGCGGCGAGGACCCCGCCCGCTACAGGAGCGACAAGAACTGCCGGATCAAGCAGGTTGCATCGGGGCGCTTCGGCGTCACGCCCGAGTACGCCGCGTTCGCCGACGAGCTGCAGATCAAGATCGCACAGGGCTCGAAGCCCGGCGAGGGCGGGCAGCTGCCTGGCCACAAGGTCTCCGACGAGATCGCGCGCCTGCGGCACACACAGCCCGGCGTGGCGCTGATCTCGCCCCCGCCGCACCACGACATCTACTCGATCGAGGATCTGTCTCAGCTGATCTTCGACCTTAAGCAGGTGAACCCGCGGGCCGACGTGTCGGTGAAGCTCGTGGCGGAGGTCGGCGTCGGCACGATCGCCGCCGGCGTCGTGAAGGGGTTGGCGGAGGTCGTGCAGATCGCCGGCTGCGACGGCGGGACCGGCGCCTCGCCGCTGTCGAGCATCAAGAACGCGGGCCTTCCGTGGGAGGTCGGCCTCGCCGAGACGCAGCGCGCGCTGGTCGAGAACGGCTTGCGCGGGCGCGCGCGCGTTCGCGTCGACGGTGGGCTCAAGACCGGCCGTGATGTTCTGCTCGCGGCGCTGCTCGGCGCCGACGAGTACTCGTTCGGCACCGCGGCGCTTCTCGCCGAGGGATGCATCATGGTGCGCACGTGCCACCTGGACACCTGTCCCGTCGGCATCGCCACGCAGCGGCCCGATCTGCGCGCGAAATTCGCCGGGACACCCGAGATGGTCGTCGCGTACATCACGCACGTCGCCGAGGAGGTCCGCCGTCAGCTGGCGTCGCTGGGGCTACGGTCGCTCGACGAGGCGATCGGTCGCACCGACTTGCTCGCGCCGCGGCGCACCGAGGGCCGGTCCGGCACGCTCGACCTGACGCCTCTGCTCCCACCGGTGGGAGACGAGCGCCGTTTCGTCGCGCACCTACCGTTCCAGCGGCAGCGCTCGGAGCTCGGCGACCGGCTGTACGACGATGCCTTCGAGGCCGTCCGCTCCGGCCGCACGATCGAGCTTTCCTACACCATCCACAATCCCGAGCGCACGGTCGGCGCGCGTCTCGGCGGCGCGATCGGGCATGAGTTCGGCGAGCAACCTCCGCCCGGGCGCGCGATCGTCCGCTTCACCGGTCAGGCGGGCCAGTCGTTCGGCGGTTTCCTCGCGACCGGCGTCGAGTTCCACCTCCAAGGCGAAGCGAACGACTACGTCGGCAAGGGGATGGGCGGCGGCCGGATCGTCATCGTGCCGCCGGCCGACGACGCAGGCGACCCGTGGCTCGTCGGAAACACCGTGCTGTACGGCGCCACCGGCGGCGAGCTCTACGTCGCGGGACGCGCGGGGGAGCGTTTCGCGATCAGGAACTCCGGCGCGACGGCCGTGACAGAGGGCGCCGGCGATCATTGCTGCGAGTACATGACCGGGGGGACCGTCGTCGTGCTCGGTCCCGTCGGCCTGAACCTCGGCGCCGGGATGACCGGGGGAGAGGCCTACGTCTACGATCCGACCGCGTCGTTGCCGCCGCGCGTCAACCCGGAGCTGGTGGAACACCGGCGCCCGACCGGCGAGCAGCTCGTCACGCTGCGCGCGTTGATCCGGCGTCACGTGGACCTGACTGGCTCGACCAGAGTCCGCGCGATACTCGAGGACTGGGAGTCAGCGAGCCGTCATTTCTGGCGCGTCGCGCCGAAGACCGACGTGGCGAAGATCTCTCAGAAGAACGAGGGGACGCTTCGCGGAGCCAAGGTCTAGGTCGCGCTCCGACGAGAGAAACGAAAAGAACGGGGAGCCCTCTCGGGCTCCCCGTCGTCTTTCGTCCGACTGACCTGACTACAGGTCGAATCCGAACGTGGCCGGATCGATGAGCAGGTCGACCGCGCAGGCAACCTCGTCGGTAATAGGCTCCAGCGGGCTACCGTTGCCACCGGCATAGATCTGGCTGCTGATGGCGCCGTCGGCGTCGGGGTCTTCGGTCAGCGGTGACAGCGCGTCCAGTCCGCCATCCCACAGCGTCTGGGCCAGCGTGTCATCCGTCAGGATGCCGGGGTCGCCGGCCGCCGCGGTGCACGGATCAGGGGCGCCGCCCGAGCCGCTAGCCGAGCCGGAGCCGCTAGCCGAGCCGGAGCCGCTAGCCGAGCCGGAACCCGAAGCGGAACCCGAACCGGATCCACTGCCCGAACCGGAACCCGAGCCGGAGCCCTCACACCTGTCGCTCCCCCGTCTCAGGAGGTTGGCGAGCGGGTGTCCGTGGTCAGAGTCGCACGGCGGGTTGGTCGGCTTATGCTGGCTCGGTGGATTCCCTCCCTTTCCGGGCGGTCCACCGGCGAGCGCCATCGCGCCGAATGCGAAGAACACAGCCAGCACGAGAAGAACCAACAGGAGCTTCTTCAAAGTATCCTCCTTGCCTTGTTCTAAGCCCGCTCTGCCTGGACTAGCGAGTTGCGCTCACCCCCCCTCGAGACACTCTGAGTGAGACAGAGCTACCGGTCCGATATACCCCTAACCTCCCCTTAAACAAACAATTAGGTTTTTCGGTAACTCGCCGGAAACGCGAGGTAAGCGGTGCGCTCACCGGCGAAAACGCGCGCGTTGGGGGCGGTCGCCCCGTGAAAGAATTGACTGTTGATCAATCTTTCCGTGCGTCCCCGAGGGTCGTCGAGAGGCGGGGTCTGGAAAACGAACGAGGAGCCCATTCGGGCTCCTCGTTCTTACGACCTCGACCTTCAGGCCTACAGGTCGAATCCGAACGTAGCGGGATCGATCAGCAGGTCCACCAAGCAGGCAACCTCGTCGGTAATAGGCTCCAGCGGGGTGCCGTTGCCACCAGCGTAGATCTGGCCGCTGATGGCGCCGTCGGCGTCGGGGTCTTCGGTCAGCGGAGTCAGTGCGCTGAGTCCGCCATCCCACAGCGTCTGGCCCAGCGTGTCCTCGGTCAGGATGCCGGGGTCGCCGGCCTCCGCGGTGCACGGATCGGGCGTGCCGCCACTACCCGAACCCGAAGCGGATGCGCTTCCCGAGCCACTGGCCGAACCGGATCCGCTAGCCGAGCCGGAACCCGAACCGGAGCCGCTAGCCGAGCCACTGCCGGATCCGGATCCGCTACCCGAGCCGGAACCCGAACCGCTACCCGAGCCACTCTGTCCGCACCCGGGCGGTGGCGTCGTCCCGAAGCCAGGTGTCTGCGGCGGGCAGGCGTTGCCGGATCCATTGCCTGAGGCATTGCCTGACCCGCTGCCCGATGCGTTGCCACCATCCCTTCCGCAGCCGGGCGGCGATTCGGGCGGTGGAGCCCCCTTGCCTTGGGCCTGCGGCGGGCACGCGACGCCGTTGTCGCCTGGAGCGCCGATCGCGAAGCCGGGGATCAGGAACAACGCCATCACCGCGATGATCGCGATGATGGGAAGCAGCTTCCTTGATCTCATTTACCCTCCCCCCTCGTCCATCTGCCGGCGTGGCTTATCCACACCGGTGGGAATCCTTTGGGTGATCCTTACGACCCATTCGGCAAGAACTTAGACGTTCCTGCGTTTGGTACTGCTTGGTCCGTTTTGGGCCGTTATCTAGATTGAGCCATCTCTCACCAAGCGGCCCCCGAGCGGCTCGTGCAAGGGGATAAACGTCCGCCGCAGGAGGCGAACCCCCAGGCAGGGCTGGTCCGCTTTCCGCAGGAAGATCGTGATCGCGAGCGCTCGCCGGCCGTACGCGACCTCGGCATGATCGAACGTCTCGCAACGGTCGGCGGCGTAGGAGGCTTGGATCCCGCTCGCGTCCGAGTTGAGCTGGGCTCGCCGTAGCCTCGTCGCGGTCAGTGGCGGGTAGGCACACGACGTGAGCGCGAGAGCGAGCACGAGTGCGCCGACGCCGGGGACCAAACGTGAGACCCGCATGTAGCCCTCGCTACGACGCGACCGCCGCGGGTGCGGGCCTGCGTCTCGAGCGGAAGATCCGCGAACGGACTAGCTCGACCCATCGCGCCGCCGTCTCCGGCGGGATGAACGACAGGTAGAGAACCAACACGGCCATCGTGAAGAAGCCGATCTGCACGGAGAGCGCGATTCCCACGTGAAGGAGCGCGCCGGCCCACAGCACCCACGGTCGTGCGCGCTTGTTCCACACGAGATAGGCGAGCGAGAACTCGATCGCGAGGGTTCCGAACGTGAGGAGGTTCACGATCCACTCCGAGTTCCAGATGAATTTCGGAACACGGAAGCGGATGTAGTCCCCCAGGCGAACGGCATACGACACGGCGGTGCCGTCGTTCCAGTCGGTCCCGCGAAACTTCGCCCACACCGTTCCGGCGTACAGGAAAGCCGTCTGCACTTGGATGATGCGCAGTCCCCATTGCGAGCGGAGAGGGAACTCCCAGAAACGGTCCTTGTTCTTGCGCCATCGGTCGAGCGACAGGGCGGCATCCGTCGGAAGGAAAACCACGTACAGCGCAAGCAAGCGAACGAGCCCGTCGCCGGCGTTGAAGATGTACGGGTTGCGCCGCTCGAACGACATGATGCCCAGGAACACGACGATCGAGGCGATGCGAGGGCGGAACCCCACGATCAAGCACACCGACCCGACCAGCAGCAGGATGAAGAGCCCGATGACCGCGGGCGTCGACGGGAACGAGCGCAACAGCCCCCACTCCCATCGGCCTCCGATCTGATGCCGCAAGAGCCCGGTCTTCGAGAAGAACGTCATGAGGTCGGGCGCCAGCGAGAGTGTCCAAAAGAGCGCGAGCACGCCGAACGCGATGCGCACCAGCGCGACGGTCGACGTCGGCGTCCGGTCGAACCAGAAACGCTCCCAGGCCCGCACGATCGCGCCCATCAGGTTTTCCTCGCCGCACGCAGAACCCGAGCTGTGACGGGCAGGACGTAGAAGAGTTCCTCGTGATCTTCCCCGCGCGTGATCTTGCTGCCCGGGGGATTGAGGACGAACCAGTGCTTGGTGAGCTGGACGCGCACTGGGTGCCGATCCGGACGATCGGCGATGCGCACGAGCCACAGCGCGAGATGCGGCCATGCCAGGCGGCGATCTTTTTGGAACATCCCCTCGGCGTACTTCTTCCACCGATAGAAGCGATACTCGCCGATGAACGCATCCCCGTCCGGTATCACCCACGTCGCCGTGCTTCCGTCGTCGTAGAGGATGTCGCCTCTGATGCCCCAGGTCTCCCTGCGCGGGTTGGGTGCGAATACGCTCCAGTTCTGGTCGAGTCCGGCCGAATCACGGACCGGCCGGACGAGCCTCTCGAGGTCGAACCTGATCCTCGAGTCGGGGATATTCGATGACACGAAGACCAAAAGAATGAACAACAAGGCCGCCGAGATCACCGTGCGCCCGGCGGGCGTTTCTTCGACCCGTTCCTGGAGAGTCAACCGATCTGCCACTTCGCCACCTGTCTGCTGCTTATGAACACGACGTACACCGGTTGAGCGGCGCTTGGGATGGCGAACGTGACCCAGCCTCTCTCACACTCGCCGGGCTCGAGGAGGACGACCCTAAGTGCCGGCATCTTCGACGGCGCGATGGCGGGGTAGGCCACTTCGTCCCGGTCCTCGATGAAGAAGACCTGGGGCCGTGCGCCGGTTCGCTCGCTCGGAGTAGGTCCCGCACAGATCTCGACCTCCGCTGCCACCGGGGCTTGTGCCGGCGATGCCGTCGGCGCCCTCTGCCTGCCCCGTTCGAACGCATATGCGGTCACGCGATTGCCCAGCGTCGTGGTGAAGGTCTCGCCCAGCCGGAGGACGGACGCTGCGGTTGCCCTCGATGAGGGTGCCCTCGTCGTGAGGCCGCCGCTCTTGGCGCATGCCGACAAGGTCGCGAATGCCGCGGCGATGGTTATCGCCGCGGCCGTTCGAGCTGCTTTCCGCGCCTTCATGGGTTTGCCCGTTCGTCTGCGGCCGTTCCCTCGGATTCTCGATGTTCCCCCGGCCCGCGGGAGATTCCTGCCATCTGGGTCTCGGCGGGCGCCGTCGCCCGGCGGGCCGCGTACATGCTCATGCCCCACGAGATGAGGTATGCCGCGAGCGCGAGTCCGAACGCGTCGTACGCCATGCGGTACCGCGGATCGCCGACGAAGAACGCGCCCAACGGGACCATGGGCGCGAGGTGCGCCAGCAACACGCCCTGACCGGCGCGGAGGCCCTCGCGCCGCTTGCGTCGCCACAAGACGAACCCGCCGACAACGATCGCCGGCAACGCGACGCTGTAGACGACGTTCGCCGGCTTGACGAACCGACGCAGAGGGCGTTCGTTCGAAGGCGGCCAGGGAACGGTGGATAGCCCCATCTCGTCGATGTTCCGGATCATGATGCCGACGTGCTTGATGCCGTCGGCTCGGATGCAATGCAGCCCCTGCCGTACCAGGAATGCCTGATCGTCCGGGGGCACGTTGAAGATGTAGTCGCGCCCGCGGTTCAGCTGCACGCTCGGGGGTGCCGCGAACCAGAAGAAGCTGCCGTCGTTCCGGACGTAATAGCTCGTCAGCACCGGACAGTGGGCATGGAAGAAGTTCACCCCGGCGTTCTGACTCAGAGTGATCCGGTCGGTGGCCTTGTAGTTGAGCCCGACGACGCCGATGACGGGGATCAGAACACCCGCAAGTGCCGCAAGGGCCAACCGCCGCGCGCCTTCGCGCTTCCGAAGGAGAACCCACGCAACGATGAGGACGTTCAACGCAAGCTGCGTGCGCATCACGATCGCGACGCCGCCGGACAGGCCGGTCGCGGCCGCGTACACCCACCGGTCCTTCGCCGCCGCTTCCGCGGTTTTGAACCCCAGCAAGATCGTGAGGAGAAGGAACGTGATGGACGGGATCTCAGACATGAAGAATCCGCCGTAGACGATGAACAGAGGGAAGAACGCGGTGAGGGCGGCGGCGATCGCGGCCGCGCGCGGGTCGAGAAGACGTCTCGAGATCCGCCAAACGAGGAAGGGGATCGCGCACGACAAAAGCGTCCAGAGAACAGCGCCCGCCCAGAGCCCGGCCCTCCCCGTCCCGAAGATGCGGAAGGGTGCCGCGAGCAGCACGTGTGTCCCGGCGGGATAGAAGCTGTCGAACGGCTGGAACGGACCGCCACTCGCGAGGCGTTGGGCGCGGTCGACGTAGCCGGCCATGTCCGAATAGATGTGCTCGAACGCCTGGTGGAAGCCGAGACCCCAGACGATCCGGATCACGGCGCCGACCGCGACCGCCCCGACGGCGAAGAGATCGCTCCGCCGGCCGGAGTCGTCTCCGGAAACGTGAAGCGCGTCCGCGATGGGAGTTGCTTCGATCGCCGGCGGGCCCGTGGAGGATGCGGTATCGGCCATCGGCGCCGATAGTAGCGTGCGCAAGCGCGAGGAATGTCCATGCTTGTCCGTTCCTGCCGGATGGCGGGGACCCGGCGAGCGGCCGGCACCGGATGACCCGCGCGGCAGGACATCCGTCATGCTTGGCGAAACCGCTGTACGAGGGCATAGGGGAGCGGGTATGAGGTATTCGATCGTCGTTCCGGTCTACAACGAGCAAGAGGTCCTGCCTCACCTCCACCGTGAGCTCTCGAGCCTGCTGGATCGTCTCGACGGCGACGGAGAGGTCATACTCGTCGACGACGGCAGTAGCGATAACAGCTACGCGGTGCTCGTCGAGATGCGCCGGCGCGACGAGCGATTCCGGGTCGTTCGTCTCTCGCGTAATTTCGGACACCAGATCGCCATCACGGCCGGTATGGACGTCGCTGAGGGAGACGCCGTCGTCCTCATCGACGCAGATCTGCAGGATCCACCCGACGTGGTCCTAGAGATGGCGGAGCGCTGGCACGAAGGGTACGAAGTCGTTTACGGCGTCCGCCAAGAGAGGAACGGCGACTCCTGGTTCAAGAAACGGACGGCGGCACTCTTCTATCGGTTCCTGCGGCGATTGACCGACGTTGAGATCCCGGTCGACACGGCCGACTTCCGGTTGATCGATCGCCGGGCCGTCGAGACGTTCAAAGCGATGCGCGAGAGCAACCGTTACGTTCGCGGTATGTTCGCGTGGATGGGTTTCAAGCAGATCGGAGTTCCGTACGTCCGATCTCCCCGGCGCGCCGGTTCGACGCACTACCCGTTCAAGAAGATGTTCAAGCTGGCGACCGACGGAGTGATCGGATTCTCTCTCGTCCCGCTCCGGGCCGCGCTGAAGGTCGGTGCGATCGTCGCGGCTGTATCGTTCATCGGTGGGGCCATCGCGATCGCGGCGAAACTCGCGGGAGTGTTCACGGTTCCCGGGTGGGCTTCGATGACGGTTGCGGTCGCGTTCCTCGGAGGCTGCCAGCTCATGGTCCTCGGCGTGATGGGGGAATACATCGGACGTATCTACGCCGAGGTCGTCAGTCGCCCGCTGTACGTCGTGAGCGATCTTCACGGGATCGACGCGGCGCGGCTGGAGATCGGTCGCGCCGTGGTCGCGGGCTCTCATGTGATCAGCCTCGATCCCGCGCCGGTGCGTCGCATCGACATCAGCCGCTAAGCGGTCACAGTGGACTTCAACCAATACGCCGACCGTTACGAGCGGGCGGTCGACCAATCGCTGCCGGGGCGCCACGTCAACGTCGAGCTCTTCGCGCGAACGAAGGCCGCGCACCTCATCTCCTTGGCCGAGCGCCGGCTTGGTGCGCTCGCCGGAAGGAGCGTGCTCGACGTCGGGTGCGGCGTCGGCATCACGGACAAGTTCCTGGTCGGGCGATGGGGTTCGGTCCACGGGATCGACACCGCTGAGGATCTCGTCGCGACGGCGGCCGCGGCGAATCCTTCCGTCGCGTACCGAAGCTATGACGGGTCGCGGCTTCCATACGATGACGACGCGTTCGATGTCACTTTCGCCATCTGCGTCCTCCACCACGTGGAACCGGCGGACTGGCTTCATGTCGTGGGGGAGATGAAGCGGGTGACTCGGCCGGGCGGCCTCACCGTGATCTTCGAGCACAACCCCCTGAATCCGCTCACGCGTCGTGCTGTTCGCAACTGCGAGTTCGACGAAGGGGTCGTCTTGCTTCGGATGAAGCAGACCGTTGACGCCCTCGAGCGCGGCGGACTGACCGTGATCGAGCGGCGCTACATCACGTTCATTCCGTCCGCTGCGCGCATCGCGTTGAGGGCCGAAAGCGCGTTGCGCGCACTGCCGATCGGCGCCCAGTACTACGTCGCGGGCAGCAAGCCGCAGCGGTAGCCGCTCAGCGACGCTGCGGGTCGACCGAGCAGGCCTGCTCTCCGAGCATCCGTCCGAGGCGTTCGCGGTTGTTCGCCACCCAACGGTAGAGCTTGTTCGTCGTGCGCGGGAAGGTCTCTGCGATGACGGCGAGCGGACGCCCGCCCGGGAGCAAACGAAGGATCGGTCCGGCCGCCGCTCCCGCCGAATAGACGGTCCCGCGATCGTCGACGAGATGCCACGACGACATCTTCCGGTCGTGATCCATCGGACCGAGGAGCTCGTCCGCCTCCGGACTCTGAAGCGGCACCGTGCGGATCCGGTCCCGGCGATCCCACCGCAGGATCTTGTCGAGCGACCAGCGGCAGAACCCGCAGTCCGCGTCGTAGAGAAGTGTCTCGCGTTCCATCACCTTCATGGTACCGGCCAACGCGAGCGTCCGACGTCGGCTTGTCTGGCTATGGAGGCGAGGCGCTCGGGGCGGGCGCTGCGGACGGGGAACGGCTCGGTGCGGCGCGCGAGGAGGAGAACCGGGCGCGTATCCGCCCGAGCGGACGCTCCATGGTGTCGGCCGGCACGAACGACAGATAGGCGACGAACATCGCCATGGTGAAGAAGCCCACCATGATGTTGATCGCGATCAATCCATGCATCAGAACCCCCGCGCCGAGAACCCACGGGCGCGCTTTCCTGTTCCACACAAGGATCGCAAGCGACGCTTCGATCGCGAGGGTGGCGAACGTTAGCAGATTCGAGACGACGGTCGATGTGGCGAACCACGAGGGCACAGCGATGCGTGCGAGGTCATCGAGACGCAGAGCGAACGAAACCGCCGTTCCGTTGTTCCAGTCGTTCCCGCGCACCTTGGCCCATACGGTGGCGACGTAGACGACGCTCAACTGGATCTGGATCAGACGGAGAGCCCAGGGCGCACGTTTGGGGAACTCCCAGATCTTGTCCCGGGCGCGCCGCCATGCGTCGAGAGACAGGGCGACGCCGGACGGCGCCAGCATCACGTAGAACGCGAGGTTGCGCACGAGCACGTCTCCCGCGTTGAACACGAAGGGATTGCGACGCTCGAACGAGAGGATGCCGACGAAGACGAGCGCCGCAGCGATCCGGGTGCGGTACCCGACGATCAGACACGCAGCGGAGATCAGGGTGACGGCAAAGACGGCGTAGACGAGCCAGTCCGGTGCAGCGGGAGAAAGCACGCCGATCCAGAATCGGTTGGAGGGTTGCGCGGGGACGAGTCCGCGCTTGCCGAAGAAATTCATGAGATCGGGCGCGAGCGACGCCATCCAGCCGAACGCGACGATGCCGAACGCGATCCGCACGACGGCGAGCGTGGCCACGGATGTCGGCTGGAAGAAGAAGCGCTCCCAGGCGCGTGACACGGCCTTCATCGCGCCCCTTCCGCAAGGATCCGGGGATCGACCTGCAGGGTGAAGTACTCGTATCTGTTCCAGGGGCCGTGGCTCGGGTTGGTGCCCGGCGGGTTGAGATCGAACCAACGCCGCACGAGGGTCACCTCAGCTGGATGTCGGTCGGGCCGGTCGTGTTTGCGGGCAAGCCAGACGGCGAAGGGTCGCCAGAGGCCGGATCGATCGTCGAGGCGCACCTGCTCGGAGTACTTCTGCCAGTGATAGTCGCGGTACTCGGAGATGATCGGGTCGCCGTCGGGGAAGTGCCAGACCTCCATCCGCCCGTCGTCGTAGGTGATGCGGCCCTCGAAGTCGTAAACGGTGCGCCGCGGATCCGGCGCGAACACGCCCCAGGCCTGATCCAGGCCGACTCCATTGCGGATCGGCTGCACGAGGTCGGCGAGGAAATTCTGCAGGCCCGATGTCGGAAGGTTCGACGCGAGCAGGGTCCCGAGAATGAAGATGATGAGGCCGGTGATGACGGCCCGCCCGAGGGGATCGGACTCGATCTTCTCCTGGAGGTTCCTCACCTGAACACCCTCGGGCGAGAGGATACGGGAGTTAACCGCCGGCGGCCGGAAGCCTCGTCGAAGCCTCAGGCGTTGGCGCGCGCGAGTGTTTCGAGCGTGGCGCGCCGGCCGTCCGGATCCGGGGCCATGGGACCGGCGACGATCGCCGTGACGCCGGCCTCCTCGAAGGCGGCAAGGCCGTCCCGCATGCGGGCTTCGTCGCCGGCCAGGCACACGGCGTCGACGAGCGCGTCGGGCACCGCCGCGATCGCCGCCGCTTTGTTTCCGGAGAGGAACAGATCCTGGATGCGCTCGGCCTCCTCGACGAACCCGTAGCGGCGCACGAGCGCGTTGTAGAAGTTCTTCTCCCGCGAGCCCATCCCGCCCACGTAGAAACCGACGCCCCAGCGAAGGATCTCTCGTCCCGCCGCGAGGTCGCCGGCGAGCACCGGAACCATCGGCGCGATCTCGAGAGGTCCGAGGGCGGGGGAACGTTTCGCGCGGCCTGCGTCGAGCGCCGCCCCGAAGACGTCCTTCGCGTGCGCGGGCGAGAAGAACGTCGGGAGCCAGCCGTCGGCGAGCTCGGCGGTCAGCTCGACGTTTTTCGGACCGAGCGCCGCGACGTAGATCGGAAGATCGGGACGGAGGGGTTTGTTGATCAGCTTCAGTCCCTTCGTCACCTGGAAGACGTCGCCCTCGTACACCAGCCGGTCCCCGGCCACGATCCGGCGGACGATCTCGATCGTTTCGCGCGTGCGCTTCAGCGGCTTGTCGTACGGGACGCCGTGCCATCCTTCGATCACCTGCGGCCCGCTGACCCCGACCCCGAGGATGAAGCGTCCTCCGGACAATTGATCGAGGGAAGCGGACGTCGAGGCGAGCATCGCCGGCGAGCGAGCGTAGATGTTGGCGATGTTCGTGCCGAGCTTGATCCGCTCGGTCCCGCCGGCGAGGTGGGTCAATGTGGTGAAGGCGTCGAAGCTGTAGAGCTCGGACACCCAGATCGCGTCGTAGCCGAGGGACTCCGCCTCGCGCGCGAGAGCGAGCATCGCGTCCCGCTCATGCATCTCTGTGTACGGCAGCTCGAGCCCGAGCCTGAGGGTCACGCGCGCAGCCTACCGGCGGGTCTCGGCGCCGTGAAATCGCAGTCACGAATCGGGCGCATCGGTCCGCATCGGGCGCCCGGCGACCGTTCTCAGTGACCAGCCGAGAAGGGCCATTATCCTCTGCGGCTTCTCCGTCGATATGTCAGGTGGGATCGGCCGCGAGGTCCGCGGTCCCTCCTTTCCGTGAACGATGGCGAAGAGACAAACGCTTCTTCTTTGCAGCCGGTGCGAGGCGCCCTTCCGGGCGCAGACGGCGTTCTGCGCCGAATGCGGCGGACCGACTCCCTGGGCGACCCACGAGGAGCGCGTTGCGTGGGAGGTGCGCCAGTGGCGCGCGAGCCGGGCCCGCGAGCCCGAGCGCGGGGCGCCGATGATGCTCGTCCGCACCGACGAGGGATTCCAACCGGCCCCGGTCGATCCGCGCACGCAATACGTATGGGACCAACCCCTTCACCCGGAGCGAGAGCAGCAAGAGACGCCGGCGAACGGCCACGCGGCAAACGGAAACGGCTCGAACGGGAAGGGGTCGCACGGTCACGCGACGCCCGCGCCCGTCGCCCCGGCGGCGGAAGCGCCTCGGGAGGCGCCGTCCGGGGAGCCGCCCGTCGCACCGCCCACACCGCCCGTCGCGCCACCCGTCGCGCCACTCGTCGCGTCGGTGCCGGAGCCGGCACCCGAACCCGTTCCTCTTCCCGACGTCGGTCAGCCCCCGGCGCAGACAAAGGTCCCTACGCCCCCGCCGGTCGAGGCGCCGCGCGGGGAAACGGTTTCCATCTCGAAGAAAGCCGTCGCGGTGGCGATCGCGCTCGCGGTTGGACTGCCGCTCGGCGGCAAAGCGCTCAACCTCGCGGGAAGCGAACAGGAAGCGTCGCGCAAGCCCGGGACGGCGGCCAAAGCTCGGGCGCCGGCCGCGCTCGCCGCGGCGCGATCGGGTTACGTTCAGCTCTCCGGGGACGCCGTCCGTTATGCGCTTCTCATCCGCAATCCGAACAGGGCGCTGTCCGCGCACAACGTGACCGTCTCCGTCTCCCTCTTCGACGCGAAGGGCCGGTTCGTCGGAACAGACGTGGAACGGCTCCCGGTCGTGTTCGCAGCGTCGACGGCAGCGATCGCTGGGACGACCGGCGTCGACGGACGGGTCGCGCGGCTCTCGGTGCGCCTGTCATCCGACGGGTTCGTGGAAACGCGGGGGAAGCCGTTCACCGTTCGATCCGTGGCGCTCTCGCGCAGCGGGCGCGATCTCGTCGTGCGAGCCGCACTGACGGCCGCCCACGCGACGAGGGGGGCCCGCGTGGTTGCCGTTCATCTGGACGCGCGGGGCGCCATCGTCGGAGGGGACGTCGCGTACGTCGACATCCCTCGTTCGCCTCGTTCTGTGACGGCGGCCATCAGGACGGCCGGCGCGGGCGCGCGGGTTCGCCGCGTTCAGGTCTACGTCCTCGCGCCGCGCTGAGAAAATCCCGGACCCGCGCCGAGACGTGAGAGACGCCCGCCCATCCATGTGCGAGGATTCCCGGCGTGAGCGACGGCGAAAGCGGATCGCACGGCCCCGAGGAGCGCATCGATCTCTCAGGCCTCGGACGGCTGTCGGACAGGCCGCCCCCACCAAGAGGGGAGAACGCCATCCGGGTCGCGCGCGCGATCTCCGTGTTGCTCCTCGCTGTCGCGGCCGCGGGGCTTCCCTGGTACTTCGTGACGCGCGGCGGTGGGTCGGACGAGAAGGCATCGCCGCCCACGTCGACGCCGACGGCGACCCGCCCGAGTCCCTCGCCCACACCCACCCGCTCGGCGTACGAGGTCTTCAACGTGGAGAACTGCGCGAACTTCCGCAGCGAACCCTCGACGAGCGCGAAACGGCTCGATTGCTTGAAGGTGGGGATCCGCCTCACGAGCGACGGTCAGACGAAGGACGCGGAGGGCCGTTTGTGGCGGCGCGTCTACTACCCGGTCGCCAAGACGTGGGGCTGGATGGCGGACGAGTACCTCAAGCCGGCGAGGTGACGTGAGCCCCTCCCAGTCGAGAGCGGTGGTTCTGGCGGTGCTCGCGTGCCTGGCGGTGCTCGGGGCAACGGCGCTTCCGTGGCTGCGGACCGGCGCAGCGCGGCGGTCTGCCTTCGCGCTCGCGCGCGGTGCCGATGCCTTGGGATACATCGACTCGCCGGGCCGTAGGGCGCTACTCGTGTCGTGGTACGCGCTTCCGTTCCTGACCGCCGCGGCGTGGACGGCCGGAGCACTGCGACGGCCCGGCGCCGTCGCCGCGCTCGCCGCGATCGTCGGCGGGATGTCCATCGCCGCCGGATCGCTCGTGATCGCGTGGGTGCGCCTCGAGCCGGGTCCTCTCGCCGCGGTCGTCGTCGGGACGGCGGCCCTCGCAGGCGCGTATGGGATCGTGCGGACGGGCGCGTCCGCCCGTCGGGAGATATCGATCGAAGGAGGATGCACGTGAACGTCGACGAACCGCTCGAGCCGCAGCCCGCGGGTTTGCCCGAACAGCCGCCGCTCGTGGCCGGCGAATCCATCTGGGCGTCGGAGCCGCCGCTCTCACCGGGCTCGCGGAAGCCGGCCGCGTACGCCGCGGTGGTCATCGGGCTCGTCGCGATGATCGGTGGGGGCGTCTTCTTCGTGCGATCGCTCGGATCGACCCAGGGGTCATCGACGCCACAGGCTGCCGTGCGGCAGTTCCTGGCGGCCGTGGCGAACGAGGACGTGATCGGCGTCCTCGAGACGATGCCGTCCAACGAACGGACCCTGCTGTCGTCGCGCATCCAGGCGCTGTCCAAGGAGCTCGGCCGGCTCGGCATCCTGCGCTCCGACGTGGACCTCAACGACCTGCAAGGCGTCGACGTCGAGTTCACGAACCTCACGTTCCGGAGCAGCGAATTGAAGGAAGGACTCGCCGCGGTCGAGATCCTCGGGGGACGAAGCACGTATCGCGTCGATCCCGCCACGTCTCCGCTCGGCGACTTCGTCCGCGAGCTGCTCCCGCGATCGGCGTTCTCGACGGTGCGCGGAACCGACGACCTGGCCGACGACCAGATCGTGTTCGCGACGGTGCGCGAGGGCGACCAGTGGTACGTGAGCCTCTTCTACACGATCGCCGAAGCGGCGCGACGCGACGCCAACTTCTCGTTCCCCGCGGTTGGCTACGGCGTCAAGCCGCGCGGGGCGCGCACGCCCGAAGGAGCGGTCGACGAACTGATCCGCGCCGGGTTCGCGCTCAACCTCCGTCGCGCTCTTGAACTCCTGCCGGCCGACGAAGCCGGCGCGGTACAGGACTACGCGCCCCTCTTCCTCACCAGCGTCGAATCGCAGGCGCGCGATGTGCGTGAGGCCTACAGCGCGAAGATCCGCGAGCTCACGTTCACGTCGCAGACGAGCGGTGAGGACCATCTCGTCAAGGTCAAAAAGATCGCGTTCAGCCTCGACGTCCCCGACTTCGGCATATCGGTGGACTACGACGGAAAGTGCGCGACGCTCCGGGGAGAGTTCTTCGGAACGGACGAGCCCATGCGCGAGTGCTCGGGCGGCTTCGCGGGAGCGGTGCCCGCGCCGCCCTTCGCGTACACCGACGCCGCCTTCACCGTCGTCCAGCGCGATGGTCTGTACTACGTCAGTCCGGTGCGGACCGTCCTCGATTCGATGATCGGCGCGTTGAAAGCGATGACGCCGAAGCAGCTCGAGGACATCCGCGACTTTTTCGAGATGTTCGCGGGCGAGGGCGGCTTCGAGCCCCTTTCGCCGGAGGCCGTCGAGACGCTCGTGCCGCGCACCTGACCCTCCGCGCGGCGGTACGCTGGTGACATGCCGGCGATAGACGTTTCCGAGGCGGATTTCGAGGAGCGTGTCCTCAACCGTTCCTTCGAACGTCCTGTCGTGGTGGATTTCTGGGCGGCGTGGTGCGCGCCGTGCCGCCATCTCGGTCCCGTCCTCGAGCGCATCGCCGACGCGCACGAGGGTGAGGTCGAACTGGTGAAGGTCGACGTCGACGCGAATCCCGGGTTGGCGTCGGCGCTCGGCGTGCAAGGGATACCGGCCGTCAAGGCGTTCCGGGACGGCGGGATCGTGAGCGAGTTCGTCGGCAACTATCCGGAAGAGGCCGTCCGCCGGTTCTTCGACGGGATCTTGCCGTCCGACGCCGACCGCCTGGCCGCTAGCGTCGATCCGACACGCGACCCGGCCGAGGCGGAAGCGGCGTACCGCGCCGCGTTGGAAGAGGATCGTGACAACCGTCGCGCGGTGACCGGGCTCGCCTCTCTCCTCGCCGCGCGCGGCGCATACACGGAGGCGCGGGAATTGCTCGCGCGCCTGCCGGAAGACGCCGACGTGCGCCGACTGCGCGCGCACATCGACCTGGCGGAGGCGGCCGGCGACGCCGCCCCGGACGATCCGCTCTCCGCCGCGGCGAACGACGGCGACTGGGAACCGGTGCTGAAGCAACTGCTGGAGGACGTGCGGAACGGGAACCGCGACGATGCGCGGCAGCGCATGCTCGACGTTTTCGAGGTGCTCGGCCCCGACCACCCGCTCACGGTGGAGTACAGGGCCGCGCTGTCGTCCGCGCTCTTCTAGCAGGCGATCACACGCGGCGGCCGGCGAGCTTCCGCATCAAGCGCTTCCACGACGAGACGTGCGGGCAGTTCACGCTCTCGTCGCAGCACACGCACTGCCAGTCTGCGTAACGGCCGCGCTGGATCATGGTCGCGCCGCACAGCTTGCAGCTCGGGATCGCCATGCAGCGATGGTAGCGCGCGCGGGTTAGAGGAGGCTGAGTTGTTTCCCGGGATCCGGCGGCGCCGGTCCGTCCTCGTCGTCGCGGCCGAATCGGAAGCGCGCGGCGACGCCGGGTCGCGGCGTGATGCCGCCGGCTTCGCGCACGAGCTCCCCGACGCGCCGGCCGGTCTCCTTTCGCGCGCGGGGCGAGGCGTACGCGTTGTTTCGGTACATGTCTTCGTACCGGGCGACGAGCTGCGGGTACTCGCCCCCGAGCCAGGACATGAACTCTTCGCGCACCGTCGGCCGCAGATGAAGCAGGATGGGAGACACGTGCGTCGCGCCGGCGTCGACGGCCGCGCGGACGACGGCGCGGAGCTTCTGCTCGTCGTCGGTGATGCCGGGCAGGATCGGCGCGACCATGACGCCACACGGGATGCCGGCGTCGTTGAGCGCGGCGACGGCGTCCATGCGCGCCCGCGGATGCGGGGTGCCGGGCTCGCTGCGATGCCACGCCTCCTCGTCCAGCGTTCCGATCGAGAAGGCGGTCGACACGTCGGTCGCGGCGGCGGCGTCGACGAGGAGTGCGAGGTCGCGAAGGATCAGCGTGCCCTTCGTGAGGATCGAGAAGGGATTCCGGTACTCCGTCAGCGCCTCGATGATGCCGGGCATCAGTTTGTAGCGTCCCTCCGCACGTTGGTAGGGATCAGTCGCCGTCCCCATCGCGATGTGCTCGCCCTTCCATCGCTTCGACGCGAGCTGGGCGCGGAGCAGCTGCGGGGCGTTCACCTTGACGACGATCTTCGTCTCGAAGTCACGGCCCGCGTTCATGTCCATGTACGTGTGTGTCACGCGGGCAAAACAGTAACTGCACGAATGGGAGCATCCGCGGTAGGGGTTGATCGTCCAGTTGAAGGGCAGGAACGTTCCCGGCACGTGGTTGATGATCAACTTCGCTTCGGCCTCGATGAACTCCATCCCGCGGAACTCGGGGGTGTCGAAGGTGGTGCGCCGAAGCTCGAATAGACGCTCGCCGGGCATGGTCCCCACGATAGAACACATGTTCGAGCGCTGGCAAGATGTGCCGTGGCTGATGTTCCGAGATGATTGACCTGTTATGAACTGATGTTAGTGTGATTGCGCCTGCCGCCGTTCGTAACGGGGAACGGCCCGCCGGCGGAGCGAAGCGGAGCGCACCGGATCTCGCCCCCACGGGTGGAGGGGGACATGGGAGACGCAGCGCTCCACACTCTTTTCGGGGACATCTCGCGCCTCGAGTCGTTCGCCGCGATCATGCTCGGCGAACAT
>JBIOTQ010000047.1:0-6750 GCA_044866075.1 Actinomycetota bacterium | reverse complement strand
TCCACGTCGTCCACCGAGACCTGCTTCTCCGTCGGGACGGTCAGTGCGGTCCCGCCCTCGAACTCAAGGCCGAGATTGAAGCCACGCCCGATCAGCCCGACGAGACTCACCGCGACGACCACGATCGAGACGGTCAGCCATATCCGCGAGCGGCCGATGAAGTCGATGTTCGACTCGCCCTTCATCAAGCGGCGGGTGCGTTCGAACATCAGTCGCCACCTCCCGCCACGGCCGGCGCCTCGCCGACGACGCGGCCGATGCCGAGCGTCTTGCTCTCGTTAAACATCCTCGTTTGCGCCAGCAGCCAGACGCTCGGGTGCATGAAGAGGTACGAGACGAAGAGGTCGAGGGCCGTGGAGAGGCCGAGCATAAGCGCGAATCCGCGCACACTTCCGACAGCGAGCAGGTAGAGCACGAAGGCGGCCAACGCGGTCACGAGGTCGGCCGCGACGATCGTCCTCCACGCGCTCTGCCACGCGCGATCGACGGACGCGCGGACTGTCCGTCCGGCTTGGACCTCGTCCTTGAGACGCTCGAAGTACACGATGAACGAGTCGGCCGCGATCCCGAACGACACGATCAGACCCGCCATCCCGGCGAGCGTCAGCGCGAACCCGGCGGTCTTCCCGAGGATGATCACCACCCCGAAGGTGATCGCTCCGTGGAACAGGATCCCGACCCACACCAGCAATCCCAGGAACCGATAGAAGAACGCCACGTAGATGAACACGACGATGAGCCCGATCAACGCCGCGATGAGGCCGCCGTGCAGCGCCTCACGTCCCAGCGTGGGACTGACGGTCGTCGTCGTCGACGGCTCGAACGAGACCGGCAAGGCACCGTACCGAAGCACGAGGGCGAGGTCCTTCGCCTGGGCCTCGGTGAAGCTGCCGGTGATCTGCGCGCTGCCGCCGCTGATGCCTTGATTGCACTGGACGTCCTCACCGGCCTGCGGACTGGACTCGACGACGCGGTCGAGCACGATCGCGAGGCGCCGTTTCGGATCGCCGGCAGGGTTGCAGGCGAGCTTTCCGGTGATGTCCTGGAACTTCTTCGCCCCGTCGCTCGACAGGTCGAGCGACACCTGCCACGCGAGCGCCGCGGTGCCGGACGGAAGCTGCGCGCTCGCGCCGGACACGTCCGACCCGCTCATAACCGCGGGACCGAGCCGGACCTTCGGCCACGTGTTGAGCGGCGCGTCCTTCCCACCCTGGTCGCGCTGGCGGGCGCAGAGCACGACCTCCTTCGCCGGATCGTCCTCTGGATACGTCTCAGGCTTCGAGCAGTCGGGCGGCGTGGCGGCCACATACTCGGCGCTTCCCGGCGACAGCTCCGCGAGCACGGGGCGGAATCGCAGCTGCGCGGTCGTGCCGATGATCTGGATGGCCTTCGATTGCTCCTTGATGCCCGGCAACTGGACCAGCACGTTGTTGCCCTGACGCGAGATGTCGGGTTCGGCCACGCCGAGCGCGTCGACGCGGTTGCGGATCACGTCGACCGCCTTGTCGATCGAACCGGCGTCGGCGTTCCCCTGTGCGGTGAGCACGACCGAGATCCCGCCCTGGAGGTCCAGCCCCAGGTGCGGCTTGAGCGGACGCGTGCACACCTCTTTGGTCGTTGCGGCCGGAGTCGCGGTCGCGGTCGGCGAGGGCGACGCGGACGTGGTCGGACTCGCTTTCGGGCTCGGCGTGGCGGTCGTCGACCCGGTCGGGGTCGGAGTCGGCGTCGCGGATGCGGCCACCGTCTCGGTCTCGCAATCGGCCACCGCGGCGATGGTGCCCCAGATCGCCGCGACGATCACCAGCATGACGAGCAGCGACGTCCGGTATCTCCGGCGAGCGGTGGCCATCAGATCGTCAGCGAGCGCGCGTCATGAGGACGAGCCGGGCGTCTCCTGCTCTTCTTCTTCCTCCTGATACACCTTTCGGCGCACGGAACCGCGCGAGACGCGAACCGTCGTGCCCGGCGAGATCTCGAGCTGGAACTCGTCGTCGCTCTTCGTGCGGATCGTGCCGAAGATACCGCCGATGGTCTCGACCTCGTCGCCGATCTCGAGGTTGCCGAGCAGCTCCTGATGCTGACGCATGCGCATCCGCTGGGGGCGGATCATCAGGAAATAGAAGACGAGGATCAGCGGAACGAAGAACAGGATGGTCGCCAGTCCGCTGCCGCTGTTCTTCGACTGCGCGAGGATGATGATGCCGATCACGTGCTGTCCCTTCCGGCCGTCGGACCGAATGGCCCGTCTGGGCCGCGGAATAGTCTAAAGGAGGGTGGGCCCTCCCGCCCGGCTCATCCCCAGATGCTCGTATGCCCGGTCGGTCGCCATCCGGCCGCGCTGCGTCCGTTTGATGAAGCCGAGCTGGAGCAGGTACGGCTCGCAGACGTCTTCCAGGGTGTCGGCCTCCTCGTGCATGGCGGCCGCCAGGGTGCCCACCCCGACCGGCCCGCCGCCGAACTTCTCGACGATCGTGCGCACCAGCGCGAGGTCGGTCTTGTCCAGACCGAGCTCGTCGACCTCGAACACCGCCAGCGCTTCCCGGGCCACGGTTTCGTCGACGGAACCGTCTCCGCGAACCTCCGCGTAATCGCGAACGCGGCGCAGGAGCCGGTTCGCGACGCGCGGCGTCCCGCGGGCGCGGCGCGCGATCTCGGCGGCGCCGGCCGCGTCGAGTGGCACGCCCAAGAGTCCGGCGCTGCGCCGGACGATCACATCAAGCTCGTCGGTCGCGTAGTAGTCGAGCCGCGCGCTGAAACCGAAGCGGTCGCGTAGCGGTCCCGTGAGCAGACCGGTCCGGGTCGTCGCGCCGATCAGCGTGAAGCGCGGCAGGTCGATGCGGATCGAACGCGCGGCGGGGCCCTTCCCGATGACGATGTCGAGGACGAAGTCCTCGAGCGCCGGGTACAGGACCTCCTCGACGACGCGCGAGAGGCGGTGGATCTCGTCGATGAATAGAGCGTCGCCCTCCTCGAGGTTCGTGAGGATCGCGGCGAGGTCGCCGGCGCGCTCGAGCGCGGGGCCGCTCGTCGCCCGGATGGCGACGCCGAGCTCGTTCGCGACGATGTGCGCGAGCGACGTTTTGCCGAGACCGGGCGGGCCGCTGAAGAGGAGGTGATCGGGAGGCTTTCCGCGGCCGCGCGCGGCGTCGAGGATCAGTCCGATCTGTTCCTTCACCTGCTCCTGACCGACGAACTCGGAGAGATGCTTCGGACGGAGGGAGACCTCGAAATCTCTCTCGTCCGGAACGGCCTCGCGATCGAGGATCTCGCTCATCGCGTGCCCAGCTCTTTCAAGGCCATCTTGAGGAGCCGCCCGGGCGTGCCGTTTCCGTTCGCCGCTGCGGCTTCGGCGGCGACGCGCTCGATCGCCTCGCGGGCCTCGGTTGTCGAGTAGCCGAGCTGGATCAGGGCCGCGCGGACCTCGCTCAGCGCCTGCTTGACCGCCGGCGAGCCGGCGAGCGGCACGAGGTCGGCGTCGCCGGCGCCGATCTTCTCCTTCAGCTCCAGGATCATCCGCGAAGCGGTCTTCTTTCCCACGCCCGGGATGAGGGTGAGCGCGTCGACGTCCTCGCCGAGGATCGCGCGTCGCAACGCGTCCGGCGCGTAGACGGAGAGGACGGCGAGACCGCCCTTCGGCCCGATGCCGTTGACGCCGATCAGAACCTCGAACAGATCGCGCTCTTCCGCGGTCGTGAAACCGAAGAGGGTCAGCGCGTCCTCGCGCACGTGCAAGTGCGTGTAGAGCCGCACGCGCTCGCCGGCGCCCGGCAGGCGCGCGATCACCGACGCCGGCGAGTGGACGCGATAGCCGACGCCGTTGACGTCGACGAGCGCGCCGTCGGGATACGTCTCCACGAGCTTGCCGGCGACGGAACCGATCATCGCCCGGTCCTCATCGAAGCGCCCTCGCCGCGAGTCGGTACGAGTGCAGGTGGCAGATCGCGAGCGCGAGCGCGTCGGCCGCGTCGGCGGTATCCGGTTTCTCAGCAAGTCCGAGCAACCGACGCACCATGAACGTCACTTGTTCTTTGGTCGCGTTCCCCACGCCGACGACCGCCTGCTTCACCTGGAGCGGCCCATACTCGGTCACGGGGAGGCCGGCCTCGGCGGCGGCCAGGAGGATCACGCCCGAAGCCTGCCCGACGCGGATCGCCGTGCGCTGGTTCCGAGTGACGAAGAGGCGTTCGATCGCCATCTCCCCCGGTTCCGTCCGGACGATGACGTCGGCGAGCCGCGTGCGCAGGGCGGCGAGCTGCGCCGGGGCGTCCTCACCGTCGGCCCGGATCGTGCCGTGGTCGATGGCACGGAGCCGTCCGCCCTGTTCTTCGACGACGCCCCACCCGGCTCGGGTGAGGCCCGGGTCGATCCCCAGTACCCGCACCTAGTTCCTTTCGAACATACGTACGACGCAGGCTAACGTGCTGGAAGGACTGGTTCAAGGAACCCGGAAAGTGCTCCACAGATCGGATCATCGTGGGTGGCCTCGCCGAGGATTTCTACACCGGCGACCGCTACACGCCGACCGATCTCGACCTGTGTGCTCCGATCAGTAAGGGTGACGAGCGCTCTCTCGCCGGCCTTGGATTCACGCGCGAGGACCGCCACTGGTACCACGCGGCAACACATGTCGCCGTCGAGTTCCCCGACTCCCGCATCGACGGCGACGAATCGCGCACGGTGTTGGTCGACGTCGGAGGTGCTGCAGCGAGATTGATCGGCCTTGACGATCTGTATCTCCACCGCCTCAGACAAGCCACGATGACAGCGGAGCAGAGCAGCATCGCGTACGTCGGGGCGATCGCTATGGCTGCTGCGCGTTTCGAAGACATCCATTGGGTCTACGTTCGAGATCGGATCCGAGAGATCCGGACGGCGGAACCCGAAACGGGGGTCGCCATGGCGAAGCTCAACCGGCGCGTCCGCACCAAGGCGCGACGGGCCATCCCCTGAGGCGGAAGGAACGGTCCTCAGCCCACCTCGGCAAGAACGCTCTCCGGGATATCGAAGTTCGCGTACACGGCCTGGACGTCGTCGTGGTCCTCGAGACCGTCGATCAGCTTCAGGACCGATTTCGCGTTGGTCTCGTCGACGGGCACGATGTTCTGCGGCACCATCGTGACTTCGGCCGACGACGGGGTGATGCCGGCCGCTTCGATGGCAGAGCGGACCGCTTCGAACGAGGCCGGGTCTGTGACGACTTCCCAGTCGCCGTCCGCGTCGCGCACGTCGTCCGCGCCGGACTCGAGCGCGATCTCCATGACCTTGTCCTCGTCCGCCGCCGTCTTCTCGACGAGGATCACACCGCGCTTGTCGAACATCCACTTCACGCTGTTCGGCTCGCCCAGAGCGCCGCCGTGCTTCGTGAAGATAGACCGGATGTCCTGGGAGGTCCGGTTGCGGTTCTCGGTCAGGGTCTCGGCGAGGACCGCGACGCCGCCCGGCGCGTAGCCCTCATAGAAGACGAGCTGATAGTTCGCGTCGCCGCTCTCACCCGCGCCGCGGGCGACCGCGCGCTCGATCGTGTCGCGCGGGACCCGGCCGTCCTTCGCGCGCTGGATCGCGTCGTACAGCGTCGGGTTGTTATCGGGGTTGGCGCCGCCTTGCTCGGCGGTGATCTCGATCGCGCGGATCAGCTTCGCGAAAAGCTTGCCGCGCTTCGCGTCGGCCTTGCCCTTCTTCTCCTTGATGCCCTTCCAATGGGAATGCCCGCCCACGGCTCCTCTTTCAACTGGGTGGCCATCATCTTGTGCGCGCGCGGTGGGCGCGGGCAAGCCGGACGCCCTAGAGGCCGAACGCGAGGCGGTGGAGCCGGTCGTCACCCGCGAGCTCGGGGTGGAACGAGGCTAGAACCACCTCGTCCTGGCGAACCACGACCGGACGGCCGTCGTGGCTGGCGAGGACCTCGACGTCGGCCCCGACGTCCTCGATCCAGGGTGCACGGATGAATACGGCGTGCATGGTGCCGAGACCGTCGACCGCGACGTCGGTCTCGAACGAATCGACCTGGCGGCCATAGGCGTTGCGCCGCACGGTGATGTTCACGAGGGGAACGATCGGCGGATCGCCGTCGGCGATCGTGCGCGCGCACGCGATCAGTCCCGCGCAGGTTCCGAGGATCGGCATCCCGGCTTCGCCGCGCGCGCGCAGGGGTTCCACGAGGTCGTACAGCCTCGCCAGTCTTCGGATCGTGGTCGACTCGCCGCCCGGGATAACGAGCGCGTCGACGGACGCCAGCTCGTCGGGCGTGCGGACCTCGATGGGTTCGGCGCCGGCGCTGCGCAGAAGCCGCGCGTGCGCCTCGAAGTCCCCCTGAAGTGCGAGGACGCCGACCTTCACGCCCTTACCAGCCCCGTTCGGCCAGGCGTTCGCTTTCCGGCATCGAGCGGACGTCGAGCCCGCGCATCGGCTCGCCGAGCCCGCGCGTCACTTTCGCGAGGACGTCCGGGTCGTTGAAGTAGGTCGTCGCTTCGACGATCGCCTTCGCGCGGTGTTCGGGGTCGTCGCTCTTGAAGATCCCCGAGCCGACGAACACCGCTTCGGCGCCGAGTTGCATCGCCAGCGCCGCATCGGCCGGCGTGGCCAGGCCGCCGGCGCAGAACAGCACGACGGGGAGCTTGCCGGTGTCGGCGACCTCGCGCACGAGCTCGTACGGAGCGCGGAGCTCTTTCGCGGCGGTCATGAGCTCCTCGCCGGGCAGACCGTTGAGGCGGCGCATCTCCCCGATGATCGAACGGAGGTGACGGACGGCTT
>JBIOTQ010000046.1:0-60225 GCA_044866075.1 Actinomycetota bacterium | reverse complement strand
CCGCCAGGGACTCGAACCCCGAACCCCTTGATTAAGAGTCAAGTGCTCTAGCCAGTTGAGCTAGCGGCCCCAAATCTCCTTCAGCGCATCGATCCATCCCAATATCCGCTGGAGATTGTCACCGCTGCGGCTAGGGCGTATCGAAGCGGTGCCATTATATAGAAGCTGCTTTCGATGCCCGGTCCCTTCCTTCTTCCAAAACGTCTTCGTGAATCGCTCAGGTGGGATGCCGGTGACTCCGGACCAAAAAGCGACACGCTCGTCTTCGTCTTGTCCGCTGTGAAGATGAAGCTGGGCGGCCATCGAAGAGGGGGGACCGCCAAGAAAGCGCTCATACCATCGGACAAAAAGTCTAATGAGCGCAGGATCTGAGTTTGCGAACTGGACCCTGCCCGAGACCTTTCCGCCTTCCGACCAGTAGGCAACGGTGCCGGCAGCCCACAGCGGGTCCGTGGCAAGTGAGAATCCTTCCACGCGGCCCTTCTCGCGGACCGCGTCGCGTCGGACTTGAGCGCGTTGGCGATGTATCTCGCCGATAGTCATCCGCGTCACAACGGCGGGACGGAGAGCCGAGATCCGGATTTGCTTCTCTGCCGTGAGAGCGACGGGGCGACACCACCCCGACAACGTCCCTTTGTGGACCGGAATGATCTGCGAGATCTCGCGGTACGAAAGCCCGAGCCGTCGCAGCTCCTGCCCGAGCTCGCGCCGCTCCCAGCGTTTCAGCGCATCCCACGACGACGCGCGCGCGAGCAGCTCTTGTGGGACCGCAGGAGTCACCTCCCGACCGTACCAGGCACCTATGACAAGAACGCAGTGCGACCTCAGTAGGGTGACCGAGGGGAATCGAACCCCCGACCTCCGGGACCACAACCCGGCGCTCTAACCAACTGAGCTACGGCCACCATGCTTGAAAGCTCGCCTCGGCGCGCCCGAGAGGACTCGAACCCCCAACCCGCTGGGTAGAAACCAGCCGCTCTATCCATTTGAGCTACGGGCGCACGGAACGAGAAAAAGTGTAGCAGCGGCCGCCAAGCGGCTAGTCCGAGGTTTTCGCCGCCCTGCTCACGGCCACGCCGGCCCCGAGCGCGATCGCGAGCGTCACCAACGCCGCCGGCGCGAACGATCCGGCGCCGGTGCGCGGCAGCTCCTGCATCGTCTCGGTCGGCGAAACCGTCCCGCCCTCGGTGCCGGTCTCGAGCGGTGACGCCGTCGCCGTGAAGCTCGACTCCGTGGGCGCCGCTCCGTCGAAGGTGAAGGTCTGCGTCGGCGAGGGCGTCGGCTCCACGATCGGCACCTTGTTGTTGTCGTCACTCTTCACGACCGCCGCGACCACGCCTCCGCCGAGGAGCAACGCGATGAGCACGGCCAGGACTCTATGCATGCCTGACAAGCCCCCTAGGGGAATTACAGCGATGTAACTCTAACAGGGTCCGGTGCCAATCGAGACAACCTCGAGCGGGCGAAGGGAATCGAACCCTCATCACGAGCTTGGAAGGCTCGAGCTCTACCATTGAGCTACGCCCGCGCTGGCCGGGGCATCGTAGCATCGCGGCTCATCACCCCTTCCCACCTCGTGATCTCCATACAAACAACCCCTGGGAAGGGGACTGGGGTGGGCAGAGGGGCCCACCCCAGCGGGGGATGCGCTCCCGCCTCGGGGGCGACGGAAGCAATCGGGTACTACCCGACCACGAGTCGAGCAAACCTGTCGCAAACCGAAATTCATGACCGGATCTTTCTCACTGGGAGGATGTTCCGAACACGCAGGGTGTGAGAACGGGAAGATCCCTCGTCGGGGCGGGCGGATTCGAACCGCCGACCTCCTGCTCCCAAAGCATCTCCGGCCGAACGTTGTGCTTCCGCCGCGCGACCTGCGGATTCATATGTCCAGAGGCGCTCCAGTATCCGTCGTGTTCCGGTCAGTCCGGCGTCCGACGCCCGTTCGGGCATTGGCCTCCCGTCCAGTCTGCCGCATGCTTTCGTACATGACTCGTCAGTCGGCGAGGATCTCCTACGTTTCGACGGCGCTTGTCGCGCTTCTGCTCTCCTCATGCGGAGGTCAGGCTGCGTCGCCTGGTAGCACCGGGACCGAAACGCCGCCGATGCTTCGGGTCGCCGAACGCGTGCCGCTCGCATCCAACATCTCGGACTCGGGGCTTGCCCTCGGAGACGGCGTCGTCTGGGTCACCGGCGGCTACAACCGAGGAGTCATCGGAATCGACGTGGCCACCGGGAAGTTGGTGCGTGAACTTCGGTCCCCCCACGGGAATATCCCGGGCGGAGGAACCGCAGCGACCATCGCCGACACCGTCTGGGTTGCCTATGGGGTTGCAACGGATGCACCCGACGGCTTCGACGCGCCGCCTCCGCCCAATTATCAAACGGTCTATCGGAACGGGAAGCGGACGACCGCCGACCTCAACCGCACATACACGACCGGAGGACTCGTGCAATTCGACGCGGCGTCGGGACGCTCGCTGCGATTGATGCTTTTCGTGGACTGGACCCCCGCCTCGGTCGCCACCACACCCGGTGCTGTCTGGTTGGCAGTCGATGGGATAGCGAGGATCAACCCGACGAGCGGCGAGGTCGCCGCGCGCCTGCCTGTGTCCGGACAACTCGCGGCCGGACTGGGTAGCGTTTGGGTCGCCGGAGACGATCTCGTTCGCGTCGACTCCAACACGAATCAAGTCATCGCTCGCATCGACATTCCTCCGGCACGGGACATCGTCGTAGGGGGCAGCGATGTGTGGATCACCACGGAGGATTCAGTCCTCCGCGTAGACGGCACGACGAACCGTGTCACGGCGCGGATTGCCATCCCCGACGCGTGGGGAGTCGGCGTCGACGATGGACGTGTCTGGGTCAGCGGCTTTAGAAGTGGAACACTTTCGCTCATCGAACCAAATCGCAACGTCGTCGCAGCGACGATCGACCTCGGGGGGACTCTGACCGACGTTCTCGCCGCCGGGGACTCGGCGTGGGTCGCGTTCGAGCCACTCGACTCCTCGCGGAGTGCGCTCGTCCGAGTCGACGTGGCCTAAACGTGCTGGGCCAGGCGGTCGCCGCCGCACTAAGTGGGCAGGTGTGCCGATACCTTCCAGGCCTGGTCGTATCCATCGCTCTGACCGCCTGTTTCGTGGTTCGGGAGGGCGAGTTGTCGGTCGTACAAGCGGTGTGCAATAGCCCGTCTGGCTATTTCTGCTGGTAGTCGGGGCGGGCGGATTCGAACCGCCGACCTCCTGCTCCCAAAGCAGGCGCGCTAACCAAGCTGCGCTACGCCCCGTGCGACCGGGCCGGCTCCACGAAGGATACTCGCAGGCCGAACCGGCTCTGCCGCAGTTCTCGCCGCGCTATCATCGGCCCCTCTCCATGAAATCCACCGTAACCCAAGAGGGACCGACGAAGGTCCGCATCACCGTCGAGGCGACCCCCGAGGAGATCGCGCCGGCCGTCCAGCGCGCGGTCAAGCGCCTCGGCAGCGAGGTCAGGATCCCCGGCTTCCGGAAGGGCCACGTTCCGCGCCCGGTGCTCGAGGCCCGGCTCGGGCCGGACCAGATCAAGGACGCCGCGATCCGTGAGGCGGTCCCCGAGCTCTTCCGTGAAGCGATGACCGGAAGCGACGTGCAGCCGATCACGTTGCCCGAGATCGAAGTCACCTCCTACGACGAGAAGGCCGGCTTCACGTTCGACGCCGTCGTCGAGGTCCGCCCCGAGATCACGCTTCCCGACTTCTCGACGATCAGCGTCGAGCGGCCGTCGGTCGAGGTGACGGACGAAGAGCTCAACGATCAGCTGGAGCGGCTGCGCGAGCGCTTCGCAACGCTGGAGACCGTCGCGCGGCCCGGCCGCCGCGGCGACTTCGCGCTGATCGACCTCAACGGCTACCAGCACGACAACAGGATCGAGGAAGCCTCCGCGACCGACCTACTCTACGAGATCGGCTCCGGACGCTTCGTGCCCGAGCTCGACCAGGAGCTCGACGGCGCGCGGCAGGGCGACATCTTTAAGTTCAACGCGACGCTCCCGGATTCGTACCCCGGAGAATTCGGCGGCAAGGAGATCTCGTTCCAGGTTCTGGTGAAAGAGATCCGGCAGAAGAACCTCCCGGCGCTCGACGACGAGTTCGCGAAAACGGCGTCCGAGTTCGACACCTTGGACGAATTGCGTGCAGACCTCCGCGAAAAGATCGGCGAGGTGAAGCGCGTGACGTCGGAGGCCGAAACGCGGAATCGCGTGCTCGAGAAGGTCGTCTCGGACACCGCGCTCGTCGTACCCGACGCGCTCCTGAACGAAGAGATGAGCTACCGGCTCGCGCGCTTCTCCGATCAGCTGCGGCGCGCGGGCGTCACGATCCCGCAGTACCTGGAGCGCACCGGCCAGACCGAGGAGCAGGTCGAGGCCGACCTCCGCGGACAGGCGGAGCGCAACGTGGCGGCTCAGCTGATCCTGGAGGAGGTCGGGAAAAAGGAAGGGTTCGCTGCGTCGGATGAGGAGGTTGCGGCCGAACTCTCCGAACACGCCAAAGCGCTCGGGAAAGAAGACAAGGAGCTGCGGGATCAGCTCGAATCAGGTGGCCGGATGGGTGCCCTGGCCGCTGATATCATCAGACGCAAGGCGCTTGACCTGATCGTCGAACGCGCCGAGATCAAGGACGAAGTCTCCACCACGACAGGGCCCAAAGAGTCACAACAAGGAGCGACCAAATGAAGAACTACATGGTTCCGATCGTCGTCGAGCAGACGAACCGCGGCGAGCGCAGCTTCGACATCTACTCGCGCCTTTTGAAGGAGCGCATCGTCTTCCTCGGCACCGAGGTCGACGACACCGTCGCGAACCTCATCATGGCGCAGCTGATCCACCTCGAGGCCGAAGACCCGACGAAGGACATCTCGATCTACATCAACTCGCCGGGCGGATCGATCACCGCGCTGTTCGCGATCTACGACACGATGGAATACATCAAGCCGGACGTCTCGACGCTGTGCATGGGGCAGGCCGCGAGCGCCGCGGCGGTGCTGCTCTCGGCCGGCACGAAGGGCAAGCGCTACGCGCTGCCGCACGCGCGCATCCTGATCCACCAGCCCCACGGCCAGGCCGGTGGCCAGGCCGTCGACATCGAGATCCAGGCGAAAGAGATCCTTCGCTACCGCCGGCTGCTCGACGAGCTTCTCGCGAAACACACGGGCCAGCCGCTGGAGAAAGTTTCGAAAGACACAGATAGGGACTTCATCATGACCGCGGAAGAGGCGAAAGCCTATGGTATCGTTGACGAGATCATCACAACGCGGGAAGCGCGTGCCGTAGCGGCCGCGGCTGTGGCGGGATAACAACAAACACACAGGAGCCGGGGTGGCGAAATTCGGAGACGGCGGAGACCTGCTGAAGTGTTCCTTCTGCGGGAAATCGCAGAAACAGGTCAAGAAGCTCATCGCCGGGCCCGGCGTCTACATCTGCGACGAGTGCATCGATCTCTGTAACGAGATCATCGAAGAGGAACTTTCGGAAACCACCGAGCTGAAGCTCGAGGAGCTTCCGAAGCCGAAGGACATCTACGAGTTCCTGAACGATTACGTGATCGGTCAGGAGCAGGCGAAGAAGATCCTCTCGGTCGCGGTCTACAACCACTACAAGCGGATCCAGGTCGGCGCCTACCACGACAACGAGGTCGAGCTCCAGAAGTCGAACATCCTCCTGCTCGGCCCGACGGGCTGCGGCAAGACGCTCCTGGCGCAGACGCTGGCGCGGATGCTGAACGTTCCCTTCGCGATCGCCGACGCGACGGCGCTGACCGAGGCCGGCTACGTCGGGGAGGACGTCGAGAACATCTTGCTGAAGCTGATCCAGGCCGCCGACTACGACGTGAAGAAGGCGGAGACGGGAATCATCTACATCGACGAGGTCGACAAGATCGCGCGGAAGAGCGAGAACCCGTCGATCACGCGCGACGTCTCCGGTGAAGGCGTGCAGCAGGCCTTGCTGAAGATCCTCGAGGGCACCACGGCGAGCGTGCCCCCGCAGGGCGGCCGCAAGCACCCGCACCAAGAGTTCATCCAGATCGACACGACGAACATCCTGTTCATCTGCGGCGGTGCGTTCGCCGGCCTCGAGAAGCTCATCGAGGACCGCACCGGCCGGAAGGGGGTCGGCTTCGGCGCCGACATCCGCCGGCCGGAGGAGAAGGACCTCGGCCAGGTGCTGTCGTCGACGATGCCGGAGGATCTGCTCAAGTTCGGTCTGATCCCAGAGTTCGTCGGCCGCCTCCCGGTCGTGTCGTTCGTGCACAACCTCGACAAGGACGCGCTCATCCAGATCCTCACGCAGCCGAAGAACGCGCTCGTGAAGCAGTACCGCAAGTTCTTCGAGTTCGACGGCGTGAACCTCGAGTTCGAAGACTCCGCGCTCGAAGCCGTGTCCGAGGAAGCCATGAAGCGCGGCACCGGCGCCCGCGGGCTCCGCGCGATCATGGAAGAGGTTCTGCTCGGCGTGATGTACGAGCTGCCGAGCCGGAAGGACGTCTCGAAGTGCATGATCACCCGCGAGACCGTCCTCTCGAAGGTGAACCCGACGCTGGTGCTTCGCGCCGGCGAGGAAGCCCCCGCGCCGACCCCGAAGGTCCGGCGCGAGCGCTCCGCCTAGGCCGCGCCACCCTGCCGCCTCGACCGTCTGGCATGCGTCTGACGTGTCTGACGTTTTTCTCACGCGCATCGGAAATGCCCGCGCCGCCGGGAAGTGCGGCGCGGGCGTTTCGCTTGGTGCGCTCTAGGCTTTCGATGCGGTCGTGCGCAGCGTGACTCCGCCGATCAGGAAAAAGAGAGCCACACCGAGGAACACGGGCACCGGGACGCCGGTCGTCGCGAGCGGTCTGGTCAACTTCCGTCCGAGGACCTCGGTACCGGGAGGATTCTCGCCGGGCGGAATCTCTTCCGGCGGATTCTCCGTGGTCGACGTGCAACCGGTGTGCGCGGGGTTCGTCTTGCCGATGCCCGAGTTCTCGTCGCACTCGTACCCATGGTTCGAGTCGCTGCCGTCGGGAGCCTGACCCGGCGGGTTCTTCTCGTCGGCGTTGCCGACGCATCCGGCGCACGGTTTCCCGAACGCGTGCCCGCCGCCGTTCCCGTTCTGCGACGCCGAACCGTCGCACGTGTCGTCGTACGCGCCGCTGTGGTTCGCGCCGTTGCCAGACGGGTTCTCGTACGGCGTCTGGTTGCAACCGGCGTTCGGGTTCGCCGCGAGCGCGGACCCTGCGAATGCGACGACGACGAGCGCGATGATCGCCGTCAAAACGATCAAGGTCGATCGTTTCATCTCACACCCCCTTGGTTCGATTCTTCTTGCAGGGAGCGAGGCGAGCAATGGAGCGAAATAACGGTGGTTCGTGCGTAGATCTACGTAGGACCGAGCGCCAACTTCGAGTGCGAAACGAAAGCCGGGCCGCCACTCTGGGAGGCGGCCCGGCAGCTTATGCAGACTCTTTAGCGCTGTGCCTGTGACCTGGAGAGTGCGGTCTCGGCCTTCTTCTCGTGGTACTCGGATTTTGCTTCGTGCTTGCGCGCCTGCGTCTGTGCTTCCGCCTTCTCTTGCTGCGCTTCGCCTTCGGCGCGCAGCTCCTCGTCACGGGTCACGACGCCGAGGCCCTGCTTCGCCGCGCCCTTGACCTTCTCGACCGCACCGCCTGCTGCGGACGCTTGTTCATCGAACGACCGTCCGGGTGAGCGCTTGCTCGGGGGCTGGTGCTGTTTCTGTCGTTGTTCCTGTGCCTTCGCCTCGGCCGAGCGGCTCGTCGCCTTCGTCTCTTCCTCGACGGCTATGAGGCGCTCGCTTCCCGCCTGCTGTCGCGTGCGCCCGGCTTCCTTGAGTCGTTCGCTGCCGACGATCGTCCCTGTCGCCTCGAACACGAGTCCGATCGTCTTGTCCGCGAGGCCCATCCCCAGCTGGCTGATGTCACGCGGTTTCAACATAGGAAACCTCCTCCGAGCCGGTTGGATACCTCCATCCTTCCCGCCGGGACAGGGGGCAAACGGTTGCTCGCTACGCCTTCACTGCGTAGAGGCGCCATTCGCCTGGGACGCCCTTGAGGTCACGCGTTCCGCGATCGTCGAATTCGAGGCCTGATCCTGCGACCAAAGGGGGAACGGCGCTGGAAACGAGTACTTCTCCGGCACCGGCCTGAGCCGTGACCCGAGCGGCGATGTGAACAGCGATGCCGGCGACCCGATCTCCGCGCAGTTCGATCTCGCCGGTGTGAAGTCCGGCACGGACCTCCAGGCCCAGTGTGCGTATTGCCTCGGTCAAGGCGACCGCGCATCGGATGGCCTTCGCCGGCCGGGGGAACGTCACCAACAACCCATCCCCTGACAGCTCGACGACGTGGCCTTCGAAACGCTCGACTTCACGTCTCATCAGATCATCGTGCTCGTCCAGCAACCTGTGCCAGCGGCGGTCGCCCAATCCGACCGCTCGCTCCGTGGATCCGACGATGTCGGTGAAAAGGACGGTGGAGAGGACGCGATCATCGAGGACGGGCTGGGCCTTCGTTCCCGTCAGGAATGTCTCGACCTCGTCGAGTACCCAGTCGGAGTCGTGGATCCAGTAGAGACCCCAGAAACCGGGGCGCTCCACGTACCGCGCATTGGCGAGGTGCTCGGCGAGGTAACGTCCGTGACCGGGCCGGATGAACGGGTGACCCTCGTGCGAGATGACTAAGGTCGGCGTCCTGACCAAGCCGAGGACGCTGCGCACGTCGCAGTTTGCCGCCTGCCGCCAACCCTCTTGCACCATCGAGGGAGCCACAGACGATCGCTCGAGGCGAGCGAACCATTCCCTGAAATGATCGTTCGTTGCCATCTCCGGTGCGAGCCAATCGAGTGTTTCACCCGTACCCCAGGTGGCCTCCACCTGCAGAGCGAAGCGATCCATTGCCTTGTCGGGAATCCCCGTCGGATAATCCTCGCGCCGACGCAACGTCGCGCACGCATTTACCAAGGCGAGAGCCCGCACCCTTCCAGGAAACGTCGCAGCGAAAAGGATCGGGACGACGCCCGCTGTTTCCATGCCGAGAATGGCGGTGGTGTTTGACCCGACCGCGTCGAGCACCGCGTTGAGATCATCCATCGAGTCCTCGATCGGGTGAGGGTCGCCGCCTCGAACGGGGTCGGCGAGCCCGAATCCTCTGAAGTTGATGAGCATCAGGCGCGAGAACGAGGCGAGCCGCAGGAAGAAACGTTCCAGTGGTAGGTGCTCCCACTGCACGTCGAGGTTCGAGCGTCCGGGTTGCACGAAGACGAGATCGAGAGGACCGTCGCCGAGGACCTGGTATCCGATCTTTCCCCCCGGTCCGTCGGCCCACCTGATCGGCGGCGGCTTCATCCTGTGCAGCGTGCGCGAATGAGCGAACACGAGTCAAGGCCGGTGTTACAATCGACCCCACGATGACGTTCGTAGTCGTAGTCGGCTCGCCCGGAGGGGTGTAGGCGACCGCGCCTGTTAGCCTTCCGGGACCCTACGAGGGTCCTTTTTCATGGGCGGAGGATGGAGTTGAGCCAAGAGCTTCCCAAGGCGTACGACCCGCACAGCGTCGAGGCGCGCATCTACTCCGAGTGGGAGCGCTCCGGGGCGTTCGCCCCGCGGGGCGACGGGGAGCCGTTCTGCATCGTGCTCCCGCCGCCCAACGTGACCGGGATCCTGCATATGGGGCACGCGCTCGACCACTCCGTGCAGGACGCGATCATCCGCCGGCGGAGGATGCAGGGCTACAAAGCGCTGTGGTTGCCCGGCACCGACCACGCGGGCATCGCGACCCAGAACGTCGTCGAACGCGAGATCGCCAAACACGAGGGGAAGTCCCGTCACGACCTCGGCCGCGAGGAGTTCGTGAAGCGCGTCTGGGAGTGGAAGGAGAAGTCCGGCGGGACGATCACGCAGCAGATGCGCCGGCTCGGCGACTCGGTCGACTGGTCGCGCGAGCGGTTCACGATGGACGAGGACCTCTCGCGCGCCGTCCGCACGGTGTTCGTCGCGCTGTACGACGAGGGCCTCATCTACCGTGGGAACCGCATCATCAACTGGTGTCCGCGCGATACCACGGCGATCTCCGACGTCGAGGTGGAGTACTCCGACGTCGAGGGCGAGCTGATCCACATCAACTATCCGCTCGCCGATCGCTCGGGGCACATCACTGTGGCGACGACCCGCGTCGAGACGATGCTCGGCGACACCGGCGTGGCCGTGAGTCCCGCCGACGGCCGCTACAAGCACCTGGTCGGGAAGAAGGCGATCCTGCCGATCGTCGGGCGCGAGCTGCCCATCGTCACCGACAAGGCCGTCGACCCGGCGTTCGGCTCGGGCGCGGTCAAGGTCACGCCGGCGCACGACCAGACCGACTTCGAGATCGCGCAGCGCACCGGTCTTCCGCCGCTCAACATCTTCGAGCCGGACGCGACGATCAACGAGAACGGCGGCAAGTTCGAAGGCATGTCGCGATACGAGGCGCGCAAGGCCGTCCTCGAGGAGCTGCGCGCGCTCGGCGTCGTCCAGAAGGAGGAGCGTCCGTACTTCCACTCGGTCGGTCATTGCCAGCGCTGTCATACCGAGGTCGAGCCGTGGCTCTCCGAGCAATGGTTCGTCAAGGTGGAGACGCTCGCGCGCGACGCCATCGCGGCGGTGCGCGACGGGCGCACGCGCTTCGTGCCGAAGCGCTTCGAGCGAAACTACTTCAACTGGATGGAGAACCTCCGCGACTGGTGCATCTCGCGCCAGTTGTGGTGGGGACATCGCATCCCGGTGTTCACGTGTGCTGACGGGCACCAGTTCGCGGCGGTCGAGGACCCGAAAGGATGCGCGGAGTGCAGTTCCACCGACCTGACCCAGGACCCGGACGTGCTCGACACGTGGTTCTCGAGCGCGCTGTGGCCGTTCTCCACCCTCGGATGGCCGGACGAGACCGAAGACCTCAAGACCTACTACCCGACGTCGGCGCTCGTGACCGCGTACGACATCATCACGTTCTGGGTTTCGCGGATGATGATGATGGGCGTCCACTTCATGCGCGAGATCCCGTTCCAGGACGTCCACATCCACGGGATGGTGCGCGACTTCCGCGGCAAGAAGATGTCGAAGTCGCTCGGGAACGCCATGGATCCGATCGAGCTGATCGATCGCTACGGCGCCGACGCGGTGCGGATGACGCTGCTGCGATCGGCGACGCTGGGCTCCGACGTGCCGGTCGCCGAGAAGTGGATCGAGGGCGACCGCAACTTCGCGAACAAGCTCTGGAACATCTCGCGGTTCGTTTTCATGAATCTCGAGGGAAGTCCCGGGACCGTCTCCCTTCGATCGACCAACATGTACTGGAGCCGCGCGGATCGGTGGATCCTCTCGCGCCTCGACGCGACCGTGGCGGCGGTGGACGAGGCGATGGAGGAGTACGACCTCGCTCGGGCGGCCCAGATGCTCCGCCAGTTCACCTGGAGCGAGTTCGCCGACTGGTACGTGGAATGGGCGAAGGGCCCGTTGCACGGCACCGGCGAGTTCGCCGACGTGACGCGCGCGGTGCTGCGCCACGTGCTCGAGACGGTGCTGCGGCTGCTGCACCCGTTCATGCCGTTCGTGACCGAGGAACTGTACGGGGCCCTCACGAACGGAACGGCGATCACCGCGCGCTGGCCGCGGCCCGACCCGACCCTCCAAGACCGTGACGCCGAGACGGAGATGGAGTTCGTCATGGGCGTCGTGTCCGCGCTGCGACGCTTCCGCGCCGACCACAAGATCGCGCACTCCGCGCGGCCCGAGGCGCAGGCGGAGATCGCCGATCCGCAGCTCGCGGCGATCCTCCGGGAGGAGATCGAGCGCGTGCGCGCGCTCGCCGGATGGGGCGAGTTCGCCGTGTCGCCCTCGAACGGACACGGCGGACCGCAGGCCCGGCTCGTTGTGCCCGGCGCGACGATCCACGTGCCGCTCGCCGGTCTACTCGACCTCGACGCGGAACGATCGCGTCTCGCGAAGGAGATCGCCGGCCACGAAGAAGACGCCCAGAGGTCACGCACCAAGCTCACCAACCCGGGCTTCATCAACAACGCCAAGGAAGAGGTCATCGAGCAGCAGCGCGAGCGGCTCGCGGAGACCGAGCACGCGCTCCAACGGCTGCGTGCGGCGCTGAAGGATCTCGAGGGCTGATCCGGTGACCTTCACGCAGGCGCTGCGCGCGCTCGAGGCGCGCCAGCCGACCAGGATGGTGCCCGACCTCGATCGGATGCGTGCGCTGTCGGAGCTCCTGAACCATCCGCAGCGGACGTACCCGTCGATCCACATCACGGGAACGAACGGGAAGACATCGACGGCCATCGTGGCGACCGAAGTGCTCCGCGCGATGGGGTTCCGCGTCGGAACCTACACGTCGCCGCATCTGCACTCCGTCCGCGAACGTATCGCGTACGACGGGGCGCCGATCTCGGAGGAAGACTTCGCCGAGACGCTCGGGTACCTCGAGCCGTACCTCACGCAGGTGGACGCGGGGGGAGAGCTCGTCACCTATTTCGAGACGCTCACGATCCTCGCGCAGACGTGGTTCGCCGAGCGCGCCGTCGATGCGGCCGTGATCGAGGTCGGCATGGGAGGGGAGTGGGACGCGACGAACCTCGTCGACTCGCGCGTGGCCGTCATCACCGAAGTTGCCGTCGATCACCCTGAGCTCGGGAGAACGCCCGTCGAGGTCGCGCGCGAGAAGGCCGGCATCATCAAACCCAACACCATCGTCGTCACCGGCGAGACGGCGCCGCCGGTCCTCGAGGTGATCGCGGGCCGCTGTCGCGAGGCCGGCGCCGAGCTCCGCGTCGACGGGTCGCGCTTCTCGCTCGAGGACCGCCGGCTCGCCGTCGGCGGGCAGGCGCTCGACCTCCGCGTGGGGGATCGTCGGTACGAGGAGGTGTTCGTTCCGGTGTTCGGGGAGAGGCTGGCGACCGACGCGCTGCTCGGCGTCGCCGCGGTGTCCGCGTTCACCGGCGATCGCGAGATCGAAGACACGGTCTTGCGCGCCGCCCTCGGCGCGGTCCGAACGCCCGGCCGGATCGAGGTCGTCAAGCGACAGCCGCTCGTCGTCGTCGACGGCGCGCACAACCCCGACGCGGCGACATCGCTCCGCGATGCGGTCGGGGAATCGTTCCGCTGGGAGCGACTGGTCTTGGTTCTCGGCATCCTCTCGGACAAAGACATCGCGGGCGTGACGCGCATCCTCGCGCCGCTGGCCGACGTGGTGATCGCGACGCGGCCGACGTCGACGCGCGCCGCCGGCGCCGATCGGGTCGCGAAGGAAGCGGAGGCGCTCGGGTTCGAGGCGATCACGACGAACACCGTGGAGGGTGCGGTCGCGCTCGCGCTCGAACAAGCGGGCGACGAGGACTGCGTCCTGATCGCGGGGTCCTTCTACACCGTCGCGGAAGCGCGCAACGTCCTGCTGGGGCTCGGGTAGCGGCGGCCTATACTGGCCCGGAATCGGACGCGGAGGATCGATGGCCACTGACCGAACGCTCGTGCTCGTGAAGCCCGACGGCGTGCGCCGCCGCTTGGTCGGGGAAGTCATCCGCCGGCTCGAGGCGAAGGGCCTGACGATCGTCGCCGTGCGCATGGTACAGATGGACAAGGAGATGGCGACGAAGCACTACGAGGAACACGTCGGCAAAGGTTTCTTCGATGACCTCGTCTCGTTCATCACCGGCGGACCGCTCGTCGCGATGGCGATCGAGGGCGACGAAGCGATCGGCGTCGTGCGCACGATCATGGGTGCGACCGACCCCAAGAAGGCGGCGACCGGCACGATCCGCGGCGATCTCGCGATCGAGCTGACCGAGAACATCGTGCACGGCTCCGACTCTCCTGAGTCCGCGAAGCGCGAGCTGGCTCTCTTCTTCCCAGATCTCACGTGACGGCGCGGGGGCCCGCCCCCGTCCGCGTCTCCGAGAGACCACCGACCGATCGTCCGCGCGAGCGCCTCACCGCGCTCGGCCCGGCCGCGCTGTCCGACGCGGAGCTCCTGGCGCTCCTGATCCGAACGGGTTCGGCGGGGACGGGCGTGCTCGACGTCGCCGCGGGCTTGCTGGCCGCGACCGGGAGCCTCGGCGCGATCGCCCGCCTGACCGCGGCCGAGCTGGCCGCCTTGCCCGGCCTCGGCCCGGCCACAGCGGCCGAGATCGTTGCGGCCCTTGAGCTGGGACGACGCGCCTCCCGGGCCCTGGGGGCCGACCGGCCGCAGATCCTCAGTCCGGCCGGCGCCGCGGCCCTTCTGGCACCCCGCCTGGCGCACCTCGAAAGGGAGGAGTCCGTGGTCCTGCTCCTCGATCGGCGGCACCGCGTGATCCGGGAGACGGTGGTCGGGGTCGGCGGGATCTCCCACGCGCCGATGGAGCCGCGCGAGGTCTTCGCCGCGGCGCTCCGCGTACCCGGCGTCGCCGCCGTGCTCGTCGCGCACAACCATCCGTCGGGCGACGCGGAACCCTCACCCGACGATCGGGCGATCACGCGACGGCTCGCGCAAGCGGCGGACGTATTGGGGATCGAGCTCGTCGATCACGTGATCGTCGCGGCCGGCGGATGGTCGAGCTTGCGCGAGGCGGGCGCTCTCTAAAAGAGAGTCAGGAGCTGCCGATCGCGCCCGGATCCTTGCCGCCGTGGCCGGCATCGAGCGCGACGACGATCGGCGGCGTTGCGACGGACAACCTCGCCGGCGGTGACTCCACCGCGTTGCGGTCGCCGCCCAACGTCCCGGCGATCTCGTAGCCGTAGGTCTGACCGGGCGCCGCCCACACGTCGGAGAACGTCAGGCGCGACGTGCCGTTGTTCCCCACAGTCCCGAGCAACACGCCGTCGCGGTACACGTGGTACGCCGGCGCGCCGCCCGCCGTCCACGACAGATCCACGGTGCGCGCGTTGATCGCTTTGCCGGCGACGTCAGACGGCGTCGCCATCGACCGCAGCACGATCCTGTTAGGTGATGCGGTCGACGGCAGAGGGCGCGCGACGAGCGTCCGCTGGAACGCCAGGATCCCGCGCGCGATCGACTCCGCGATCGCCTGCCGGAAGGACGCGCTGGCGAGCCTCCGAGCGTCGGATCGGTTCGACACGTACGCGCCCTCGACGATCGCCGCCGGCATCGTCGTGTTGCGGAGGACGAAGTAGTAGTCACCGTGGTCGCCGCGCCGGGCGTGCAGGGTGGTCGGCAGGCCTGGAGACCGGACGAGCTCATCGCGCAAGGCCGCGCCGAGCGTCGTCGACTCGCCTCCCCTGATCGACCGGTAGACCTCCGTCCCGTGCCGGGTGTGGTCGCGCGAGCCGTTGTTGTGGATCGAGACGAACGCGTCGACCCGGCGGTTGTTCGCCCGCGCCGCCCGCGAGGCGAGCGAGACGGTCGTGTCGGTCGTCCGGGTCATGACGACGCGGACCCTCGCCTTTCTGAGGGTCGCCTCGACCCGGCGCGCGATGTCGAGGTTGAAGTCCTTCTCTTGAACCCGGGTCGCGAGAGCCGGACTCACGGTCGCCACGACGGCGACCGCCGCGATGAGGGCGAGGACGGGACGGGAGGGATGCCGGCGGCGGCGTGGGTGGTTCACAGCTTGACCCCCAACAGGCTTTTTGTCGGTCTCGATCCCGATGCTAAGATGCGGCGCGTCATCCGGCCGGTTCGTGTCATTCGATTCCGTCAGGCCGGTCGGATCGGAACCCTATCTCATGTTTGGGAACAGTTTTCAATTCCTCGGCCGGGACATGGCCATCGATCTCGGGACCGCGAACACGCTCGTCTACGTTCGCGGTCGCGGGATCGTGCTGAACGAACCGTCGGTCGTCGCGATCAACACCAAGACGGGCGCGATCCTCGCCGTCGGGTCCGAAGCGAAGCGCATGATCGGCCGGACCCCCGCTCACATCGTGGCGGTCCGGCCCCTCCGGGACGGGGTCATCGCCGACTTCGACGTAACCGAGAAGATGCTCCGGTACTTCATCCAAAAGGTGCACCGTCGGCGCTGGCTGGCCAAGCCCCGCGTCGTGCTGTGCGTCCCCAGCGGCATCACAGGGGTCGAGCAGCGCGCCGTCGAGGAGGCGACCATCGCCGCCGGTGCCCGCAACGCCTACATCATCGAGGAGCCGATGGCCGCGGCGATCGGGGCCGGGCTGCCGATCCACGAGCCGACCGGCAACATGGTCGTCGACATCGGCGGCGGCACCACCGAGGTCGCGGTGATCTCCCTCGGCGGGATCGTCACGAGCGTGTCGGTCCGCATCGGCGGCGACGAGCTCGACGAGTCCATCATCCAGTTCATCAAGAAGGAATACTCGATGGTGCTCGGTGAGCGGACGTCGGAAGAGATGAAGATGGCGATCGGATCCGCCTTCCCCATGCCCGACGAACCGCACGCCGAGATCCGTGGCCGCGACCTCGTCACCGGTCTACCGAAGACGATCATCGTGGCGGCGGAGGAGATCCGCCGTGCGATCGAGGAGCCGGTGAACCAGATCGTCGACGCGGTCAAGAACACGCTCGACAAGACCCCGCCCGAGCTCTCGGCCGACATCATGGACAAGGGCATCGTCCTGGCCGGCGGCGGCGCGTTGCTGAAGGGTCTCGACGAGCGCCTGAAGCACGAGACCGGGATGCCGGTCCACATCACCGACTCGCCGCTCACGTGTATCGCGATCGGGTCGGGCCGCTGCCTCGAGGAGTTCGAGGCGCTGAAGCGCGTGCTGATCTCGAGCTCGCGCCACTAAGACTTAGGGGCCCGGGGGCCTGAAGTAGCGAATCGATGGGCCCCCGGTCCACAGGACAGATCCGGTCGTGCGCGCCCCGCGCGCTGGCCGGACGGAAGGAGGTTTGAGGGAGGTCGCTCCGGCCTCGCGGCGCGCGACCCGCGCCGAGGTCCCGGGGGACCATCCCGGTCGATGATGAGGATCTTCGACCGCACGCGCCGCGCGCGGCTGCTGGTCGCGGTTCTGCTCTCCGCGGCGATCGTGCTCGTCACGATCGATTTCCGCACTGAGGGCGACGGCCCCCTGGACGCGATCGGGCGGGGCATCATGAGCGTGATCGGCCCGATCCAGGACGGCGTCTCCCGGGCGCTGCGGCCGGTCGGGGATTTCCTGGCCGGGTTCACCCAGGTCGGCTCTCTGAAGGAGCAGGTCCGGCTCCTCCAGGAGCAGAACGCGACGCTCCAGAACGAGCGCCAGCAGGTCGCCGACATCCTCCGGGAGAACGCCGACCTGCGCGGCCTCCTGCAACTGGGGCAGAGGTTCGATTTCAGGACGATCACGGTCCGGGTTACCGGCGTCGGGCCCTCGAACTTCGAGCAGACGGTCTTCATCGACCGCGGCCAGGGCGACGGCGTCCGCAAGGACATGCCCGTCGTGGCCGGGCAAGGGCTCGTCGGCCGCGTCGTCTCGGTCGGCCCCCACACGGCCCGCGTGCTCCTTCTGATCGATCCGTCGAGCGCCGTCGCGGCGCGCGTCTCCTCGAACGGCGAGACGGGCGTGCTCGAGGGCCGCTCGGGCGACGAGCTACGCTTCGATCTGTTCGACTCGGACGCGGCCCTCACCGTGGGCGACACCGTCGCGACCTCCGGGTACCAGGGCGGCGTCTACCCGGCCGGGATACCGATCGGCACGATCGCGCGCATCGAACCGAAGGGCGTGTCGCTCGCCCGCCGGGCTTGGGTCCGGCCCTTCGTCGACTTCACGAGTCTCGACTACTTGTTGGTCGTGACCGGGACGCAGAAGGCGAAGCGATGATCTGGCGCCGCACGCTCCTTCTCTTCCTCCTGATCGTGACCGGTCTGGTGATCGAGACGTCCGTCCTCGGCGAGGCCACCCTCGGCGGAACCAAACCGCAACTACTCCTGTTGATGACCGTCGCGCTGGCGATGGGCGAGGGGCCGGCTCTGGGCGCCGGGTTCGGCTTCACCGCGGGCCTTGCGACCGATCTGCTGACGGGCCTTCCCGCCGGACTGACCTCCATCACGTACACCGTGATCGGGTACGCGGTCGGCGCGATCCGGGCGCAGGTGCAGACCCCGACCGCGTGGCTTCCGGTGGCGATGGAGTTCACGGCGACGTTCGCCGGCGTGCTGCTGTACGGCGGCATCGCGCTGTTGCTGGGGCAGGAGGCCGCCGGGGGCATCGCACTCGTGCTGCACGCGGTGTTCGCGGCTTGTTACAGCGCGCTGCTGACGCCCTTCCTCTATCCGCTCGTGCGCGGCCTCGGGTCGCGCCTGCGCCCGGCGAGTGCGATCCGATGATCACGAGCGAAGAGCGCGTCCGCTTCCGCGTGGCGATCCTCGGCGTGATCGTTCTCGCGATGCTAAGCGTGTTGCTCTCGCGTCTCTGGTTCCTCCAGGTGCTCACCGGCGAGCGATACGCGCACGCCTCCGAGACGAACCGCGTTCGCATCGTCTGGCTGGAGGCTCCGCGCGGACGGATCCTCGATCGCAACGGCGTCGAGCTGGCGAAGAACCGCCCCTCGCTGGCCGTGGGTCTACGCCGCGACGACCTGCGCGACACGGCACTTCGGAACCGTGTCGTGAAAAGGCTCGCGAAGCTGCTGAAGGTCCGGAGCAAAGAGATCATCCGGCGCTTGAACGACAAGCGCGTCTCGCCGTACCGGCCGGCGATCGTCGCGACCGACGTGTCCGAGGAAGCGGTCTTCGAGATCCGCGAGCACGCGGAGCGCTATCCGGGGGCGGAGACGCTGATGCTGCCGGTCCGCATGTACCCGAAGGGGACCCTCGCGGCGCACGTCCTCGGTTACATCGGTGAGACGAACGAGTCCGAGCTCGACAAGCTGCGGGCCAAGGGCTACCGCCTCGGGGACTCGATCGGACGCACCGGCGTCGAGCGTTCGTACGAGGAGTACCTGCGCGGCGATCCCGGCATCGAGAAGCTCGAGGTGAATTCCTCAGGGATCGTCCTGCGGACGCTGAACGCGCAAGAAGCGAAGCCCGGCCACGACGTGATGCTCTCCCTCGACGCGGGGGTGCAGACCGTGGCCGAGCAAGCGCTGGCGGCCGGGATCGAGCGCGCCAAGAGCCGCACCTTCGCCGAGACCGGCGAGCATTTCCTGGCGCCGGCGGCCGGCGTCGTCGTGCTGGACGCGCAGACCGGCGAGGTCGTCGCGATGGCGAGCAATCCCACGTTCGATCCGAGCAAGTTCGTCGGCGGCGTGGACCCGAAGTACTACAAGTTCCTCAACGACCCCGACAACCACTTCCCGCTGTTGAACCGGGCGATGCAGTCCTCGTATCCGCCGGGGTCGACGTTCAAGCCGTTCATGGCCTCGGCGGCACTCTCCACCGGCGCGATGTCGCCCGGCTCGACGCTGCCGTGCACCGGGGCGTTCGACTTCGGCGATCGCATCTTCCACAACTGGAAAGGCGGCAGCGGCAACATCACGCTCGCGCAGGCACTGGTCGAGTCGTGCGACACGGTCTTCTACCGCCTGGCCGCGAACTGGTGGCTCAAGGAGCGGCGGGACGAGCGCGCCGACCGCAAGGTCTACGAGGTCATGCAGGACTGGGCGCGGCGGTACGGCCTCGGTCGCGCGACGCGCATCGACCTTCCGAACGAAGAGGACGGCCGCGTCCCCGGCCGGGCGTACAAGCAGAAGATCTACGACCTCAACAAGGTGAGCTGGTGCAACCGCGCGACACGCACTCACGACGTGCTGTACGAGGACCTGTGCGAGCGCGGGTACCTCTGGCGGGGCGGCGACGCGATCAACATGTCGATCGGTCAGGGCGACGTGCTTGCCACGCCGCTGCAGATGGCCGTCGGCTACGCGGCCGTCGCGAACGGCGGGCGGGTCCTTCGCCCGCACGTCGGATACAAGATCATGAACAGCGACGGCACGGTCGACCAGCAGATCAGGACGCAGGTGATCTCGCGCGTGAAGTTGCCCCGCGCCGGCTTCGGCTACCTGCAGAACGCTTTGCGCCAGGTCGCGCTCCGCGGCACCGCAGTCTTCCCGTTCCGGGGGTGGCCGCTCGAGCGCATCCCGGTTGGCGCGAAGACCGGGTCGGCCGAGATCGCCGGAAAGCAGCCGTTTTCGTGGTTCGCGGCGTACGCGCCGGCCGACAAGCCGAAGTACGTCGTGGTGTCGGTCGTCGAGCAAGCCGGGTTCGGGTCGCAGGTATCGGGCCCGGTCGTGCGGCGGATCATGGACAAGCTCTTCGATCTTCCGCTCACGCCGGTCGTCTTCGGGGTGCGGAGCGACTAATGACGCTCGAAGGTTCCGTCGGACGCGTCGAGCGCATCGGGCGCGAGCGCGTCGTGCCCGCGCGCCTGTCGGAGAAGGCTCCGATCCGTCACCTCGACCCGACGCTGGTTATCCTCTCCCTGATCCTCGCGGGGTTCGGCGCGCTGATGGTCTATTCGGCGACGTACGCCCGGCTGGAGGACAACGGCCTGCCGCCCCGCTACTACCTGGACAGGCAGCTGATCTTCGCCGCGGTGGGCGTTATCGCCATGGGCGTGCTCGCGGTCTTCAGCTACCGGAAGCTCAAGGCCTGGGCGTGGCTCGCGTACGCGGTCGCGTTGATCCTTCTCATTGGCGTGCTCAGTCCGGCCGGAACGAAGGTCGCCGGCGCGCAGCGATGGATCGCGATCGGGATCTTCCAGATCCAGCCGTCCGAGGTCGCGAAGCTCGCCCTCATCATCACGCTGGCCGCCGTGCTGGCGGAGCGGAAGGGATCGCCGGGAACGATCGACGCCTTCAAGTGCATCGTGCTCGTGGCCGTCCCGGCGCTCTTCGTCTACATGCAACCCGATCTCGGGACGCTGCTCGTGATGCTCGCCATCCTCGGCGGGATGCTGCTCGTCGCGGGGACGCGCATGCGCCTCCTCATCGTGATGGCGATGCTCGGTGTCGTCGCGTTCTGGGGGATCCTGCACCTCGGGCTGTTGAAGGACTATCAGGTCGCACGGTTCACCGCGTTCCTCGATCCCGCGAGCGACACGCAGCGCACGGGATACAACCTGGCGCAATCGAAGATCGCGATCGGGTCGGGTCAGTTCACCGGCCGCGGTCTGTTCAACGGGACGCAGACAAATCTTCGTTTCGTCCCCGAGCAGCACACCGACTTCATCTTCACGGCCGTCGGCGAGGAGCTGGGCTTCCTGGGAGCGGGACTCTTCGTCGCGATCTTTGGGTTCTTCGTGTGGCGTGGGGTGCGCATCGCCATGATGGCGAAGGACCACTTCGGAACCTTGCTGGCCGCGGGCATCGTGTCGATGTTCGCCTTCCAGGGATTCGTCAACATGGGCATGACGATGGGCATCTCGCCCATCACCGGGATCCCGTTGCCGTTCGTCTCGTACGGCGGCTCGTCGCTGATCGCGTCGTTCCTGGCGACCGGGATCCTGCTCAACATCCATATGCGCCGCCTGTAGAGGCGGCGGGAAGGAGATCCACGTGGAAGAGAACTTCGATAACGCGAGCGAGAGGCGGGGCGCGGACGACGCGCCGTCGCCGGCGCGCTCGCAGGACGGCGGTGCGGCGACCGGATCGCCGCGCGCGGCGAAACCGCCCGAGGAATCGCCGGGCGAAACCGCAGCGGGGGATGGAGCCGGCGCGACGGCGTCCGCCGACGGGCCTCCGCGTCCGAAGCGGCGTCGCGGCCGTCGCGGCGGACGGCGTCACCGTAAGCCGGGCACCGCGCCGCGCACGCAGGCCGCGGGCGAGAACGGAGGCGACGGCGGGGAAGCCGCCGCGCCCGATGAGGGCGAGGCCACCGCTTCGGCGCCGAAGGCCGCGCGCCCTGCGGCGCCGCGGCAGCGGCGTCCAGCCCAATCGCGTCCCCGGGCGGGGACGGCGAAACCGCGCACACCCCGGCCGGCGGCTTCCAAGCCGCCGACGGACAGCGGCGAGCCGGCGGCACCCGAGATCGACGGACCCGTCGTGCGCTCCGCGGAGGCCGACGAGCCGTCGACCGAGCTGCCGATGATCGCCGAAGGGGCGGAGGGTGCCGCACCCGACGGTCCGCCCAAGCCGAAGCGCCGGCGCCGTCGCGGCGGACGAGGGCGCGGCGGGAAGGGCCGGGCGAAACCGGCCGCCGCCACCGCCGACGGCGACGCGATCGCAGGAACGGCTGAGGAGGACGCCGAGCCGGCGGAGCCGGCCGCGAAGGCGCCGGCCGCGCGAGGCTCGACGCGGATGGAGGCGCGCGCGCAGCGTGCCAAGCAACGACCCCGGCGCAGACCGCGCCGCCTGTCGGAGGAGGACGCGAAGCGCCTCCGGGGATCCGACAAGCTGATGGTGATCCACGAACACGGCGACCGCACGCAGATCGCCGTGCTCGAGGGCCGGACGCTCATCGAGCACTTCGTCGCGCACGGCAAGGGCAAGTCCATGGCCGGGAACGTCTATCTCGGCCGCGTCCAGAACGTGCTCGCCGGGATGGAGGCCGCGTTCGTCGACATCGGCAAGGGGCGCAACGCCGTGTTGTACGCGGGCGAGGTGAACTACTCGCCCGAGGATCTCGAGGGCGAAGCGATGCCGCGCATCGAGAAGATGTTGAAACCGGGCCAGGCCGTGCTCGTCCAGGTCACCAAGGATCCGCTCGGGACGAAGGGCGCGCGTTTGACCGCGCAGATCTCGCTCGCCGGGAGGTACATGGTGCTCGCGCCGGAGCAGCAACTGTCCGGGATCTCGCGCCGCTTGGCGGAGGAGGAACGGGCGCGCCTGCGGCAAATCTTACGGTCGATCCGTCCGAACGGGCACGGCGTGATCGTCCGCACGGCCGCGGAAGGCGCGAGCGCCGAGGCCTTGAAACGGGACCTCGACAGCCTCGTGAAGATATGGGACGAGATCAAGGCGAAGCAGCGTAAGGAGAAGGCGCCGGCGCTGCTGTACGCGGAGCCCGAGCTCGTCATGCGCGTCGCGCGCGACATCTTCTCGGGCGACTTCGCGACGGTGGTCGTCGACTCGAAGCGGATCTACGAACAGCTGCGGTCGTACCTCGAGGAGACCGGACCCGACCTCCTCGACCGCCTCGAGCTCTACGACGGCGCGTTGCCGATCCTCGAGCAGTACCACGTCGCCGAGCAGATCCAGAAGGCGCTCGAGCGCAAGGTCTGGCTGCCGTCGGGCGGGTCGATCGTCATCGATCGCACAGAAGCGATGACCGTCATCGACGTGAACACATCCAAGTTCGTCGGCAAGGGAGGCTCGCTCGAGGAGACCGTGTTCAAGAACAATCTCGAAGCGGCGGAGGAGGTCGCGCGCCAGCTCCGTCTGCGCGACATCGGCGGCATCATCGTGATCGATTTCATCGACATGATCGTCGCCTCGAACCGCGAACAGGTCCTGCGGACTCTGAAGCGAGCCCTGGGCCGCGACAAGACCCGCAGCCAAGTGTTCGACGTCTCGTCGCTCGGCCTCGTCGAGATGACCCGCAAGAAGGTCTCCGAGGGTCTGCTCGAGGCGTTCAGCGAGCCCTGCCCCAACTGCGAGGGCCGCGGTATCGTCATCACCCACGAGATCGACTAGCTGGGAGGACCCCTCATGTACGCGATCATCCGGACCGGCGGACACCAGGAGAAAGTGTCGGTCGGGGAGCAGATCACGGTCGACCTGTTGAAACAGGAGCCGGGCGAGGAGGTGCGCTTCGTCCCGCTCATGATCGCGAAGGACGACGGGACGATCGTCACCGACCATGCCCAGTTGACCGATCAGGGGGCCGTCGTCGGCAAGGTGATCCAACACATCAAGGCCGACAAGCTCGAGGTCTTCAACTACAGACAGAAGACCGGTTACCGCAAGCACACAGGCCACCGCCAGAAGATGACGCTGGTCGAAATCGCCGAGCTGCGATTCGGCGACGTCGTCGAGCGCGCGGAGGAGAAGCGGGCCGCCGAGGAAGCCGAACGGACGGCGCGCGAGCTCCAGCGCCAGGCCGCGGAAGAGAAGGCGGAAGGCGCCCCCAAGAAGGTGACCCCGAAGAAGAAGACCGCGGCCAAGACGAGCACCAAGACGGCGGCCAAGAAGAGCGCGGCGAAACCGAGAAAATCGGCGGCGAAGAAGTCCCCGTCGAAGTAGGCCGAGGACAGGCCCCGGGCGCTCTGGTAGCCTGGCCGCGCTATGGCCTCCAAGAAGGGTGCATCCTCCAGCCGGAACGGCCGGGACTCGAACGCGAAGCGCCTCGGCGTGAAGCGGTACGACGGCCAGGTCGTGACGGCCGGCTCGATCATCGTCCGCCAGCGCGGGACGCGGGTCCACGCAGGGCTCAACGTCGGGCGCGGCAGGGACGACACCCTGTTCGCGCGTATCGCCGGGAAGGTTTCTTACCGGAACCGCGGCGACCGCAAGCTGGTCGACATCATCCCGAGCTAACGCTCGGAAGCGACACCTTCTCCTCGATCATCCGCGCCATGTTGTTCATGCCCTCGACGAACTGCTGCGTCATCATTTCGCCCATCCCGGCCGCCATGAGCTCTTCTTGTTCGGGACCGCCGGTTAGCTTCATGAGGTCGACCACCTTCGTGCGCGACCCGTCGGCGGCCGGCGTCAACTCGAAGGTGTACGTGAACGGTCCCATCGGGCTCTGAACCTTGATCGTGACGTAGTCGAACGGCTTCCAGTCGAGCACCTCTTCTTCGATCGTGGCGTCGCCGTGGACGCAGTGGTTCTGGGTGCCGACACCGCGCGTTCCGCGCGGGTTGTCTTGGATCATGTCGTCGGTGCCCATCTGCCACGCGAGCCGCTTCGACGCGGACGTGAGGTAGTCCCACACGAGCGACGGCGGGCCCGCGAACTCGAACTCGAGCACCATCACGCCGGGTTCGTCGCGGGTGAGGCGCACGACCCGGCGCTCGAGCTCTTCGCCCCACCGCGCGTCGAGGTCGTGCACCCATCCCTGGACCTCGCCGACGTCGTCGTACACCTCGGTGTGGGGGTGCAGCGTCAGCGCGGTTGTGTCGAGCCCGTAGCGCTCGGCGCAATGACCCGAGAAGAACGCGTACCCGTCGAGGCCGAACCTCTCCTTCACCTCGTTCTTGAGGAGCCGGTGCGCGACGATCACGTCGGGCCCGACGAGCTCCTTCGAACCGGCCACCTCGTGCACCACGTACGACCCGTGGTGGACGACGAACTTGAGGTTCAGCGTGGGGATCTTGCTGCACGCGTCGCACGTGCAGCTCGTCGCACGATCGATCAGCGCTTGGCGATGACGGAATGCGAAATAGGTGCCTTCGATCAGGGTGACGAGCGAGGGTCCCTCCGAGAGATCCTCGGGGTCGACGGCGTAGGAGAAGATCGCGTCGCCCTCGAGCTTCGCGAGAGTGAACGTTCCCGTCATGGACTTCACGATCGTGTTGATCAAGTCCGCCAGGATGTCGGTCGAGTGATCGAGCTCGACACCCGTGAGGTACTTCGTGTACCCGCTGATGTCGGCGATGATCAGACAGCCCTTTTCGACCCCGTTCACGCCACGCAATCGTACCCTCCAAAAGCCGTTGAAGGTGCTTGCTACAGTGCATTCGTCGGGGCGGGCGAGCGGATCGGAAGAGTCGGACGATCATGCAGAAGAACAAGGATTTCGTGGACGAGGCGCGCATCCAGGTGCGCGGAGGGGATGGCGGCAACGGCGCCGCTTCGTTCCGCCGCGAGAAGTACCGGCCGAAGGGGGGTCCGGACGGCGGCAACGGCGGTGACGGGGGTTCGGTCGTCCTTCTTGTGACGCCGGGCGTGGCGACGCTCGCCGAGCTGGCCCGCGCGCCTCACGTGAAAGCCGACCGGGGACGGCACGGACAGGGATCCGACCGGCACGGTCCGGCGGGGGAGGACCGGATCGTCGCCGCCCCCGCGGGAACGCTGGTGCGGGACGACGCCGGCACCGTTCTGGCCGACCTCGTCGAGGAGGGTGCGACCTTCGTTGCCGCACGCGGCGGCCGCGGCGGCCGCGGGAACGCGGCGCTCGCTACGGCGCGCCGGCGCGCGCCCGCGTTCGCCGAACGGGGCGAGCCGGGCGAGGAGCGCTGGCTCTCGCTCGAGCTGCGCATCCTCGCGGATGTCGGTCTCGTCGGCTTGCCGAACGCCGGGAAGTCGTCGCTCGTCGCGAAGCTGTCCTCCGCGACGCCCAAGATCGCCGCTTATCCGTTCACGACCTTGACGCCGAACCTCGGCGTCGCCGAGACCGGCGGAACGCGCTTCGTCGTCGCCGACGTGCCGGGTCTGATCGAGGGCGCAGCCCGAGGGCGCGGTCTCGGGCTCGCGTTCCTGCGGCATCTCGAGCGGTGTCGCGTGCTGTGCCACGTCCTCGATCTGTCGGAGGACGACCCCGCAGCCGCGCTCGCAGTTCTGCGCGCCGAGCTGGCCGCCTACGACACGGCTCTCACCGAGCGTCCCGCCGTCGTCGCGGGCAACAAGATCGACCTCGCCGCCGCGCGCGAACGCGACGCTGAGGCGCGCGCTGCCGCCGCGCCCTACCCGTTCTTCCCCGTCTCCGCTCTGACCGGCGAGGGCGTCGAGCAGCTGTCGGCCGCCCTCGCGAACGCCGTCGCCGGACAGCGCGACGCGCACCCACCTGAGGAAGAACCATCCGTGTTGCGGATCCGACCCGATGCCGTCCGGGTCGAAGTGGTGCGCGAGAACGGCGCGTACCGCGTGCGCGACGCGCGCGCCGAAAAGCTCGTGGCGCGCTTCGACCTCACCAATGCCGACGCGGTTCGCTACGTCCAGGAACGGCTCGTCGGTCTCGGCGTCGAGGACGCGCTCCAGCGTGCCGGCGCGCAGGCCGGCGACGAGGTGCGGATCGGAGCCGAGGCGTTCGAGTTCATCCCGGAGCGCGACGCGTGACGTCCCGAAAGTCGCGGACCGGACGCGCGCGGGCCCTGCCCTCGGTGCGGCGTCTCGTCGTGAAGGTCGGGTCGTCGAGCCTCACCGCGCCGGACGGAGGGCTCGACGAGACGCAGGTTTCGCGACTCGCGTCGGAACTCTCGCGCGCGCACCGCAAAGGCATCTCCTGCGTCCTGGTTTCGTCGGGCGCGATCGCCGCCGGGCTGCACCCGCTCGGCCTCCGGCGTAAGCCGGCGGACATCCCGACGCTGCAGGCGGCCGCGAGCGTGGGTCAAGGCGTCCTGATGCACGCCTATCAGCGCGCGTTCGCGCGGCGCCGCGTGAAAGTCGGGCAGGTTCTCCTCACCCAGGACGATTTCATCCGCCGCAAGGGGTACCTCAACGCGAACGCTGCGCTGACGCGATTGATCGCGCTCGGCGTGGTGCCGATCGTGAACGAGAACGATACGGTCGCCGTCGACGAGATCCGGTTCGGCGACAACGACCGCCTCGCGGCGCTGGTGGCGAACCTCGTGCGCGCCGATCTGCTGGTCATCCTGTCGGACGTCGAGGGCATCCACACGCTTGATCCCGCGCGCAGCGCGTCGGGTGTCATGGACCAGATCGACGACCTCGCGTCTCTCCCCGCGATCCGCGCGCGCGCCGGCACCCACATCGGCTCCGGCGGGATGGCGTCCAAGGTCGAGGCCGCGAAGATCGCGAGCGCGTCGGGCGTCGGCGTCGTCGTCGCCAACGCCCGCCGCCCGGACGTTCTGTCGCACGTCCTGCGCGGCGACATTGTCGGCACGTTCATCCCGGCGCGCCGGGCGCGCGGGGCGTCGCGCAAGCTCTGGATCGCGTTCGCGCAGTCGCCGCGTGGCGTGGTCGAGGTCGACGCTGGCGCGAAGAAGGCATTGGTCGACGCCGGGAGGAGCCTGCTCCCGGCCGGCGTCACCGGCCACCGCGGGCGGTTCGCCTCCGGCGACGCGGTCGAGGTCGCCGGGCCGGACGACCTGATCTTCGCGCGCGGCCTGGTCAACTACTCCGCCGACGAGCTCGACGGCGTGCGCGGTCGCAGCATCCGCGAGGGCGGAAGGGAAGTCATCCACCGCGACTCCCTGGTTATCCTGTGACGATGAGCGAAGTCCTGGACATAGGCCGTCGCGCCCGCGCGGCCGGCCGGCGCCTCGCAGGCGCGACCTCGGCGATCAAGAACGACGCCCTTCGCGCGATGGCGGCGGCCCTCGAGGACAACGCCGACGAGATCCTCGACGCCAACACCGAAGACCTCGAACGCGCGCAAGCCGACGGGATCGCCGGCGCGTTGATCGACCGTCTGACCCTGACACCCGAGCGCATCTCCGGCATGGCGACGGGTCTCACCGACATCATCGGCCTCAAGGACCCCATCGGCGAGGTCCTCGACGGCTGGCGGCTCCCGAACGGCGTGCGGATCACCAAGGTGCGCGTCCCGCTCGGCGTGGTCGGGATCATCTACGAGGCCCGGCCCAACGTGACCGTCGACGCCGCCGGCTTGTGCGTGAAGAGCGGCAACGCCTGCATCCTCCGCGGCTCGCGCATCGCGATCTCGTCGAACATCGCGCTTGCGCGGATCATCGACACCGCGGGTCGCAAGGCCGGCCTCCCGGAGAACACCGTGCAGCTGATCCCGTCGACCGATCGCGAGAGTGCCAAGGAACTGATGCGCATGCGCGAGTACGTCGACGTGCTGATCCCGCGCGGTGGCGCCGACCTGATCCGCACGACTGTCGAGGATTCGACGGTGCCCGTGATCGAGACGGGCGTCGGGAACTGCCACGTCTACGTCGACGCGAGCGCCGACCTCCAGAAGGCGCTGCCGATCCTGATCAACGCGAAGACCCAGCGGCCCGGTGTGTGCAACGCGGTCGAGACGTTGCTCGTCCATCGATCCAAGGCCGACGCCTTCCTGCCGCGCGCGATCGAGGAGCTGCTCGCGGCCGGCGTCGAGCTGCGCGGCGACGACCGCGCACGCTCGTATTCGGATCGGGTCGCCGCGGCGAGCGAGGAGGACTGGCGCGCCGAATACCTCGACCTGATTCTCGCGGTGAAGGTCGTCGACTCGCTCGACGACGCGATCGAGCACGTGAACACGTACGGCACGAACCACACCGACGCGATCGTCACCGAGGACTACGCCGCCGCCAACCGCTTCACGGCCGAGGTCGACTCGGCCTGCGTGATGGTCAACGCGTCCACGCGCTTCGCCGACGGCGGCGAGTTCGGTTTCGGCGCCGAGATCGGAATCTCTAACCAGAAGCTCCACGCACGCGGCCCGATGGCGCTCGCGGAGCTCACCTCGTACAAGTACATCGTGGAAGGCGAAGGGCAGGTACGCGCATGAGCCGACTGAAACAAGATCTCCTCGACGCCGAGGATCTCGGCTGGAAGGAGCTGCACGCACGCCTCGAGCGGCTGAGCGAGGAGGATTGGCTGCGCCCGGGCGTGAACGGTGACTGGACGGCGAAGGACGTCCTCGCGCATATCGCCGCGTGGCACGCGGTGACGATGGACCGCTTCGAGGTTCTGCGCACGTTGGGCACGTTGCCCGAGTATCCGCCGGTCGACGAGTTCAACCGCGATCAGTACGAGAAGAGCAAGGAGCTATCCCTTCACGATGTGCGCGTGATGTCGGGCGCGGCCCGGCACCGCTTCCGCGAGGAGATCGCGCTCCTCCCGAACGACCTCGGCGAGAATCTCGTGCGCATCGTCGAAGGCAACGCGCACGGCCACTACGACGAGCACATCGAGCAGCTCGACACCTTCCTGGGATCCGTGTGAGCCGTTTCGGCACGCCGCCCGAGGTCGTCGACCGTCTGCGCGAGGGCGATTACCTCTCCGACGAATCGATCGCGACGGTCGTCTTCCTCGCCGACCGGCTCGGCAAGCCCGTCCTCGTCGAGGGACCGGCCGGCACCGGCAAGACCGAGCTCGCGAAGGCCGTAGCCCGCGCTCTCCGCGCGAAGCTGATCCGCCTGCAGTGCTACGAGGGCGTCGACGAAGCCAAGGCCCTCTACGAGTGGAACTACAAGAAGCAGCTGTTGCGGATCCAGGCAGAGCAAGGCCGCGAGCAGAGCTGGGAAGAGGTCGAGACGAACATCTTCTCCGAGGACTTCCTCCTGGAGCGTCCCCTTCTCGCCGCGATCCGCTCGAACGAGCAAACGGTGCTGCTGATCGACGAGATCGACAAGACCGATTTCGAGTTCGAGGGATTGCTGCTCGAGCTCCTCTCCGACTTCCAGGTCTCCATCCCCGAGATGGGAACCGTGGTCGCGAAGCAGATCCCGTTCGTCTTCCTGACGTCCAACAACACGCGGGAGCTGTCCGAGGCGCTGAAGCGGCGCTGCCTGTACCTGTACCTCGACTACCCCGACATCGAGCGCGAGAAGGCGATCGTTCTGACGCGCGTGCCCGAGCTGCCCGAGATACTCGCCGACCAGATCGTGCGGCTGGTGCGTTCGATCCGCGCGATGGAGCTGAAGAAAGCACCGTCGATTGCGGAGACGCTCGACTGGGCGCGTACCCTGCTGCACCTCGGCGTGACCGAGCTCGACGAGGCCACCGCGCAGCGCACGCTGACCGTGCTGCTGAAGTTCCAGTCCGACGTCGAGAAGGTCGCCGGCCACCTGAAGATCGCGCCGAACCCGCGCGACAACTAAGGGCTCGTTCCGGACTCGCCTCGCGATCCAGGCTCGCACAGCGGCATCGAGCTGCGCCAGGTGGTATCGCGTGTGTGGATGACCTCGCTATACGAGCACCATCACACACATGCGTCGATCGACCGGCGCATCGGGCGCATCGCCGGCGAACAGCACGGCATCTTCACGCGCGCGCAGGCGCTCGCGTGTGGAGCGACGAGGGCCGCGATCGAGTGGCGCCTTCGCGTCGGACGCTGGGAGTGGTTGTATCCGTCCGTTTACCGCCTCGCGGGCACGACCGAGACATGGCGTCAGCTGGTACTCGCGACTTGCCTGCATTTCGGCGACGGAAGCGCGCTGTCGCATCGATCCGCTCTCGTCATGCGAGGGATGACCCGTTTCGATCAGGGCCGCGTGGAGCTCACCGTACGAAGGAATCGCAATCGACGCCCTGTCGGGCCGCTCGAAGTCACGCTTCACTCTGCGCCCAAAGGCATCCCTGCCGACGACGTCATCACGATCGATGGGATCCCCGTTACGAAGCCGGCCCGCACGCTGCTTGATCTTGCCGCTGTGGAGTCCCCCGACGTCGTCGAGCAAAGTCTCGACGAATGCCTCCGTCGACGGCTGGTTTCGTTGCCGTTCCTTGAGCGCTGGTTGCAAGACGCCATCCCTCGACGTCGTCGTGGAACGCCTGTACTGAGGCAGCTCGTGGACGCACGAGCAACAGTCGGCTTCACCGACAGTCCGTTGGAGGCGTCCGTGCTCAGAGTTCTACGGGGAGCTGGATTGCCGCTCCCCATGCTGCAGTACGTCGTCAACGACGAAGATCGCTTGGTGGGCCGGCTGGACTTCGCGTACCCGGCGCAACGCGTCGCGATCGAAGCGGACGGCTTCCGCTACCACGGCGGACGACGAGCATTCGATCACGACCGTGCTCGCGGGAACGAGCTACTTACGCTGGGTTGGCGCGTCCTGCACGTCACGGCGAAACACATCGAGGAGCACCCCGAGCAGGTCGTGGCCTGGGTCCAGCAGGCGCTCGCCCGGTAGAGTGAGCTTGTGCTCACCCGGCTCCTGGACTTCACGCACGCCCTCCGGAAGGCCGGCGTGCCGGTCGCGGCGAGCGAGAACATCGACGCGCTGCGCGCGCTGGGCCACGTCCCGTTCGACGATCGCGACGCGTTCCGCGCCGCGCTGGCGACCACGATGGTGAAGAGCGACGCGCACCGCCCGGCCTTCGACACGCTCTTCGACCTCTACTTCGGCGCCGCACCCACGCCCGAGGCGACCGACGCGCGCGACGCGGAAGAGGGCGAGCAGACCCCCGAGGACTACCTCGAGGATCTCTACCGCGCGCTCCTGTCGGGCGACGCGTCCGGGTTGCGCGACATGGCCCGGCGCGCCGTCGCCGCGTTCGGCCGCGTGGAGATGCCCCAAGGCGGCAGCCCGTACTTCCAGTACCGCGTCTTCCGCGTCGTCGACCTCGACCTGATGATGCGCCGCCTGATGGAGGAGCTCTCGGGTCGCGACGACCTCACCGCTCTGGAACGGCAGCTCTGGAAGGACGAGTTCGAGGAGCGCGTGCGCGCGTTCCGCGCCGAGGTCGACGCCGAGGTCCGCCGTCGCCTGGCCGAACACCGCGGCCCCGAGGCCGTCGCCCGCCACGCCGTACGGCCCCTGCCCGAGGACCTCGAGTTCGTACGCGCGACCCGCGACGAGATCGCGCAGCTGCGGCGCGCGATCCGGCCGCTGGCGCGAAAGCTCGCGACCCGTCTCGCGATGCGGCGCAAGCACGCGCGGCGCGGGCGCCTCGACGTCCGCAAGACGGTGCGTCATTCCCTCTCGACCGGCGGCGTGCCCTTCGACACGCGATACCGGCATCGCACGATCCACAAGCCGGAGCTCTTCCTCCTGTGCGACATCTCCGGTTCGGTCTCGGCGTTCGCGCGTTTCACGCTGATGTTCGTGCACGCTTTCCAGTCGCAGTTCTCCCGCGTGCGGTCCTTCGTGTTCGTCGACACGCTCGACGAAGTGACGCACTTCTTCGACTCCGAAGACTTCGTCGAGGCCGTCGACCGCATGCAGGCGGAGGCGAACGTCGTCTGGCTCGACGGCCACTCCGACTACGGCACTTCCCTCGAGCGCTTCTGGCAGAACTACGGCGAGAGCGTCGGCCCGCGCGCCTCCGTCCTCGTGCTGGGCGACGCGAGGAACAACTACCGCTCCTCCCAGGCGTGGGTCATCAAGGCCCTCAAGCAGAAGGCGCGCCGCGTCTTCTGGCTGAACCCCGAGCCGATCCGCTACTGGGATACCGGCGACTCGATCGCGTCGGAGTACGCACACCACGCCGACGGGATGATCGAGGTGCGCAACCTCCGCCAGCTCGAAGAGTTCATCTCCCGCGTCGTCTGACCGGCGCGCCGTGACTTTCTCTACCATCTGGTAGATAATCCAGCCGACGCGCTGGGACGAACACAGCTCGGAGGCTCGACTTGTTCTATCGCCTGTGGTGGCTCATCCTCACCGGACCGATCCGCCTGTACTGGCGGGTCCGGGTCACGGGCCGTGAGAATCTTCCCAAGCGCGGGGGAGTGATTCTGGCCTCGAACCATCAGTCCGGACTCGACCCCGTGGTCGTCGGCGGCGTGTTGCGGAGACCGATCTACTGGCTCGCGAAGGTCGAGTACGTCATCACTCCGAAGCAAGCGTGGTTCTTCAAGTCGGTCGGGGTCATCCCGGTGAACCGGGACGCGCCCGAGCACGAAGCTCTCGAGCACGCGGCCGCCTGCGTGCGATCGGGCAAGCAGTTCGGCATCTATCCGGAGGGGACGCGCAGCCCGGACGGTCGCGTGTACAAGGGCTACACCGGCGTCGCGCGTATCGCCGAGATGACCGCCGCGCCGGTGATCCCGATCGGCGTGATGAACACGCGCGAGGCACTGCCGAAAGGCAAGATCATGGCCCGTCCGCTGAAGTGCGAGGTCCGCATCGGCCCGGCTCTCTACTTCAAGATGGGCACCGGCGAGGACCCCTACGAGGCCTACCGTCGCTTCACCGACGAGGTCATGGACGCGATCGCTTCGCTGACGGGCAAGGAGAGAGTCGACCGGTACTCGCGCGAACCGAAAAGAACCGAGTAACGAACGGGGATGAGTCATGAGCAACGCCGAGACCGTCCGGGGGATTTACGAGTCTTTCGGCCGGGGCGACCCTAGCCCGATCTTCGACGCCATCGCGGACGATGTCGCCTGGGAGGCCTGGGAAGACAACAGCTCCCAGAAGGCAGGCATCGTCTACATGCTCCCGCGGCGCGGGAAGGATGGGGTCGCCGAGTGGCTCGACAGCCTCAGCGGCATCGAGATGCACAGCCTGGAGCTTCGCAACCTTCTCGAGGGTGGAAACGAGATCGCCGCTTCCATCCACGTCGAATTCACCGTGGGTGCGACGGGGAAGCGCTTTTCAGACGACGAGCTCCACCTCTGGGCGTTCAACGACGAAGGCAGGATCACGCGGCTCCGGCACTACACGGACACCGCGAAACACATAGAAGCGAACACCCCGTAGACTCTCACGTTGACCCCGCACCGATCCCAGGTGCATGTGTCACAATTGATGGTCCCATGACGCCCCCAACCACCCTGCTCGACGGGCGCCGGGCAGCCGAGCGGCACGCCTGGAGCGACGCCCTCGCGCTGTTCGGCCGCGCCGACACCGACGAGCCGCTGGGCGCAGGCGATCTCATGCTTCTGGCCGAGTCTGCCTGGTGGATGGGCAAGATGCGCGACTGCATCGCCGCGCGCGAACGCGCGTACGCGGCGTACACGGCCGAAGGCAACACGCGACGCGCGGCCTACGCGGCGCTCAAGCTCGCCGACCATCACACGGACCTCGCCGAATCCGCACTTGCGGCCGCGTGGATGCAGACGGCAACGAAGCTTCTGTCCGGTGAAGAGGAGTGCGTCGAGCACGGCTACCTCGCGCTGATGAACGAGATGCTGTGCGCGATGTCCGGCGACATCGAGGGTGTCGTCCGGGCGGCCAAAGACGCGCGGCGCATCGGCGAACGTTTCGCGGACAAGGACCTCGTCGCGTTCGGCCTGGCGGGGGAAGGCACGGCGCTCGTTCGAAGCGGCGAGGTCGATCGCGGGATCGCACTGCTCGAGGAGGCGACGGTTCCCGCCGTGTCGGGGGAGCTCGGCCCGTACGCCACCGGCTGGATCTACTGCATCGTGATCGGGACGACGTCCGCGATCGCGGACTGGCAGCGTGCGGGCCAATGGACGGAAGCGGCGAAGCGCTGGTGCGAACGGCAGTCCATCAACGGTTTCCCCGGCGTATGCCGCGTCCATCGCGCGGAGATCATGCGCCTCCGTGGCGCGCTCTCGGATGCGGAGGCCGAGGCGCGCATGGCGACGGAGGAACTCGGCTCCTTCAACATCAACATCGCGGCGTACGCGTTCAAGGAGCTCGGCGAGATCCGCCTGCGGACCGGGGATCTGGACGGCGCGGAGGATGCGTTCCGCCAGGCCAACGAGCTCGGCGCGTCGCCCCAGCCCGGTCTTGCGCTGGTGCAGATGCAGCGCGGAAAGGTCCAGGCGGCAGCGAGCGCGCTAAAGCGTGCGCTCGCCGACGGCGGGGACCCGCTGGATCGCGCGCGGCTGCTCCCGTACGTCGTCGAGGTCGCGCTCCAGTCGAGCGACCGCCAAACAGCCGCCGCGGCGGTCGATGAACTCGACCAGATCGCCGGAGCTTTCGCCGGTCCTGCGATGCGCGCGACCGCCGCCGGCTCGAGGGCCTTGCTGAAGCTCCACGACGAGGACATCCCCGGCGCCGAGATCGACGCGAAGGACGCGCGGCGCCTCTGGAAGGAAGCCGACGTCCTCTATGAAGCCGCCCGCGTCGGGATAACTCTCGGGGATGTGTACCTGGCCGAAGGCGATCGCGAGGCCGCATCGTTCGAGTACGGCACGGCGCTCGCGACGTTCGACAAGTTCGGTGCGGTCCTCGACGCCGATGTCGCGCGTGCCCGGCTTGCGAGTGTCGCGGATGCCCCCGAGCCCTCGGGAAAGCGCGTCGCGAAAACGTTCCTCTTCTCAGACATCGTTCGCTCGACGAACCTCGTCGAGGCCATCGGCGACGAGGCGTGGACCGATCTCCTGAAGTGGCACGACGAAACCCTGCGCGCCAAGTTCCGCGCACATCGGGGCGAGGAGGTCGTCCACACGGGTGACGGCTTCTTTGTGGCATTCTCCACCACCGATCAAGCGGCGGAGTGCGCGATCGCGATCCAACGGTCGCTCGCGGAGCATCGGCGGGCGCATGGGTTCGCCCCCCAGGTGCGCATCGGACTGCACGCGACCGAGGCGGCCGAGGTCGGCGGGAACTATCACGGGAAGGGCGTGCACGAGGCCGCCCGCATCGGAGCGCTGGCCGAGGGTGGAGAGATCCTGGCCAGTTCCTCCACGATCGAATGCCTGTCCGATCCGGCTACCGTGGGCGAGGAACGGCAGGTCGCACTGAAAGGTGTGACGGGCGCCGTGACGGTCGCGTCGATCCGCTGGAACTAACGGCGGCCTAGGCTGCCGCGATCTCGTCCAGGGTTTCGCCCAGCCGCTCCAAGACGGCGTCGATCAGATCGTCCGCGATGTCGAGCGCCGGCTCGATCCGGATCGTCGTCGCCGCGATCTGCGTCCCGGCGACCAGGACGCCGCGCCGGAACAACCCGGCCGCCACGCGGTAGCCCGTCTCGTGATCGGGGAAGACGAGCCCGATCAGCAAGCCCTTCCCTCGCACGCCGGTGAGGAGCGACGGATGACGCGCCTGCAACGCGGTGAGTCCGTCGGAGAACCGCGCTCCCTTCGTCGCAGCCGTCTCCCACAGCTCCTCGCGGAGCGTCACGTGGATCGACGCGATCGCGGCGGCGGACGCCAGCGGGTTCCCGCCGAAGGTCGAGGTGTGCAGGAACGGGTTCGGGTCGAGCGCTTTCCAGATGTGTGGACGGCCCATGAACGCGCCCACCGGCATCACGCCGCCGCCGAGAGACTTGGCGACGGCGAGGATGTCGGGCACGACGTTCCAGTGATCGACGGCCCACAGCTTCCCCGTGCGCCCGAGCCCCGTCTGCACCTCGTCGGCGACCAAGAGAACGTTGTAGGCATCGCACAGCTCGCGCAGTCGCGGCCAGTACTCGTCGGGAGGAACGACCGCGCCGGCCTCGCCTTGGATCGGCTCCATGACGACGGCCGCGATGTCGTCCGCGTGGTACTCGAGGACCGCCGCGACGGCCTCGGCGTCGCCGAACGGCACTCGGTGCACGGGACCGAGGAGCGGCTCGACCGGCTCGCGGAAGAGCGGCTTGCCCATCAGCGACAGCGAGCCGAGCGTCTTGCCGTGGAACGCGGCCTCGGCGCACACGAACCCGGGCTTCCCGGTCGCGACGCGCGCGACCTTCATCGCGCCTTCGATCGCCTCCGTTCCCGAGTTGCACACGAAGACGTTCGAGATGTCGCCGGGGGCGATGCGCGCCAGCAGCCGGCACAGCATCGCGCGCACCGGATCGAGCAGCTCCTGGGTGGGCAGAGGGTTCCGCGCGAGCTGCGCGCGAACGGCGCCGAGCACCTCTTCGGGACGGATGCCGAGGTTGTAGATGCCGTAGCCGCCGAGGCAGTCGATCCACTCGCGCCCGTGAAGGTCGCGGACCGTCGACCCCTCACCCGTCCATTCGATCGCGGCGAAGTCGCCGGCCTCGGTGACGGACTTCCGGTAGCGCACGAGACCCGGCGTGTAGTGCGTGTCGTAGTCCTCGACCGTGCGCTTGGCCACGAGGTCGCGCGCCTCACCCTCCGGGGTCTCGCCCGTGATGAGCGACAGCATCTCGGCCGATTCGTCGACGGCGTGACGCAGCGTTTCGGGGTCCATGAGGCCAGGCTACCAGGGGCTCCGTTCGCTTCCGGCCGCTGGGCAAGCGCACAAGCATCGATATGTTCCGTTCACGTAATATTCCGGCGGCTCAGCGGCCGGACGAGCCGAAGCGCCGGCCGTGAACGGTCCCGAAAGGAGAGCGGATGCGCCGTTCGATCCACACGCTCGCTGCCGTCGCCGCGCTCGCACTCACTCTGGCGGCTTGTGCGAGCGGCAAGGCCACGGGGCTCCCGGCGGGCCCGACCACCGCGCCCCCGGGGAAGACGTGCTCGGGTGAGGTCGACATGGTCAACCTCACTTTCGATCCGAAGGAGTGTACCGTCCCCGTCGGTACGACGGTCACGTGGATAAACAAGGTTGGGGGCCTCCCACACACAGTCACGGCGGTTGACGAGAAGCTCTTCGATTCCGGCGCGGCCAATACGATCGATGCCAACGAGGAATTCAAGTTCACGTTCAAGAAGGCCGGAGAGTTCCCGTACTACTGCCGGCTGCACTCGACGGACAAGACCACCGGCATGGTCGGCACGATCAAGGTCGAGGCTTCATCGGGCGGCGGATCGCCCTCACCGACCTCGTCGTGAGAACGCGCGCCGGCCTCATCGCGATGCGGGCGGCCGGCGCGCTCATGCTCGCGGCGTGCGGCGGCGGCAAGGGACCCGCGGCGGCACCGTCCAGTCCGGCCCCAACGGTGACCGTGACGACCGCGAGTCCGTCCGCGTCCAGTTTCTCGCCCGTCCCGCAGTCGCAGCAGCAGGTTTCGATCGTCGACAACGAGTACCGTCCGGGGGAGGTCACCGTGAGGACCGGCGGCACCGTCGTCTGGACCCATCAAGGAACCGCCGCCCACAGCGTGACGGCCAAGGACGGCTCGTTCGACTCGAGTCCGCAATGCAATAGAAGCACCGGCCTGTCGCAGTGCATGCAGCCGGGGCAGACCTTCCCGCACGTCTTCAACACTCCAGGACGCTTCGAGTACTCGTGCCGGATCCACGGCCCGCTTATGGCCGGCGTCGTCGTCGTTGCGTAGATCACCCGGCGCTCGGGGAAGCGGATCGCCACTCTGCGGCGCGACGTCGGAGAAACTGAACGGCGGTTCGACGCTGATTGCTCGTTTCCGAACAGAGCGAGCTGCTGAGGATCCCCGAACGATCCGGAGGGAACCCGTGCCGCGCGCCGCGCGTCAGATCTTCCAGGAAGGTCATTGACGCTCGGGTGCCGAACAGGTTCCCTCGAAAAGCCGTTTGAAGTTTCCGCTTGCACCCTTGGGGGAATACGGGTCGCATCGTAGAATCGACCGGCTGCGGGGAAAGGGGAACCGGATGACCCTGACATGTCCCGTCTGTACAGACGTCGACATCCTTGCCACCCGGTCGGAGGATGCGGTCGAGATCTGTTTGTGTCTTTCATGCCGCGCCACGTGGGTCGATCGCGGCAACGGTCCCGAGGAGATCCAGCCCGCCCGTCGGCGCGCACCGATCACCGGCCCCCGTTTGGGCCGCTCAGTAGGCTAGCTTCCCGACCCGATCGGCCGCCCACCCACCCGGGTTGGCCCGATCGCGTGGTCAGCGACCTTCCCCGCGGCTTCCCATTGTTGACGCGCGCCCGTTGTTAGACTTTTCCTCACATGGCGCGCACCCAACGCCCGGCCGTCGGGATCATGGGCGGCACGTTCAATCCGATCCACATCGGTCACCTCGTCACCGCCGAGGAGGCGCTCTACGCGTTCGCCTTGCGCGAGGTCGTGTTCGTCCCGGCCGGGCAGCCCTGGCAGAAGGACAGGGACGTGGCGCCCGCCGAGGATCGGTACCTGATGACCGTGATCGCGACGGCCTCCAACCCGCACTTCCGCGTATCGCGGATGGAGATCGACCGGCCCGGCCCCACGTACACGATCGACACCCTCCGCCGGCTGCACGGCGAGCTCGGCGACGTCGACCTCTACTTCATCACCGGTGCCGACGCTATTTTACAAATCCTGACGTGGAAAGACCCTGAAGAAGTCCTCACCGTGGCGCGCTTCATCGCCGCGACGCGCCCCGGGTACGACCTCGACCGGCTCGAGAAAGAGCTCCCCGAAGAGCTCGAGGATCGCGTGCACATCCTCGAGATCCCCGCGCTTGCGATCTCGTCGACCGACGTCCGGCGCCGCGTCCGCGACGGCCGCCCCGTCCGGTACCTGCTTCCCGAGGGCGTGGCGCGCTACATCGAGAAGAACAACCTCTACGCCGAATGAGCAGCGACCTCGAGATCCTTCCTCAACGCGCGGAGCCGGGAGCCCGGCGCGACCGCCGCCGGCGCCGCAGCATGCGCCGGCGGATCGCCGGGATCGCCGCGGTGGCGGTGCCGCTCATCGTCATCCTCGTCGTCGTCCTGTCACAGCTCGGCGGCGACGAACCGGCCGCAGCCCCGCTCACGCTCGGGGATGCGGCCGAGGGCGATCAGGTGACGTACCTCCTCGTGGGCACGCGAGCCGGGGATGCGTCTGGGCAAGCGGACTGGCTGACGCTCATGGCGATCGATCGCGGGGGCCGCGAGCCGCTCACGGTCTTCATCCCGGCCGCGACGCTGACCGAGATCCCGGGCTACGGCTACGACTCCGTCGGCAAGGCGATGTCGCTCGGGCGCGTTCCGCTGCAGGAGATCACCGTCGAGAACATGCTCGGCATCCAGATCGATCACACGCTCATGGTTCCCGAATCACTCGCGTCGAAGATCGTCGATCAGAGCGGCGGCGTCGAGGTGAACGTCCGCAAGAGCCTTCTCGCTCCGCAAGGTGCGGACCGTCTCGTCCCCGTCTTCCAGCCGGGGCGGCAACGTTTCGACGGCAAGAAAGCGGTGAGGTTCCTCGGATACGTGGGACCCGACGAGGACGAGCTGGCGCGGTTCGGCCGGTCGCAACAGTTATGGGAGGCGCTATACGGGCGCTTCCCCGGAAAGAAGGCGATCGATCTCGAGCGGATCATCGCGAGCTTCGGCGGTGCCTTGGTGACAGACGCGCCGCCGGGCGACGTCGGCGTGTTCTTCTCCGCGTTCGCGGCGGCCGGGGCCGACGCGCGCACGTATCGGACACTGCCGGTCGACGCGATCGGCTCGGGCGGGGACGAGGACGCATACCGCGTGCGCGACGCCGACCTCGAGACGCTCGTGAACGGGATGCTGGCCGGCTCCCGCCCGCCCGACGCTCCGGGTCGCGGTACGCGCGTGCAGATCCTGAACGGAAACGGCGAACCGGAGATCGGCGTGCAGGTCGCCGGCATCCTCGTGCCCGAGGGGTACCGCATCACACTCACCGGCAACGCGCAGCGGTTCGACTACGGCAAAACGCGCATCGTCTTCTATCGGGACGCCGACCTCGCCGTCGCGCAACGGATCCGCAAGCGTCTCGGCATCGGCGAGATCGTCAAGGGCCGCACGCAGCAATCGATCGTGGACATAACGATCGTCGTTGGGCGAGACTTCCTCCTACGGAATCAGTAGCGGGGGTTCGGCTGGCGACACGCGCACGTAACGCTTCGCGGGATGCGGCCATCGCGGCCGCGCGGGCGGCCGGTGAGAAGAAAGCGTCCGACGTCGTCGTCCTCGAGGTCCGCGACCTGATCGTGATCACCGACTACTTCGTGATCGCCTCGGGCGCGTCGGATCGGCAGGTGCGGACGATCGCCGACGAGGTGGAGAAGGTCCTCGCCGGGCGTGACCTCAAGCCCGTGCGCCGGGAGGGCGAGCGCGAGGGTCGCTGGGTCCTCCTCGACTTCGTCGACGTCGTCGTCCACGTCTTCGTCGACGAGGACCGCCGGTACTACGAACTCGAGCGTCTCTGGAAAGACGCTCCCCGCGTGCGCTGGGAGCCGCCCCAACGGGAGATGGGTTCCGCCGGGCGGGCCGGGGGCCGCTAGAAGAACCACACAAGGCGGATAAGTCGACCCATGTCGGCGCGAGCCCCTCAAGCGACGAGGGTCACGCGACGACACTGATATCCGGGGGCGGGCATCGGATGCCCGTCCTTTCGTGCACATGGCGAGCACACCGAACGACCGCTGGCGTGGACGGCCGTATCTTGCGGCCGGCCTTCGCGCGTTCGTGCTCGTCGCGCCGATCGCCGCGGCCGTGGGCGCCGCGATCCTCACCGCGCACGGCCTCCATCGCGCCGACGGAGTGGGTGTGCCCATCGTCCGCTGGGCGATCGTGCTGCTCTCCTTCGGGCTCGTTCTCGCCGTGACGGACCGGATCGTCCGGCGCCTTCTTCCGCTGGCGGTACTCCTGCGCTTGTCTCTGGCCTTCCCCGATACCGCCCCGTCGCGGCTCGGCGTCGCCCGCGCCGCGGCGAACTTGCGCGAGCTCGAGGAGCGGATCCGCATCGCGCGCACGACGCTCTTCGAGGACGAGCCGGGGCGCGCCGCGGAGATGACGCTGTCGCTGGTCGCTGCAGTCGAGGCCCACGACAGCGCGACGCGAGGCCATTCCGAACGTGTGCGCGCGTACACGGACCTGATCGGCGACGAGTTGAAGCTCTACCCGGCCGACAGGGACAAACTGCGCTGGGCCGCGCTGATCCACGACGTCGGCAAGCTCGAGGTTCCCACGTCCGTCCTGAACAAGCCCGGCCCGCTCGACCCGCGGGAGCTCGAAGTCGTACGCCGCCACCCGCAGGACGGCGCCCGCCTGACGAAGCCGTTGCACGATTGGCTGGGGGAGTGGGCCGCCGCGATCTCCGAGCATCACGAGCGTTGGGACGGCCGCGGGTATCCACTCGGCCTCGTCGGCTCCGGCATCTCCCTCGGCGCGCGGATCGTCGCGGTCGCCGACGTGTACGAGACGATGACGGCTGCCCGTCCCTACCACCGGCCGAAGACGGCGGCGCAAGCGCGGCATGAGCTCGTCCGCTGCGCCGACTCGCAGTTCGACCCCGCCGTCGTGAACGCGTTCCTCGCGATCCCCGCCCGGAGACTGCGCCGAGTGAACGGCGCGTCGGGGTGGGTCGCACATACGCCCGCGCTCCGCGGGCTCGAACGCGTGGCCAGCGTCACCCGCCGCATCGCTTCGTTCGGCGTGATCGCCGGCGGCGTGCTGGCGAGCATCCTGCAGCGCTGAAGAGAACGCGGACCGGTCTGGCGACCGGCCCGCGCGTAAACCCTACGCTTAGAGGTTCGTGAACAACAGGTGCGCGTTCGTCGAGCGCGCGTTCGTCACCTTGTTCTTGGTCGTGAGATCGAACAGCGCCTGCCGGACGGCGGCCGGCGAGGCGCCGGGGTTTCCCTGCAGGTAGAGCGCCGCGACGCCCGCCGTGTGCGGAGAGGCCATCGATGTTCCGCTGATCGTCCTCGTTGCGGTGTTGCTCGTGTACCAGGCCGAGGTGATCCCCGAGCCCGGCGCGAACCAGTCGACGCAGTTTCCGTAGTTCGCGTACGAGGCCTTGGCGTCGCTCGTCGTGGTCGCGCTGACGGTCATCGCTTCCGCGACCCGGGAGGGCGAGAAGTTGCAGGCGTTCTGCGCGATCCCGATGATGTTGCCGTTGCCCGCGGCGACGGCATAGGAGACTCCGTCGGCGATCGAGTTACGAACCGCGGTGTCGAGGGCGTTGCTCGCGCCGCCGCCGAGGCTCATGTTCGCGACGGCCGGCTGCGCCGCTTGGTGGTTCACGGTCACCCAGTCGATGCCGGCGATCACGTCCGAAGTCCCACCCATCCCGTTGCAATCGAGCACACGGACGGCGACGATCGAGGCGGCCTTCGCGACGCCGTACGTCGCGCCGGCCGCGGTCCCGGCCACGTGGGTGCCGTGGCCGTTGCAATCGTCCGCGGATCCGCCGTCGACCTCGTCGACGCCGCTCGACGCACGGCCGCCGAACTCGGAGTGCGTGAAGCGGATGCCGGTGTCGATGACGTAGATCGTGACCCCGGCGCCGGTGTTGTTGTACGTGAAGGATCCGTTGAGCGGAAGGTTCCGCTGGTCGATCCGGTCGATGCCCCACGTCGCGCCGGTCTGTGTCGCGTCGGCGTGCATGATCGTGTCGGGCTCGATACGGAGGACGCGCGAGTCGGCGAGCAATCGAGCCAGCAGCGCCTGCGGCAGCGACGCGGCATACCCCTTTAGCGCGTGCGAGTACACGTGCGACACGCTGCCACCGAGAAGCCCGGTGTGTTGACGTGCCACGGCGGCCGGATCGGCGACCGAGTCGCGAAGCGTCACGATGTACCGGCCGAGAGCGAGCGGAGCGCGAGCGGTCGCGGCCTGACCGGCGAGCGTGACAGCGACGAAGAAGAGAGCGACGAGACGCCGAGCCATATGGTCCCCTCCCCAAGACAAGGTGGCGTGTGGCCGTGCCATTAATAGCCGTGTCAAAAGATTTGTCTATAGCGATTTAGGTGATTCATCCCAGTTGGGGACTAACGGTTCCGAACTTTTCGGGAATGGTCTGATTTCGTCGGGTTCGTAGCTGCGGCCTGTACCCTCTCGTCCGTGACGCTCGCTCTCGAAGACATCGATCTCACCGATCCGGAGCTCTACGCGACCGGGGATCAGCACACGGTCTTCCGCTACCTTCGCGCCAACGCGCCGGTGTTCTTCCAGCGCCAGCGGTCGGGCCCGGGCTTCTGGGCGATCACGCGGTACGAGGACGTGCGCCGCGTGTCGCGCGACACGCAGAGCTTCATCTCGTCCGGCGGGACCTCGACGATGGACCTCGAGAACCCGGACAGTGCATCGATGGACTACGAGATGATGCAAGGAACGCTGGTGATCACCGATCCTCCCCGCCACACGAAGCTCCGCGCGCTGGTGAACAAGGCGTTCACGCCGCAGTCGGTCGCGCGGCTCGAGCCCTTCGTACGTCGCGTCGTCGAAACGGTGATCGACGACGCGGAGGCGGCCGGAGAAGGGGACTTCGTGGCCGACGTCGCGGCGCGCCTGCCGTTCATCGTGATCTGCGAGCTTCTCGGGATACCGGCGGAGGATCGCGGTGCGCTCTTCGCCGCGATCAAGCCGATGATGGTTACCGACGTGGACCTGGCTCGCGCCGGGACGATGCTGGATCCGATGCAGTCTGCCGCGTCGCTGATCGATTACTTGCGCGAGGCGATCGAGACGCGCGCGGCCGATCCGCGCTCGGACCTGATCAGCGGTCTCGTCGACGCGGAGATCGACGGGCAGCAGCTGTCACGAACCGAGATGCTTGCGCTCTGCATCCTGCTGTTCATCGCCGGGAGTGAGACCACGATGAATGGCACGTCTGGAGGCATGATCGCGTTCTTCGAGTACCCGGAGGAGCGTGCGCGCGTTGCGGCCGACCCGTCTCTCTTGCCCCGCGCGGTCGAGGAGATATTGCGGTACGTCTCGCCGACGTTGGTGTCGATGGTGCGGACCGCCACGCGCGACGTGTCGCTGCGCGACGTCACGATCCGCGCCGGGCAGAAGGTGACGCTCTGGTACGGCTCGGCGAACCGCGACGAGGAGGTATTCGCCGACGGGGACCGGTTCGACGTGACGCGGTCGCCGAACGAACACCTCGCGTTCGGGTTCGGCGCCCATTTCTGTCTGGGAGCGCAGCTCGCGCGGCTGGAGTTGCGGGTGATCTTCGAGCAGCTCTTCGCGCGCCTGCCGGCGCTCGCGCTCGCCGGTGAGCCGCGCCGGCTCCGCTCGAACATCTTCAACGGCCTCGAACGGCTGCCGGTCCGGTTCCGCTGATCCTCGTGCGTAGCGCCGTTCTCGGACATGTCGAGTGGGTGGAGTTCGTTCGTGTCGACCGGCTGCCGGTGGCCGGGGAGATCGCGCGTGCGACCGATGCCTGGGAGGGACCCGCGGGCGGTGGGGCCGTCGCAGCGGCGCAGCTCGCGAAGCTCGCCGACGGCGCAGTGCTGTACACGGCCCTCGGGGACGATGATCGCGGGCGGCGAGTCGCGAACGAGATGCGAGGGGAGGGTGTCCGCGTCGCCGCCGTGTTCCGGGCGGAGCCCACGCGGCGCGCGCTGACGTTCGTGGACGGGGCGGGAGAGCGCACGATCACGGTGATCGGGCCGCGCCTCGAGGCCCGCGCCGACGATCCGCTCCCGTGGGACGAGCTGCCCGACGTGGATGCGGTGTACGTGTGCGCGGCCGATCCGGCCGCGATCCGGCTCGCGCGCCGCGCCCGGGTTGTCGTCGCGAGCTCGCGGATCATCGTGCCGGCGCTGGCCGAGGCCGGGGTCGAGCTCGACGCGATCGTCGGGAGCGCACGCGATCCGTCCGAGGTCTACCGGGACGGCGATCTCGATCCGCCGCCGCGGTTGGTCGTCCGGACGGAGGGCGTCGCGGGCGGGAGCTACCGGGAACGCGGGGATGCGGAGCTGCGCTACGCGGCCGCGCCGGCGCCGGCGCCTGTGGTGGACACGTATGGATGCGGCGATTCGTTCGCGGCCGGTCTCGCGTACGCTCTCGCCGAAGGGCGCAGGACGGAGGACGCAATCAGGTTCGCCGCGCGCTGCGGCGCGGCGGTCGCGACGGGGCGCGGGCCGTACACGGCCCAGCTCTCGACGGCGTGAGCGTGCTCAGTTAGCGGCGAGCTGCGCGCCGATCGCGTCGCGAAGGGCCGTCACCGCCGACAGCGGACGCACCATCACCGTGAAGTCCTCGATCAGACCGTCGGCACCGTGTTTGATCATGTCGATCCCCTCGACGTCTCGATCGCCCACGCGCGTGCGGAAGTGGAGCACGGCCGCGCCGTCCGGGCCGGCGAACTCGCCGACGTAGCGGAAGTCCTCGAAGGTCTTGAACAGGATCGCGAACAACGCGGCGACGGCGTCGCGACCCACGAAAGGCGTGAAGGTGACGGGCGAATGCAGCACCACCCCGGGGGACAGGCACGCCGCCGCAGCCTCGAGATCGAAGGCTTCCACGGCCTTCCGGAATGCATCGGATTGCATGTGTCCTCCTTAGAAGAGTGTCGGGTCGCGCACGACCCGGCCGGCCAGCTTCTCGAAATCGATCTCGACGCATTCGATCGCCCGCGCCTTCGCGAGGACTCGCGTCTGCTGCTTGATGGTCTGCGCGACGAGGACGCCGCGCACCGGTGCGAGCGACGCGTCGCCGTTCAGTCGCTCCAGATACCGCGTCAGTTGCTCGACCGCGGCGAGCTCGCCGACGCGCTTCACCTCGACCGCGATCGCGCCGCCGTCCGCGTCGCGCAGAAGAAGGTCGATGGGACCGAGGTCGGTCGGGAACTCGCGCGCGACGAGCCGCGAGCCGGGCACGACGGCGTCAGGGCTCTGAGCGAGGAGCCACTGGATCTCGGTCTCGCTCCCCGTTTTGCGGAGGCCGGGCTCGGCGCCGAGGTCGAGCGTCGTATCGAGGTGGATCTCCGCGATCGAGATCTCGAGCGTCTCGCCGCGCGGACCCGTGACCGTCCACGCGTCCGGCCGCTCGAGGATCGTGCACGGGGGCGACATCCAGTTCAGCGCCTTGTGGCCGCGGTCGCCGTGGATCACGACTGTCCCATCGGCCTTCACGACGAGCAAGCGGCGGGCGAGCGGGAGATGCGCGGAGAGTCTCCCCGTGTAGTCGACGGAACATTCGGCGACGACCAGGCGCACGGCGGCCAGCGTACTCAAGCGCGACCGTGCGCTGCTCGCGGACCCGGTACGGTAGGAGCCGATGCGGAGCGGGACACCATGAGCGCGCAGGCGCTGTGCAGCGTCATCATCGGCCGCGACGAGGAGCTGGCGATCCTCGAGGAGGCGCTCTTCGCCGCGGCGCGCGGCGACGGGCGGGTCGTCGCGATCTCCGGTGACGCGGGGCTCGGGAAGACGCGGCTGGCGAAGGAACTGACGGCCCGCGCGCGGCCTCTGGGAGCAGCCGTCCTCTCGGGCGGATGCACGGAAGCGGACATCGGGCTTCCGTACCTGCCGTTCACCGAGGCGATCGGGAACTGGCTCGCGGGACTCGACATCGACGAGGCGCGTGAACGCCTCGGTCCGGCCGCGGCGTCGCTGGCCCAGCTGTTTCCTCAGCTCGGCGAGGCACCACCCGAGACCTCCGACCCCGCACAGGCCCGGCTGCACCTGTATGAGGGGATCCTTGCCGCGCTTCGCGCGGCCGGGTCCGGTCGCGGCGTGCTTGTGATCGTCGAGGACATCCATTGGGCCGACGCGTCGACGCGAGAGTTGCTCGACTACATGACGCGGCGGCTCCGCGGCTCGCCCGCGATGGTGCTCGTCACTTTCCGCGCGGACGAGCTTCATCGGAAGCATCCGCTGCTACCGATCGTGCAAGGCTGGCGTCGCTCGCGCAGCGCGGAATTCGTCGAGTTATCGCCTCTGCCCGCCGACGACGTTGCCCGAGTGATCGGCGCGATCTTCGACGAAGAGGTGAGCGACGAGTTCCGCGACTTGATGTTCGACCGGACCGAGGGGAACCCGTTCGCGATCGAGGAGATGCTGAAGGAAGCGGTCGATCGCGGCGACATCTACCGAACGGCAACGGGGTGGGATCGCAAGGCACTGCCCGAGCTACGGATCCCGCGCTCGGTGTCCGAGGGCATCCTGCTGCGGGTCGGACGGCTCGATGAGGATCACGCCGACGTACTGCGCGTGGCGTCCGTGCTCGGGCAGAGCTTCTCCTACGAAACGCTCGTCGCCGTCACCGGCATGGACGAGACCGTGGTGCTCGATGCGCTCGAGGTGTGCGTCCGGCAGCAGCTTCTGGACGAGGACCCGCACGTGCGAGGCCGGTATCGGTTCCGTCACGCGCTCACGCGCGAATCCGTGTACGAAGACATCATCTCGCCGCGCCGCCGTCAGCTCCACGGACGCGCGGCGGACGTCTTGCGCGGCGACCACGGCTCGCCCGCGGAGCTCGCTTATCACCTAACGGAGGCGGGCCGGGCCGACGAGGCCGTTCCCGCCTATCTCGCCGCCGCCGAGCAGGCTTTCGCGCGATTGGGCACGCGCGAGGCCGCCGAATTCTACGAGCGGGCCCTGCCGTACGTCGCGGACCCACGGCAGCGCGGAACGATCCTCCGCAACGTCGGGGAGGCGTACACATTCGAGACCAACGTTGGCCCTGCCGAGAAGTATCTGCGCGACGCGGTAGAAACGTTGCAGGCGGCGGGCGACGTCGGCGCGGCGGCGGCCAGTCGCATCGCGCTCGGCCGCGTCTTCTGGGTGAAGAACGATCCCAAGCAAGCGATGGTCGAATACGAGAGGGCCCGCAGCGATCTGGAACCGCTCGGCGCCAGCCGGGATCTCGCGATCCTCTACATCCGCCTCGCGGGGATGCACGTCTTCGATTACGAGTTCAACGCCGCCCGAGACATGTCCGAGCGCGCGATCGCCGCAGCAGAGGCCACGGGATCAGATCGTGAACGCGTCTGGGCCTACGGTTTCCTCGGTCTTTCTCTGACGTACGGCGGCAGCCCGGACGACGGTCGGCGATGGTTCGATCGCAGCATCGACGAGTCCATCGCAGGCGGTTTCTACGACGTGGCCTCGAACACGATCCACAACGCCGCCACGTCGACCATGGAGATCGGGCGCGCCCGCGAGGGACTGAGGGTCCTCGAGCGGTTCAAAGAGATCCCGCAGCATCAATGGGGGGAGTTCGCGATCGGGTTCCTTACGGGCCTCGCGTGCCACCTCCTCGGACGGTTCAAGGAAGCAGAACGGAGTCTTGTCGAAAGTCAACGAGCGGCAGACGAGACGGGTCAGAGCGGCGTGTGGGGTATGTGGACCCGTGCCTGGCTCTCGCGTGTCTACACCGAGCAGGGACGCCTGGACGAAGCCGCCTCGGTCCACCCGCCTACGCGGGAGATCGAAGCACAGGAAGCGAAACAGGGAGCCGAATCGCGCCTCCGCTTAGCGCTGGCACGGGGCGACATCGAGGCCGCAGTGGCGCACGCGCGCGATCTCGCAGCCTTCCTCAACGCGCCGGGGGCCGGTCGATCGCTGGCGACGGTCGTGGAAGCGTTCGTCGCTGCCGGCCGCCTTGCTGAGGCCAAGGAGGCTCTTGCCCAAACAAACGTCGATGAGACGGCGGCCGAGTACCCATTTGTCCTCATGGCGCAAGGACGGGTCTCGTTGGCGGAGAGCGACTTCCCCCTCGCCGCCGAGATGCTGAGCCGGGCGCGCGAGGGGTTCGCCGCGATGGGATACGTCCCCGACGAGATCCGCACCAAGGCCTTGCTGGCGGAAGCACTGCACATGACGGGCTCTTCGGAGGACGCCGCTCGTGAATTGGACGAAGCGATCCGTGCCGCGCACGCGGCCGGAGCGGTGATCCTCGAGAGAACGGTCCGTTCGACGGCGGACCGTCTCGGCGTCATGCTCCCGGAGCTCCACGAGACGCCGCGGCCCGGCACACGAGCGGACGAACAGGCGGCCGAGCGACTCGTGACGGTGCTCTTCGCGGACGTGCGCGGGTACACGGCCATGACGAACCGGGAGGCGCCCGCCGACATGGCGCAACAGATGACGACCTTCTACCGCTGGGCGCGTCGCGAGATCGAGCGCGAGGGCGGGCTGATCGATGCCTATGCCGGGGACGCAGTGATGGCGAGCTTCAACGTCACCCGTCCGGACATGGACCATTGCGTGTCGGCGCTTCGCGCGGCTGTCGCGATGCAGGACAAGTCCTCGATCCAAGGCCTCCCGCTCGGCGTCGGGATCGCCGTCGGACCCGCGGTCGTCGGACGTCTGACCGGCAGCGAGGACGTGAACGTGATCGGCCGGACGACGAACCTTGCGGCGCGGCTGCAGGCACACGCCGAGGACGGTGAGGTCGTCCTCGACGAGGAGGCCTACCGACGGACCCGCGGCTGGCTCGACAAGCGCGGGATCGCTGCAGCCGAGAAGCAACTCACGCTCAAGGGGTTCGAGGGCGAGACGCGCATCTTCGTCGTGCGGCCCGGCGGTGGCAAAGCCGGCTAGATCGACGAGCGTTCGAACCAGAAATCCAGCAGGGAGATATCACCCGAGATCGCGAAGCGGTCCCCGTTCTCGCGCTTCCGGCGCCCGTAGATGAGAAGCAGGAGGTCGCCTGACTCCGCCTCGATCGACGCGTCGGCGCCCGCTTCCGTGTGATCCCACGTGAAGCCGTCTGACCCCAGAACCATCGTCCACACCACGTTCGCGTCGCGCGCACGGAAGGCGATCCGGGCTCCCGTCCCCGTGAGCTCTTTGACGCGGGGCGCGAAGTAGGCCGCGTATGGGAGGTTGTCGAGGAACTCGTCGACGCCGTCAACGGCGACGGTGCGATCGATCGCCGGATCGATTCCGGCGGTGAACTCGGCGTCCGCCCGATGTACCGTGGACTCGTGCACAATGCGCCGGGGCCAGAAGCGCGCGTACGGGTCCGATCCCCACGCCCACATCGGCGCGTCGTGTTCGGCGGCGCGGAGGGTCTCGACCAACGGCTCCGCTCCCGCTCCGATCCATGCGGCAAGTTTCGACGGATCGTCCGGCATCCCGAGATCCATCTTCGCGGAGGAGAGCCGCTTCGGCGTGAGAACTTTGACCATGTTCATCGCCCATCGATGGATGGTCCCGATGTGCACGGCGAGGTCCTCAACCGTCCAGTCGGGGCAGGTCGGCACCCGCGCCGCAAGATCCAGATCCGCAAGCGTGCGTGCCAGCCGATCGATCTCCGGTGGAAGCAGATCACAGTAGGTCTCGGGCGAGGCGCGGTGACAGGTCGCCGTCATCGGGGTCCAGCCTAACGACTAGCGGCGCAGGCCGACTAGGATTCCGCGCGATGAGCGGCCCGATGGACGGGAAGCTGTGCGTCGTAACCGGCGCGAGCTCGGGGATCGGCCTCGAGACGGCGCGCGGGCTGTGCGCGGCCGGCGCGCGCGTCGTGATGGTCGGGCGGAACGCCGAGAAGACGGAGGCGGCCGCCGAGGAGGTGCGCCGCGACGCGCCCGGCTCCGCCGACGTCGTCCTCGGCGATCTCGCGTCGCTGCGCTCCACGCACGAGCTCGCCGAAGCGATCCTCGACCGCTACGCGCGGATCGACGTCTTCGTCTCGAACGCCGGCGTGTACCGCATCAGGCGCACCGTCACCGTCGACGGTTACGAGGAGACGTTCGCCGTCAATCATCTCGCGGCGTTCACGCTGACGAACCTGCTGCTCGACCGGCTGAAGGAGAGCGCCCCGAGCCGGATCGTCGTCGTCGCCTCGGACGCGCACTACGGCTCGACGCTCGACTTCGACGACCTTCAGAGCACGCGCAACTACCGTTCGATGCGCGTCTACAGCCGCTCCAAGCTCGCCAACGTGATGTTCACGTACGCGCTCGCGCGCCGTCTCGAAGGAACCGGCGTCACGGCGAACAGCCTGCACCCCGGCTTCGTCGCGACGAGCCTCGGCAGCGGCAACCGCATCCCGGTGAAGCCGTTCATGTGGCTGTTCCGGCTGACCGGTCGCGCGATCTCCGTGCGGTCGGGCGCGGAGACGCCGATCTACCTGGCGACGTCGCCCGACGTCGAGGGAGTGCACGGCAAGTATTTCGACAACCGCCGCGAGAAGATGTCCTCGCCGCCGTCCTACGACGAGGCCGCCCAGGAGCGGCTCTGGCAGGTCAGCGAAGAGCTGGTGAAGCAGCGGGCCGGATAGGCGCCCGCTCCGGTGGGTAGATTTCGGCCCGTGCGCAACGTCGATCTCTGCGAACTCCTCGCCCGCGAATCCGAACAGCACCAGGAGCACCGCGCCCGCGCGCTCCGGCGCGCCGCCTGGCAGGCGCTCCTGTGGCCAGAGGAAGCGGCCGAGGTGCTGGCGAAAGGGGAGTCGCTGACGGTTCTCCCCGCGGTCGGGCCGTGGGTGGCCGCGATCATCGAGGAGTGGTTCGCGAAACCGCCGTCCCCGCCCGAGCCGCCGGCCACGCGCCGCGGGTACATCTCGATGGCCGAGGCGATCCACGCCCTCGAGAACGCTCCCGAGTACCGGCTCGTGCACGCCGACCTTCAGGTGCACACGACGTGGTCGGATGGCGCCGAGCCGCTGGCGGTAATGGCGAGCTCGCTCGCGACGCGCGGCTACGCGTTCGCCGCGATCACCGACCATTCCCAGGGTTTGAAGATCGCCGGCGGGATGGACGAAGCGACGGTCGCCCGGCAGTGGGAGGAGATCGACACGCTGGCGCCGGGCCTCGCCGACCTCGAGATCCTCAAAGGCTTAGAGATGAACGTGTCGCCCGAAGGAGAGGGCGACATGGATCCGAGCTGCCTCGCGTCGCTCGATCTGGTTCTCGGCGCATTCCACTCGGCGCTGCGGCTGAAGGAGGACCAGACCGAGCGATACCTCGCCGCGATCGCGAACCCGACCGTCGATGTCTTCGCGCATCCCGTCGGCCGCATGTTCAACCGGCGGACCGGGTTGATCGCGGACTGGCCGCGCGTGTTCGCGGCCGCCGCCGAGGCCGGGAAGGCTGTCGAGATCGACTGCACGGTCGCGCGCCAGGACCTGCCGGTCGAGCTCCTCCGTCAAGCGCGGGACACGGGCGTGTGGTTCTCGATCGGGACCGACGCCCACGCGATCGGTGAGCTCGATTTCATGCCTCTGGGGCTGGGCGCGGCAGCGATCGCCGGCGTCCCGCCCGATCGCATCCTGAACTTCCACGAGCTCGGCTGGGTGCGGGAATGGGTGGCCGAACGGCGTACGCGCGCCGTCTCGTCGTGATCGAGATCCGCGACGCCGCTCCCGAGGATTTCGCGGCCGCCGGCGACGCGGCCGTCGACGGCTACGCAGCCTTCTACGGCGCCGACCTCGGGTACTACGAGGATCGCCTTCGCGACGTGCCCGCGCGGGCGGCCGGCGCGGCCGTCCTCATTGCGGTCGACGACGGCGAGGTCGTCGGCACCGTCACGTACGTGGGCGACGCGTCCTCTCCGTACGCGTCGCACCAGCGCGAGGACGAGGCGTCGATCCGTATGCTCGCGGTGAAACCGTCGCACGCGCGCCGCGGTGTCGGGCGCGCGTTGAGCGTCGCGTGCATCGAGCGGGCGCGCGCCGACGGCAAGCGCGCCGTGAGCCTGCACGCCGACGAGATCATGGACGCGTCGCGGAAGCTATACGAGGGCCTCGGGTTCCGCCGCGATCAGAGCCGCGACTACCTGCCCGACGACATGACGTTTCTCTTGTGCTACGTGTTGGAACTCTGATCGGCCCCCCGCCCACCCCGGTTGACCCGATCGGCCGCCTCTAGCGGCACCAGTCGAAGCTGAACTGGCTCGGCACGCGCGGGATGCTCGACTCGACGCCGGGCCGGCACAGCAGGTACGGCCCGCCGCTCATCACGTCGACGATCTTCCCCGTCAACCAGAACGTCACCTTTTGATCCGCGGCGCGCGGGTCGCGGCGCGGGTCCTCGTGCGGATCCCCGCCGTCCTCGCGAGGCGGCACATTGCCGTTCGGCGGCACGAGGTTTCCCGAGTCCCAGTACACGATGGCCGAGCCGTTCCAGGGCACGATCTCGCCGGCGCGCGTCTGGAACGGCCGCAAACCGAAGTAGGGCCGGATCGCCCAGTGCCGTGCCGGCATGAGTGCCGTTTGCATCGCGCGCGCGCCGATCGTCCGCGCCTCGACTTCGGCGGCGTAGTTCGTGACTTGGAAGTCGCCGAGCGCGACGTGCATCAGCACCTGGTGCTTCGGCGTATTCGGCAGCGGGTCGGTCGTCATATGCTGCGCGTAGCCGTTGGCTTCGGCGCGGTCCCACACCATCTGCATGAGCGACATGACCACCTGCTGCTCTTTCTTGTCGGGGAACATCGTGTACATGAACGACGAGTACGAGGGGAAGTTGGGGTTCTCGGGGTCGAACAGCGGGCCTTCCCAGTCCGAGGATCGGTTGAGCAGCGTCGAGTAGTTCATCCCGACGACGCCGAGCGTCGAGCGCGTGAAGTCCACGCCGAGCGCGGTGAGCGCGCCGCCCATGATCCCTCCTTGGCTGTTGCCGTCGTAGAAGAGCTCGCCCGCGCGGAACAGCGGCGCACCCGACGCCGACCGGAACGCCGGATCCTGGACCAGCCCTTGGGGGTGCGCGAGCGCGCGCCCGAGGTAGAGGAAATTGAGGAATCCTTGCTGCGCCCGATCCATCAACGACGGCACGTTGCTCGGATCGACGAGGCCGAGAAGCGCGTTGGCGACGTCGTACTCGGCGAAGCCCATCCAGTTGACCGCGCAGGGCATGAAGTTGCGTTCGCGGTCGCGGTCGGTCGACCCCCCGGTCGACTCGAAGCGGCTGCCGAGGAGCCCGTGGCCGTACAGCATCGGGTGGGCCGGCGACCCCGTCGCAGCCTTCGGGATCGTGCACACGAACGGAACATCGATGGTCGGTTGCACGGGGTTTTGCGTCGGGACGCCGTTCGCGCCGTACAGGAAGCGGCCCCCGGGGATCGCCTGCCCCGGCAGGCTGTCGCCGATCGGGTTGTCGACGGGGACGGGGATCTCCTCTAGGGGCGGCTGCGGCGGCAGGTTCAGGTAGTTGGGCACCGTGATCGTCCCTTCGACCTGACGCAGGCGCGCGCCGTCGTTCGAGCGGTCGGTCACCGTGGTGACCGCGTAGAAAGGCGCGTGTCCCGCGATGCGGCGGTCGGCGAGGTTCGTGTCGCCGAGTTGACGGAAGGCGTCGTCGCGGATGTGAAGCACGCGCTCCGACAGGTTCCGCTCCGACGCGACGGTGAACTGCCAGGCGAGGTACAGCTGCTTCTTGTCGAAGCGGTTGCCTCGTCTGGACTCGGCGCGCGCGATCTCGTTGATGATCCCTTCAACCTCGGGCCGCCGGTCTTCTTCGAAGGTCACGTCGGTGCCCGGGCCCGGCGTGCCGTCGCGGTAGGCGGCGAACTGGGCGCCCGCAGGGATGACGTTGCCGCCCGGGTCGCGCATGTTGCGCAGCGCGACGAGGTAGCGATGTCCCTCGAGGAAGTTCACCGCCGGGCGAAGGATCAGGAGCCGGTCGTCGTCCGCGGTGGCCGCGTTGGTGTCGAGCTCGGACCAGAACGGCCAGCGGTGCCCGGTGGTCGTGTCGATGATCAGGATGGGGGCGTTCTGCGCGACGTAACGCCCGATGTCGGCGACCTGATCACGCGGATCGTTCGGCCCGCCGACGCGCGCTCCGGTGATGGCCTGCGTGCCCCAGGTCCGGTGCAGGTCGAGACCGGGCACGAACGTGAGCACCATCGAGCCGGGCGAGAACCCGTCGTTGCGGTTCCATTCGGTCGGATCGATCGGTTTCCCGGCGATGCTGCGCGGCATCTCCGGGAGCTGGAAATCGATCCGCCGGCCGGTGTCCGTCGTCGGGTCGGGACGTGTGAAGCGGTCGTTCGGGAACGGCAGCAGGCACAGCGCGTTATCGAGCGGATCGCAGGGCCTGCGCAGCGTGAGCTGCGCGCCGGCCGGGACGAGGGCCAGCGACGCTGCGACGACGCAAAGCCCCAGGAAGACGCGGAGGGTCGACGACCTGGGACGGCGCACGATCACACCTTTCGCTCCGCTCGTGGGATGCAGGAGAACCTATTCGGGAGAGAGCCCATCCGGTCCTGCCCCGCCGCTGGCGACGGCGACCCGAGCCCCGTCGGTACGATAGGCCCTCCGTGGCTCGCACCTCGGGTTCGACCCTGCTCGTCGACGCGCCGAGCCTGATCTGGCGCTCGTACTTCGCGCTGCCCGACTCGATCCGCGCGCCCGACGGCTCGTCCATCAACGCGGCGCACGGGTTCCTGTCGATGCTCGGCCGTCTCATCCTCGACCTGCGCCCGACGCGCGTGGCGTGCTGCCTCGACGGCGACTGGCGGCCGCAATGGCGGGTCGATCTGGTCGGGGAGTACAAGGCGCAGCGCGTCGCGATCATGGAGGACGAGCCGGCCGACGAGGTCGAGCGCCAGACCGAGCTGATCGTGCGCATCCTCAAACTGGCGCGTGTCGCGGTCGTCGGTTCGGCGCGCTGCGAAGCAGAGGACATCATCGCGACGCTCCTCAAACAGATCCGGGGTCCCGTGGCGATCGTCTCCGGCGATCGCGACCTCTTCCAGCTCGTTCGCGACCCAGACGTCGTCGTGCTGTACCCGAAGCGCGGCGTGAGCGAGATGCTCCGCGTGAACGAGGCCGAGATTCGCTCGAAGTACGGGATCCCCGGCCGGAGCTACGCCGATTTCGCCGTGCTACGCGGCGACCCGTCGGACGGCCTTCCCGGCGTGCCGGGCATCGGCGAGAAGTCGGCGGCGCAGCTCATCGCCAAGTACGGATCGCTCGAAGCCGTTCTCGCCGCGTGCGAGGGCGCACGCTCGGGGCCGCTCTACAAGGTGGCCGTCGCATCCGACTACGTCATGCGTGCCGCCAAGGTAGTGCGCATGAAAGGCGATTGTCGCGTGGGAAACCCGGATCTCACGCTCGGCCGGCCGGCTAGCAAGCAGTTGAAGTCGATCGCGCGATCGCACCGGCTGAACGGTCCTGTCGATCGCCTGCTGGAAGCGATCGCGAGCCGTCAAGCGAAGTAGATCGGGCTCGTCAGCGCGCCCATCCAGTAGCCCTGGTCCAGAAAGACCTCGACCCGCACGCGGTTGTGCGTCGCCGCGTCGAGACTGATCTCGAACGTCTTGTCGAGCGACAGGATCAGTTCCGGATCGCTTCGCACGCCGTCTACGACGAACACGATCCGATGCGCAGGCGCGTTGGTAACGCGCGCAGAGACGGTGACCGTTCCGGCGATCGCCGGTACCGTGTCGCCGACCATCCAGCTCGTGCTTCCGCTGCGCGCGGTGAGCTCGATCGTGATCCCGCCGAGCGCGGGCGGTTCCGCGGCGACGAACGTCCGTCCCGCGCGGATCCCGTCGAGGATCGACTGCGGCGAACGGTCCCGCGAGTACACCCACGTCGCCGGCTGGCCCACGCCCTGCACGGCCACGGTCGCGCGGTAGTGGTTGTCGCTCCCACCGGTGGCCGGCATGCGGCCCTTCGAGAGGAACTCGTCCTCCCAGTAGGGGAGCGACTTGTAGTTGTCCGACACAGAGGGCTCCGGCGGAACGTTGGGGACCAGTTCGGGCGCGATATGGCGGTACACCCAGCCGATGTTCCAGACCTCGATCGAGTCGGGTACGACGCTCGGTGAGTAGCCCCACCCGTTCGCGTAGAAGGGGTGGTTGAGGATGAACGTTCCGCCGCGGGCATGGACCTCGTCCCGGAGCGCGAGCGCGCCGGCGTCCGTCGACGTGTCGAAGTGCAACACCTCGGTTAGGCCGAGACAGCCCGCGTGCCCCTTGCTGAGACTGTGCTCGTAACCCTTGATCAGGGCCAGCTTCGTCGAGGTGTAGCCGGGGTCGGTGAGCGCGCGCACGTCGTTGTGATCGGTGATCGCGAGGAAATCGAGGCCGCGTAGCTCGGCGATCGAGATCTGCTCACCAGGCGTCCACCCAAGCGTGTACGCCTCGTCGAGTCCGGTGTTGTCGTCGTTCGGGCCTCCCCACACGTCGTGGGAGAAAACAGTGTGGCAGTGCAGGTCGCCGACCAGCCACGTCCCCTCGCCGGCGGCTTCCGAGGCGTGCCCGATGCGGGGCAGGATGGCAACGCTCGCGCCGAGCACGGCCGTGCTGCGCAGGAAGTCCCGTCGGGAGATGGGCGGCGTCATCGCCTTTCAGATTCTGCGGGCCCGCCAACGAGTCCTGCCGCCGCGCGACTTGACTAGGCGCGCCTGCGTGAGAATGATAATGGTTCTCAAATGGCTCCCTGGAGGCTGGTCTCTCTCGTCGCCGCGGCCGCCATCATGGCGACGCTCGGCGCCTGCTCGGACGACTCGTCCGGCAATGCCGGGATCCGGGTCGTGGGCGCGTTCTATCCCCTGGCATGGGCGGCCGCGCAGGTCGGGGGAATCGGCGTCGCGGTCGAGGATCTCACGCCGCCGGGCGCCGAACCGCACGAGATCCAGCTCACCGCGAGTCAGCGCGCCGACATCCAGGACGCGACGCTTGTCTTCTACCTGGGCCGCGGGTTCCAGCCGGAGATGGAGAACGCGGTGCGCGACGTAGGCGACCGGGCCGTGGATCTGTTGAACGGCCTGAGGCTGTTGCCTTCCGAGGAGGAGGGGTTGAGCGCCGACCCTCACGTCTGGCTCGATCCCGCGCTGATGGTCGAGATCGTCGGGAGGGTGTCCCGCGCGTTCGCCGCAGCCGATCCAAACGGCGCGACCGGCTACCGGCAACGCGAAGTGAAGTTGGTCTCAGAACTCACGGCCCTCGACGAAGCCTTCCGCACGGAACTGTCGAAATGCGCTCTCAAAACCCTCGTGACGACGCACGAGGCCTTCGGGTACCTCGCCCGGCGCTACGGTCTGACGCAGCTCGGCTTGACCGGCCTCACGCCCGAGGCCGAGCCCTCGGCGGCGCAGATCCGCCGCGTTCGCAATCTCGCGCGCCGCGGCGCGATCGCGGCGATCTTCGTGGAAGCGACCGACGAGGGACGCCGGATCGGGCGGAGCGTCGCGCGCGATGTGGGTGTTCCGGCACGCGACCTGCTCACCCTCGAATCCGACCCGAAACCGAAGGACTACCTGAGCGCGATGCGCGCCAACCTCGACAGCCTGACCGGGGGTCTGCGATGCGGCTGAGCGTCGAGTTGTCGGGCGTGCGCTTCGCCTACGGCGCAGCGCCCGTGCTCGAGGGAGCCGAGATGGCGCTCCGGCCGGGGGAGTTCGTCGTGCTCGCCGGGCACAACGGAAGCGGGAAGTCGACCCTCTTGAAGCTCTGCGTCGGTCTCCTGCGGCCGCAAGCCGGATCGGTAAGGGTTCTCGGGGGCGCTCCGGACGACGCAGCGGTGCGACGCCGGATCGGCTACGCGCCGCAAGGCCTGCGCGTGGTGACCTCGATCCCGGTATCGGTCGACGAGGTCGTCGGCGCCGGGCTGACGCCGGCCGTCGGCGTGCTGAAGCGCGATCGAGCCCGGGAACGGGTGCGCGTCGATGCCGCGCTCGACGCGGTCGGGATGCAGGATCTCGCGCACGAATGCCTCTTCGAGCTGTCCGGCGGGCAGCAGCAGCGCGCGATCTTGGCGCGCGCGCTCGTCGCGGATCCGCCGCTGCTCGTGCTCGACGAGCCGACGACGGGGATCGACCAGAGCTTGCGCCCGCGCCTCGTCGCGGAGCTGCGGGCGCGCGCCGACGCCGGCGCGACCGTCCTCGCCGTGTCGCACGACCCCGACGATTTCCATGCCGTGCTCGATCGGATCCTGGTCATCGCGGACGGCAGCATCCGGCAGCTGACGCACGAGCAGTTCCACGCGCACTTCGAGGTCTCATGAGGATCTTCACAGATGCCTACGCGGTCCGAGCGTTCATCGCCGTCGCCGTGGTCGGCCTCACAGCGCCCGCGGTCGGCGCTTTCCTTGTCCAGCGGCGGATCGCCTTGGTCGGCGATGGTGTCGGGCACCTCGCGTTCGCCGGTGTCGCGATCGGTGTCGCTCTGGGCATCACGCCGATCTGGGGCGCGCTCGCCATTGCGGTCGTTGGGGCTATCGTTCTCGAGCGGATGCGAACCGCGGGACGTATCGCGGGGGACCTCGCGCTCGCGCTCGTCTTCTACGGCGCCATCGCCGCCGGTGCCGTGTTTCTCGCCGCGGCGCACCGCTTCGACCAGTCTGCGCTCGGCGTGCTGTTCGGCAGCGTCCTGACCGCTTCCTGGGGAGACATCGTCATCGAGATCGTCCTTTGCGTACTCGTCGCTCTCGTCGTGGTGCCGTTCTACCGGCAGTTGCTCGCCGTGGCACTGGATGAAGAGTCGGCGCGCGCGGCCGGTCTGCCCGTCGATGGACTGAATCTCTTGACGGTGACCCTCACGGCACTCCTGGTCGCGGCGGGCATGCGCGTCGTCGGACTCC
>JBIOTQ010000045.1:0-16287 GCA_044866075.1 Actinomycetota bacterium | reverse complement strand
TCCCTGATCGGGCGCACCTCGATGCTGCCGAGGCGGGCCGACGGGATCCGGGACGCGACGAGGATGGCGTCGTTCAGGTCGCGGGGCCCCCTGGACGTGTCGGTGGAAGAGGGCGCGATCGCGCCGTGGGCCACCAGCCGGACCGAGTACTTCATCCAGGTCCTCGACTCGGTGCGGAACCACGTGAAGGCGAAGCCGAAGACGCCGTGGCGGAAGCTCACGAAGAAGCAGCGCGACGTCTTCCTGTACGGGACCGGCGACGACCAGATCTACGTTCGCTACCGCAACCGGTACGGTCGGACTCGCGCCTACTACACGTACTTCGAGGGCGTGGTGCCCTGGCTCGAGCGGAAGCTCGACGAGGCCGAGAGCGACTATCAGCGCGAGAAGATCGAGGAGTACATGCGCGAGGTGCCGTGCCCGGCGTGCAAGGGCACGCGCCTGAAGCCGGAGTCGCTCGCCGTGTCGGTCGGGGGCGTCAACATCGCCGAGCTGTGTCGCATGTCGATCTCCGAGACCGACAAATTCTTGCGTACGCTCGAGTGGACGGAGCGCGAGCACCTGATCGGCGACCGCATCATCAAAGAGGTGACCTCGCGGCTCGGGTTCCTTATCGACGTCGGCCTCGACTACCTGACTCTGGAACGTTCGGCCGCGACGCTGGCCGGGGGAGAGGCGCAACGGATCCGCCTGGCGACGCAGATCGGCAGCGGGTTGGTCGGCGTGCTCTACATCCTCGACGAGCCGTCCGTCGGCCTGCATCAGCGCGACAACCACCGGCTGATCGAGACGCTGATCCGGCTGCGCGACATCGGCAACACGCTGATCGTCGTGGAGCACGACGAGGCAACGATCCGCACCTCCGACATGGTCGTCGACATCGGGCCCGGCGCCGGCGAGCACGGCGGCGAGATCGTCCATGCCGGCTCACTGAGAGACCTGTTGAGGAACAAGAAGTCGCTGACCGGTCAGTACCTGGCCGGGAAGCGGTCGATCCCCGTGCCGGAGTGGCGGCGCGCGCCGGGCGGCAGCTGGATCACGCTGAAGGGCGCGCGGCAGAACAACCTCAAGAACATCGACGTGCGGTTCCCGATCGGCTGCCTGGTGTGCATCACCGGCGTCTCGGGGAGCGGGAAGTCGTCGCTCCTGACCGACACGTTGCACCCGGCGTTGATGGCGAAGATCTACCACTCGCGCACCGTGCCGGGGAAGCACCGCGGCCTGAACGGGATCGACCTGATCGACAAGGTCGTCAACGTCGATCAGGCGCCGATCGGGCGGACGCCGCGCTCGAACCCCGCGACGTACATCGGCGTGTTCGACCACGTCCGGCAACTCTTCAGCCAGACGCAGGAGGCGCGCTCGCGAGGCTACCTGCCCGGCCGCTTCTCGTTCAACGTGCGCGGCGGCCGCTGCGAGGCGTGCGCCGGCGACGGCCAGATCAAGATCGAGATGCACTTCCTTCCCGACATCTACGTGCCGTGCGAGGTATGCAAGGGCAAGCGCTACAACCGCGAGACGCTCGACGTCACGTTCAAAGGGAAGAACATCTCGCAGGTGCTGGAGATGTCGGTCGAGGAGGGCTGCGCGTTCTTCGAGAACTTGCCGGTGATCCGGCGGCATCTCGACACGCTGAACGACGTCGGGCTCGGCTACATCAAGCTCGGGCAGCCGGCGCCCACATTGTCGGGGGGCGAGGCGCAGCGTGTGAAGCTGGCATCCGAGCTGTCGAAACGCGCGACAGGCCGGACCGTGTACATCCTCGACGAGCCGACGACCGGGCTCCACTTCGAGGACATCTCGAAGTTGCTCGGGGTTCTCCAGCGATTGGTCGACAACGGCAACACGGTGATCGTGATCGAGCACAACCTCGATGTCGTGAAGCAGGCCGACTGGATCATCGACCTCGGGCCCGAGGGCGGGAACCTCGGGGGGGAGATCGTGGCGGAGGGGACGCCCGAAGACATCGCGAAGGTGACCCGTTCGTACACGGGGCGTTTCCTGCGTGAGGTGCTTGGACCGGTCGCGAACAACGGTACTGCCGAAGAGGAGACCGCCTAAGAGCCGCAGCCGTCGCGCCAACCGACCGGCGGGCTAGTCACCCCGGGTGGTTTCGAGAAATAGGGCTCCGGTCCCTTATCACCGCCCCCGGGGCGGACGATTCTCTGGGTGAGCACCGCGCGCAAAGTGTTGTGGCTCCAGGGATGAAGGCCTCGCAAGAGGCCGAGGGATGAAGGGTCAGGCAACTGCGCGGCCTCTAAATAGAAGACGACGTGGCGAGGGCGGGCCTTCTGGGCTCGCCCTATCCTTCTGGGGCTCCTTAACCTCCGACAACCGCCCTGAACCAGGCGGAACCTCGCGCTCCGGTCGTGCGTCCTTGGTCCGTCATGATGAGCGCCGTGACGGAACGAACCGAGACGAAGGCCACCGGGCGGATGGCCGAGCTCTACCGGACCCACGCCCCCGCGGCATCCCGGCTGGCCTTCCTCATGACCGGAGACGCGGCCCGCGCCGAGGACCTCGTCCACGACGCGTTCGTCAAGGTGATCGGCCGGTTCGGCGACATCCGGGACCCGGACGCGTTCGGCGCCTACCTGAAGCGAACCGTCGTCAACCTGGCGAACTCTTTCTTCCGCCGGCGGCGCCTCGAGCGCGAGCACCTCGAGGTCGAGGGGAGGGCGCTGCGAGACGAGCCGCCCGGCGAACGCGATCCGGTCGAACGCGAGCAGCTCTGGAAAGCGCTCGGCACTCTGCCGCCGCGCCAGCGCGCGGCGATCGTCCTCCGTTTCTACGAGGACCTGTCGGAGCAGCAGACCGCGTACGTGCTCGGCGTGCCCGTCGGCACCGTCAAGTCGATGGTGTCGCGTGGCCTGGACGCGTTGCGAACGAAGGTCGAGAGGTGAACCCCATGATCGAACAGGAGGTCCGTGACATGTTGCGGTCGAAGGTTCGACACGCGCCCGCACTCGACGAGCCGCCCGCGCCGGTTCTCCGCCGGGCCCGCGGCCGCCGGGCATTGAACGCCGCAGGACTCGCCGCAGGCTTGGCCGTCGTGGTCGTCGGCTCACTGATCGGCGTTAAGTCGCTGGGCACCTCGAACATCGAGCCCGCGACGAAGGTGGTGCGCTGGGTCGAGCTCGAGGCGTTCAAAGGCCACCCGGCGCCGACACGCCCGTGCGGCGCAGGCGACTTCACGTTCACCGCAGGGCGCGACAACACATCGGGTCCCTACATGCTGTTCGCTTCCACCTCGTGGAAGACGACCTGCAAGCTCGATCTCGGTTCGAGCGCCGCCGGCCTGCGTCTCATCGATGCCGGCGGGCGAGACATGCAGGTCCGAGTGAGCGGGAACGAGTTGTTCACGGAGATCTGGGGCAGCGCGAATACGACGATGTACTACGACTGGTCTAATTACTGCGGCCCGGCCTCGCGGTCGGTGCGGTACGAGATCTCGTTCCCGTCTGGGGAGAAAGTGGCGACGACCGCTGCCGCCACCCTCCCACGCTGCAGCGACCGCTCCAAGGACTTCACGATCGGTGTCTCGCAGCTCAACGGACCGGCCTCCTTGACTCCGAGCCTCTCCGGAACGATCGCCCTTCCGGACGAGTTCGCCATCACGCTGAGAGCGCCGGAGACCGTTCGGCACGCGGAGGTCCTCCGGTACCAGGTCGTGTTCACCAACGTGACCGATCGCCCCGTTTCGCTCGACCCGTGCCCGGACTTCGTCCACGAGCTCGTCTCCGATACAGCCGGGAACCCGCCTCCGACGCACGCGAATGGTGGGGCCCAGCACCTCAACTGTGCCGGGGCCGGCGGTCCGATCGGGTCGGGGAAGTCGGTCGCCTTCGAGATGCGCATCCAGACGGGGGCCGATTCCCTGAACTACCTCCCCCTCGGCCTCTGGCGGATCCAGTGGTACTTCGCCACCGGCGCCGAACCCGTCACCGCGCCCGTGTACATCATCTAAACACGTTCATTCGGAGCGCCCCGGCGACCATGTCGATGATGTCGTCGGGGCGCTCATCGAGGTCGGTCGACGTTACGTGCAGGACCCGCCAGCCGACGGCCGTGAGCGCGTTGCGTCGCGCGAGGTCCTTCTCCCAACGCAGGCGCCCGGAGTGCCAGCGATACCCGTCGATCTCGATCGCCACGCGCGCCTCCGGGTACGCGAAGTCGACGCGCGCGAGCAGCCGGCCGCATGAGCGGATCTCGTACTGCGATACGGGCACCCGGATGCCCGTTCGACGTATCAACCGTATGAACCGCGTCTCGAGTGGACTTTCCGTGACCGGCGAGTCGACGCGGGCGTCGACGAGCTCCGCAAGGTGGCCGGCGCCAGGTCTCCCGCGTGTCCCCAACTGGGTGAGTCGAGCTCGTACTCGGCGGACGCTCGTGAGCCGACGGCGGAGCGCGTCGTCGAGCGCTTCCTCGAGAACGTTCACGGAAACGCTGGACGCCAGATCGACGAGGGTTCTCGTGGGCGTCGTTACCGGGATCGCGTCGACCCGCGTGATATCCGCTCTTGTCAGTCCACCCAGTTCGTGCGGGATAATCGTGGGGCGCCGCACCTGGCGCGGAGGTGGAAAGCCGATCTCAACGAGGCGGCTGTCTCCGCCGGGTAGCGCCCACAGCGCTGCAGCGGCCCGATGCGACACCAACGCGATGTTGCCGACAGCGAGGCACGCCGCCATCAGTCTCTGCCGCCAAGAAGCCGGCGCTCCGGCGAGCCGGTAGACGCCCGCGTGCAACCGCTCCCATCGTGAGCTCCGCACGCGGCTCTGGATGAATCCGCGCGACGCTCCTACGCTAGCCGCCTGCGACCGCGAGAAAACGCCATGTTGCGCCGTCGCGATACGGGCTATGCGGTGATCGACCCGTTCTCCCTGCAGAAAGACAGCTCCATGGTGTCTCATCGCAGGCAGAAGAACACGGACGCCGGCCCGAAGCGGCCGGACGCGGGCGATTCGCGGCTGATTTCTCGTTCCGAACCGGAATTACAATAGAGGCGTGACCACCCGGACCCTCCGGCGGCCGTCGCCGTCCGAGATCCCCGATCAGCCCGGCGTCTACCTCTTCAAAGACGCGCACGGGCGGGTGATCTACGTCGGGAAAGCGCTGTCGCTGCGCAGCCGCCTGTCGAGCTACTTCCAGGATGCGGCCGCCCTTCATCCCCGGACCGAGGCGATGGTCGAGTCGGCCACCGACGTCGAGTGGATCGTCGCCAAGAACGAGGTCGAGTCTCTCCACCTCGAGTACAACCTGATCAAGCGGCACCGCCCGCGGTTCAACGTCCGCTACCGCGACGACAAGTCGTACCCGTACCTCGCCGTCACGCTAGACGAGGAGTACCCGCGGGCGATGGTGCTCCGCGGCCAGCAGCGCAAAGGGGTCCGCTACTTCGGGCCGTTCGCTCACGCCTACGCGATCCGCGAGACGCTCGACCTGTTGCTGCGGACCTTCCCGGTGCGGACCTGCTCGCAAGGCGTCTTCGACCGCTGCCGCCGGATCAACCGGCCGTGCCTCTTCTACGACATCGGCAAGTGCGCCGCGCCGTGCGTCGGGCACGTGAACGCCGAGGAGCATCGAGGGATCGCCGACGACCTCGTCGGGTTCCTCGAAGGCCGCTTCGAGCCGGTCCTGAAGCGGCTCGAGAACGACATGAACTTGGCATCAGCCGATCTTGAATACGAACGCGCCGCGCGGCTGCGCGACCAGCTGACGAGCGTCCGGAAGGCCATCGAGAAGCAGGTCGTCGTCTCGGATCGCGACGAGAACTTTGATGCCGTCGCCGTCGCCGAGGACGAGCTCGAGGCGGCGTTGCAGGTGTTCTTCGTGCGCGGCGGACGCATGGTCGGCCGGAAAGGCTTCGTCGTCGACAAGGTCGAGGAGATGGACACCGCGCGTCTGCTCGCCACGTTCCTGCGCGACCTGTACATGACCGAGGAGGACATCCCGCGCGAGATCCTGGTGCAGGCGACCCCGGCCGACGACGGGCTCTTGAAAGCCTGGCTGTCCGCGAGGCGCGGGGGCCGCGTCGAGTTCCGCATCCCGCAGCGCGGCGAGAAGCGCGCGCTCCTCGAGACGGTCGACCAGAACGCGAAGGAATCGTTCGCGCAGCACAAGTTGAAGCGCCGGTCGGACTTCGCGGCACGCGCGAAACAGCTCAACGCGTTGCAGGAGGCGCTCGGCCTTCCCGACGCACCGTTGCGGATCGAGTGCTTCGACATCTCCAACACCGGCCCCACAGAGATCGTCGGTTCGATGGTCGTGTTCGAGGACGGCCTGCCCAAGCGGTCGGACTACCGTCGATTCAAGATCCGCGGCGTCGAGGGCCAGGACGACTTCGCGTCGATGGCCGAGGTCGTGCGGCGGCGGTTCCTCCGGTACCTCGCCGACCGCGACGCGCCGCCGGCGAAAGGCCGCAAGTTCGCGTACCCGCCGAACCTCCTCGTGATCGACGGCGGAAAGGGGCAACTGAACGCCGCCACGACGGTGCTGGCCGAGATCGGGGTCCAGGAGGTCAGCGCGATCGGCCTGGCCAAGCGCTTCGAGGAGATCTACATGCCCGGCCGGTCGGAGCCGGTGCAGATCCCGCGCGGGTCGGAGGCGCTGTACCTGCTGCAGCACATCCGCGACGAGGCGCACCGGTTCGCAATCACGTATCACCGGACCCTCCGCGACCGCCGGGTCCGCGCGAGCGCCCTCGACCGGGTCCCCGGCATCGGTGACGAGCGCAAGAAACGACTGTTGAAGACCTTCGGCTCCGTCCGCCGTATCCTTCAAGCGAGCGAGCAAGAGCTGGCCGAGGTCGTCCCGGCCTCGGTCGCGAGGAGGGTGCAGCAGGTGCTGCGAGGATTGGAACCCGGCAAGAACGGTTCGGGCGAGTAGATGGCGCGGGCGCAGGCACGGACCGAGGAACTCGTGGAGCTACCCGATTTCACGATCATCACCGGACTGTCTGGCGCGGGCCGCTCCGAGGCGGCGAAAGCTCTCGAGGACCTCGGCTACTTCGTCATCGACAACTTGCCGCCGGCGCTGATCGGGAAGATGGCCGAGCTCGCGCAGCGGCCGGGTTCCTCGGTGCAGCACATCGCGCTCGTCGTCGACGTGCGCGGGCGCCAGTTCTTCTCGGAGCTGACGGAAGCGTTGAAGGACCTCGCGCAGAACGGCGTCGACTACCGGATCCTCTTCCTGACCGCCGGCGACGACGTGCTGGTGCGCCGCTTCGAGGCGACGCGCCGGCGGCACCCGCTCGCCGATCGCGTGATCGACGGGATCCAGCGGGAGCGCGCGTTGCTCGAGTCGATGCGCGCGCAAGCGGATCTCGTGATCGACACGAGCGACCTGACCGTCCACGACCTGCGCGACAGGATCGTCGGGACGTTCTCGCGCCAGCCGCGCGAGACGCGGCTGCAAGCGACCGTCGAATCGTTCGGCTACAAGTACGGGATCCCGATGGACGCCGACCTCGTCCTGGACGTGCGGTTCCTTCCCAACCCGCACTGGGTAGAGGAATTGCGTCCCCTGCCGGGAACCGACGAGCGGATCCGCGACTACGTCATGACGCGGCAGGCGACGCGCGACTTCCTGGAGCAGTTCGACGAGATGCTCGAGGTCCTGATCCCCGGATATCTGACCGAGGGGAAGCGCTACCTCACGGTCGCCATCGGCTGCACCGGCGGCCGTCACCGCTCCGTCGTGGTCGCCGAGGAGATCGCCGACATGCTCCGCCGCCGCGGCCTCCCGGTCGCGATGGAGCACCGCGACATCGACCGCGGCTAACCGGCGACGCAGGAGAGTTGTGCCGGATCCCCGCATCGTTTGCATCGGCGGCGGCCACGGCCTGTCGGCCGCCCTCGCTGCGGTCCGCCAGCTCACCGGCGACGTCACCGCCGTCGTGACCGTGGCCGACGACGGCGGCTCTTCGGGTGTCCTGCGCGAGTGGCTCGGCATCCCCGCGCCGGGCGACCTCCGGATGGCGATCGCGGCGCTCGCGGCCGATCAAGCGCGCGCGGCGCTGATCCAGTACCGGTTCAGCCAGGGAGACCTCGCGGGGCATCCGTTGGGGAACCTTCTGATCGCCGCGCTCGCCGACCTGCGCGACGACTTCGTCGCGGCGGTCGAGGAGGTGGCGACGATCGGGGGCGTGCACGGGCGCGTCTTGCCGGCGACGCCCGTCCCCGTCCGGCTCCGGGCCGACGTCGAAGGGACCGAGATCAGGGGCCAGGTCGCGATCGCCCAGGGGCCGGGCCCGGTGCGCCGGCTGTACCTCGACCCCGCCGACGCCGAGGCGACGCCCGGCGCCGTCGAGGCGATCGATGGGGCGACCCTCACCGTTCTCGGTCCGGGGAGCCTGTTCACGAGCGTGCTCGCCGCGTTGATCGTCCCGGGCATCGCCGCCGCCGTTCAGCGCGCGGAGCGCGTCGCGCTGGTGCTGAACGTCGCGCAGCAGATGGGAGAGACGGCGGGGATGGATGCGGCGGCTCACGTTCGCGCCCTCCTCGCCCACGTTCCCGGACTTCGCCTCGATGCGGTGCTCGTGCACGACGGACCGCTGCCCGGCGTGATGCGGCCGGTGACGATCGACGACGACGCCCTCGCGCAGCTACGGGCGCCGATCGTGCGAGTCGACCTCGTCGCGAGCGCAGCGCGTCACGATCCCGACAAGCTCGCGGCGGCGCTGAAAGGGTTGCTGTGAAGCGCGAACCGTCGTCGTACGGTCACCGCGTCAAAGCAGAGCTCGCGCGGCACCGCGCGCCGCGCGCGTGCGACCGCCGCGCGGAGATGGCGGCGCTGCTGCGCTCGGCCGGCACGTTCCACATCCTTGGCGGCGGTCATTTCGCGCTCGAGGTCGAGGTCGAGGAAGCCGGTCTCGCGCGCAAGGTGTACGAGGGATTGGCGGCCGGCTTCGCGTCACGCGCCGAGATCCGCATCCTCGAGCCGGGCCGCGCGCGTCCCCGGCAACACCTGGTGATCCGCGTCGAGGAAGCGCAGCTCGCGCCGTTCATCGACGCGGGAGTGCTCGACCGCGCAGGGAGGATCCGGCCGGGCGTTGCCGCGCGCCTCGTGGCGCGCCGTTGCTGCGCCGGCGCGTACCTGCGCGGCGCGTTCCTCGCGCACGGCTCGGTCTCCGAACCGCGCGCGCCGGTCCACGCGGAGATCCGCGTGCCCGACCGCCGCACCGCGAGCGGCATCGCCGGGCTCGCGGACCGCTTGGGCGCGCAGGTGCGCGTTCGCGAGCACCGCGGCGCGTTCGCCGTCTACGCGAAGGACGGCGCGTCGGTCGGCCGGATCCTCGCGGCGATGGGCGCGCACGACGGATACCTCGAGTGGGAACAGGGCTCCGTGTGGAAGGCCGTGCGCGGCGAGGCGAACCGGCTAGCCAACTGCGACGAGGCCAACGCTCGCCGCACGGCTCGAGCCGCGGTCCAGCAGAGAGAGTGGGCGGAGCGTGCGCTCGACGCCTTCGGCGAGCGCGGCCTTTTGCCGGCGCTACGAGAGGTGGCGATGCTGCGCATCGCCCATCCCGACGCGTCCTTGGAGGAGCTCGGCCGCCTCTGCCGGCCGCCGATAACGAAGCCGGCCGTCGCCGACCGGCTGCGCCGGCTCGGCAGGCTGACCGAGCAACGCGCGGGGTAGGGTAAGGACACAACGCAACAGTGTGCGGCGACATTCGTTCGTGAGCGGGAGGCTTGTCATGACGGTCAAGGTCGGCATCAACGGGTTCGGGCGCATCGGGCGCAACTTCTTCCGAGCGATCGCGAAACGCGGTTCGGACATCGAGATCGTGTCCGTCAACGACATCACCGATCCGGCGACGCTCGCGCACCTGCTCAAATACGATTCCACGTTCGGCGTGCTCGACGCAGAAGTGAAGGCGACGGGCGACGGAGTCGCCGTCGACGGCAAGGAGTTTCGCGTCACCGCCGAGCGCGACCCGGCGAACCTCCCGTGGAAGGAGCTCGGCGTCGACGTCGTCATCGAGTCGACGGGCCTCTTCACCGACCGAGAGAAGGCCGAGAAGCACCTCGCCGCCGGGGCTAAAAAGGTCGTCATCAGCGCCCCGGCGAAGGGCGAGGACATCACGATCGTGATGGGCGTCAACGACGACAAGTACGACCCCGCGAATCACAACCTCGTTTCCAACGCGTCCTGCACCACGAACTGTGTCGTGCCGCTCGCGAAGGTGTTGCACGACGCTTTCGGGATCGAGCGCGGCTTCATGACCACGGTCCACGCGTACACGAACGACCAGAACCTGCTGGACCTGCCGCACAAGGACCTGCGGCGCGCGCGCGCCGCGGCGGTGAACATCATCCCCGCGTCCACCGGGGCCGCGAAGGCGACGTCGCTCGCGATGCCGGAAATGAAGGGGCGCCTCGACGGAACCGCGCTGCGGGTGCCGGTACAGGACGGCTCGATCACCGACCTCGTGTGCATCGTGCAACGCGAGGCGACCGTCGAGGACGTGAAGCGCGCGTACCTCGAAGCGTCGCAGTCCGGCCCTCTGAAGGGGATCCTCCAGTACACCGAAGACCCGATCGTCTCGAGCGACATCGTGGGGAACCCACACTCGTGCATCTTCGACGCCAAGTCGACGATGGCGAACGGCAACATGGTGAAGGTCATGGGCTGGTACGACAACGAATGGGGATTCTCGAACCGCCTCGTCGACCTCGTCACCAAGATCGGTTCAAGCCTCTAGAGCGCGTTCGCGCGTGAAGCTTCGAACGATCGACGACCTCGACGTCGCCGGGAAGCGCGTCCTCCTCCGCGCCGACTTCAACGTCCCGCTGTCGAAGCAGGACGGCTCGATCACCGATGATCTGAGGATCCGCGCGACATTGCCGACCCTGAAAGAGCTGCGCGAGCGGGGCGCGGCGCAGATCGTCGCGTGCTCGCACCTCGGTCGCCCCAAGGGACAAGTGAAGCCGGAACTCTCGCTGAAGCCCGTCGCGGGGAGGTTGGCGGATCTTCTCGGTGACGACGTCCCGCTTGCGCCGAGCCCGACCGGTCCCGTCGAGGGCGATGCGCCGGTCGTGCTCCTCGAGAACCTCCGCTTCGATCCGGGTGAGGAGAAGAACGACCCGGCGTTCGCACGCGCGCTCGCCGGCCTCGCCGACGTCTACGTGGACGACGCGTTCGGCGCCGTCCATCGCGCGCACGCCAGCGTCGTCGGCGTCGCCGAGTTTCTGCCCGCGGCGGCGGGACGCCTCCTGGAGAAAGAGGTCGATGTCCTCTCGGGCCTGCTGGAGAACCCGCAGCGCCCGTACGTCGCCGTGGTCGGCGGCGCGAAGGTGTCCGACAAGCTCACCGTCCTGAAGAACCTCCTCGCGCGCGTCGATCGCCTCCTGATCGGCGGCGGCATGTGCTTCACGTTCCTCGCCGCGAAGGGATACGGCGTCGGCAAGTCATTACTCGAGGCCGACCAGGTCGACGCGGTCGCCGGCCTGATGAAGGACGCCGGCAACAAGCTGCTGATCCCGACCGACATCGTGGTGGCGAGCGAACCGAAAGCCGGGGTCGATAAGAAGCAGGTCGCGGCAGACGCGATCCCCGACGACCTCGGGGGCTACGACATCGGCAAGGAGACCTCGCGCGCGTACGTCGACGCGATCCGCGCCGCGAAAACGGTCTTCTGGAACGGCCCGATGGGTGTGTTCGAGGTCGACGACTTCGCGGCGGGCACGCGCGCCGTCGCCGCCGCGATCGCGAAGGGCGACTGCTACTCGGTCGTCGGTGGGGGAGACAGCGCTGCTGCTTTGGAGAGGTTCGGCTACGCGGACGAGGTGTCGCACATCTCGACCGGCGGGGGAGCGTCCCTCGAGTTCCTCGAAGGCAAGGAGCTCCCCGGCCTCGTTCCTCTCCGCCCTAGGTGATCGGTGGTCGCGCTCATCGGCCCCCCTCCCACCCTGGTTGACCCGATCGTTGGATAGACTGCCGCGGCCATGGCGCGCAAGCCGATCATCGCCGGGAACTGGAAGATGAACCTCAACCACCTGGAGGCGATTGGGCTCGTCCAGAAGCTGCACTACAACCTCCGCCCCCAGGACTACGACGCGGTCGAGGTCGTCGTCTGTCCGCCCTTCACGTCGCTCCGCAGCGTTCAGACGCTGCTCGAGGGCGACCGCATCCCGATGGGGCTCGGCGCGCAGAACTGCCACTGGGAGGAGAAGGGCGCCTACACCGGCGAGATCGCGCCGGGCATGCTCGCCCGGCTCAAGTGCTCGTACGTGATCGTGGGTCACTCGGAGCGGCGGCAGTACTTCGTCGAGACCGACGACATGGTGAACAAGAAGGCGAAGGCGGTCCTGGCGAACGGTATGACGCCGATCGTGTGCGTCGGCGAGACGCTCGACCAGCGTGAGGCCGAGCAGACCGACGAGGTCGTGTCGACGCAGGTGCGCGGGTCGCTGGCCGGGATCTCGGCCGACGCGCTGGCCCGGCTGGTCGTCGCCTACGAGCCCGTCTGGGCCATCGGCACCGGGCGCACGGCGCAGCCCTCCGACGCCAACACCGTGATCGAGCTGATCCGGAAGACCGTCGGCGAGCTCGGCGGGCAGGCGGCCGCGGACGGCATCCGCATCCAGTACGGGGGCAGCGTCAACGCGGGGAACATCTCCGCGATCATGGCCGAGAGCGAGGTCGACGGGGCCCTGGTGGGCGGCGCTTCCCTCGACCCGGAGGATTTCGCGCTCATCGTCCGCTTCCGCGGCTAACCACCGCGAAACCCGCGCGCCCAGAGGCTATCCTTGCGGACGGATGCCGCGAACGACCATGCGTTTTGCCTGGTGAACACCCCTCTCACTCAATCTTCCGTCTTCACGGTGCCGTATACCGGGCGAGGGGTTCATCGGTGACCCGAACCGAGCCCGGCCCCGCCGGGCGCACCTCCGTCCCCCCGGCGCGCGCGACGATGATCGCCTGCGTCTGCCTCCTGCTGCTCACGGCCTGTCCGAACGACACGCCGCCGAACAGGGTGGCGAGCGGGGAGATCCGGATCGAGGCCAGCGAACCCGGGTCGCTCGATCCGGCGCGGGCCGACGACCTCGACGAGGTCATGATCGTACGCAACGTCTTCAAGGGTCTCATCGACTACGACCCGAAGACGGGGGCCCTGCGGCCGGCGTCGGCGACACGATGGCAGGTGAGCTCCGACGCCCGGCAGTTCACCTTCACGCTTCGCCGGAACAACAAGTTCTCGAACGGCGAGACGGTCACCGCGGACAGCTTCGTCCGCGCCTTCAACCGCGTCGCGAGCAAGGCGCAAGGCTCGCCGCTCGCTTCGCAGCTGTCGGGCGTCATCGGGTACGAGGACTACCGCGCTGCGAAGGCCGACACGCTCGCCGGCGTCACGGCGCTCGACGAGTACCGACTGCAGATCACGCTGCAGGCGCCGGACGCCGATTTCCTGGCCCGGCTCGTGCAGCCCGCGTTCTCGCCGATCCCGTCCGAACCGGCGCTCAAGACCCAGAAGCCGTCCTGGTCCGACCACCCGATCGGCAACGGACCGTTCATGATCGAGAACTGGTCGCACAACGAATCCGTGACGCTCGTCCCGAACCCGCGGTGGTACGGGAAGGCGCCCCAGCTCGCGCGGGTCGACTTCGTCCTGCTGTCCGATCTCGAGCTCGCGTACGACGAGTGGCAGAAGGGAAACTTGGACTGGACGCGCGTGCCGCGCGCGAAGGAGAACCAGGCCTTGGCGCAGAACCCGCAGCGCCTCATCCAGAAGGCGACGAGCACGTTGTGGTACCTCGTCGCGCTCACCGATCTCGCGCCGACGCGCAACCTGCTATTGCGGCAAGCGCTGTCGCTCGCGATCGACCGGCGCGCGATCTCCGAGTCTTTGTTCGCCGGTCTGCATCCGCCCGCGACCGGCATCTTCCCGCCGGGGATGCCGGGGTATCGCAACGCGGCCGGCGGGACCGGCCCCTGTCTCTACTGCGCTTACGATCCCGGTCGCGCGCGCGACCTGATGAAGGACGGCGGTGTACCAAAGTCGACGACGATCGCTCTCGCGGTTCCAGGCGGGACGTTCGCGGAGGAGTGGGCCGACCGCCTCGTTCTCGAGATCCAGCGCACGCTCGGGATCCACATCGAGATCGTCACGAAGAAGCCGCTGAGCGATTTCCGCGCTTATCTGACCGGCGCGCGCAGCGGCGTCATCGGAGCGCTGTCGTTGACGATGACGTACCCGACGCCCGACAGCTTCCTACGTCCGCTGTTCTCCCGCGACGGCGCGGTGAACTTCTCCCGGTGGAGCAACCCGACGTTCGAGGGGTTCATCGCGCAAGCGCATACGCAGCGGAACGACGGAGAGCGGAACCAGCTCTACCGCCGGGCCGAGGATGTGCTCGTCACGCAGCTGCCGATCATCCCTCTGTGGTGGGAGGGCGAGTTGCGTCTGGTGAACCTGCCGCGCTTCACGAACCTCGAGATGGACGCGTTCGGATATCCCACGCTCGAGACCGCTGCACCCAAGAAGGCGACGGCGGGCTGAGATCGTGCGCGTCTCACGCGCAACGCTGCTGTTGCTCCTCGCCCTCGTCGCGTGTCCGGGGAACGAAGGTCCGCGCCGGCCCGTCGGGACCGGAACCGGGCCGGCGTCCGTCGAGGGCGCCCGCGGGGGCGTGCTGCGCGTCCTGCTGAGCGACGACGTCGACTCGCTCGATCCGCAACGCGCCGGCGCCCCCTCGTCCTTCGGACTGATGCGCGCGCTCCATCGAGGGCTCATGGCGTTCCCGCCGGCCGGGACGACGGACGAGGCGAGGCCGGTGCCCGACCTCGCCGAGGCGGCCCCCGAGATCTCCGCGGACGGCCTCCGATACACCTTCCGCTTGCGCGACGACGCGGCGTTCAGCGGCCCGGCGTCGCGGCCTGTCGAGGCGCGGGATGTGAAGGCCGGGATCGAAAGGATCTTCGCCGTCCGGTCGCCGCTCGCGCGGTACTTCACAGTGATCGCCGGCGCCGATCCGCGGACCAGCCGCGTCGCCGGGATCGCGACGCCGGACGCGCGCACTGTCGTCATCACCCTCATCCGGCCGGCGAACGACCTGCTGTCGCTTCTGGCTCTGCCGGCCGCGAGCGCGGTCCCCGCCGGCCTCACCCCGACGGCGCGGCCGAACGAGATCTCCGCCTCGGGTCCGTACCGCCTGGATGAGAAGGATGGCTACGTGCCCGAGAAACGGATCCACCTGGTGCGCAACGATGCGTGGAAGGAGTTGAGCGACCCCGTCCGCCGCGCGTGGGTCGACGAGATCTCGGTTGGCGTGGGTGTCGACCCCGCGGAGATCCAGCGCCGGTTGACCGCCGGCCGCGCGGATCTGTCCGGCGACGTCGGGCCGGTTGCCGCGATCGCGCGCGGCGTGCCCTCGGAGCGGGTCGTGGCGGGTCCGAACGGATGTCTCCGCTACCTGTTCATGAACACGCGGGTGTCGCCGTTCACGTTCGCCAGCGCACGGAACGCCGTCAAAGCGGCGGTCGACCGGAAGGCCATCGCGGCGATCCGACCGGGTCGCGGCATCGCGGCCGCGACGATCCTGCCGTCGACCGTAGACGGCTACGACGGGTCTCTGGCCGTTCCCCCCGCGGAACCCGCGCGGGCGAAACGAATCCTCGCGGCGACGACCGCTTTCCGGACCGGGTTCGCGACTCGGCTCGTGGTCGGGAATCGCGCGATCGACCGCCGGGAGGCGGCCGCCGGCGCCCGCGCGCTCCGTGCGGCGAGGATCCGCGTGGGCATCACCCCGGTCCCGATCGCCTCCCTCTACGAGGATCACTACGAGGTCCCCGCCGCGAACGTGCCGATGGGGATCGCGACGTGGTGCGCGGACTGGCCCGGCCTCGGCGGCCGCGGGGCGCTGGGGCCGCTCGTCGACGGACGTGCGTTGGCCGCGCGGGGGAACACGAACTACTCGGGTCTCCACGACGCGGCCGTCGAGCGAACGATGGACGCCGGGCTGGCCGAGCGCGACCCCGCGAAGGCGGCGGCGATCTGGAAAGTGGCCGACGCGCGCGCGGCCGGGTTGTCCGCGGTCGTGCCGTTGCTGCACCTGACGGAGACGTCCTTGCTCGGTCCCCGGGTCCGCGGGTTCGTGCCCCACCCGTACTTCGTACGCGGCGACATGACGGCTATTTGGCTGGAATCTTCGTAGCGCCTCTGTTCCACCCACTCACCCCCACCCACCCTGCCGGACCCGTCCACCTCCGGTACACTGTCCCGACCGACCGGCAAGGAAAGGGTTTCGACGTGACCGCGCTGATCCTGACGTTCCAGGTCATCTC